>NZ_JBSFEO010000069.1:0-42131 GCF_053594475.1 Embleya sp. NPDC001921
ACCCGCGACTACGAGACCCTGCCCGCCAGTTCCGAAGCCATGATCCACATCGCCTCCATCGACAACCTCACCAAACGCATAACGGGCGAGACCACACCCACCTGGCGAGGAACCTACTAGGACATAAAGGTTATTTCATCTAGATCGAATGCCCTCTGAGGCGTGACAGTTTCCGGGCGGTGCGTCGCGTGGGTGGTCCCGGCGACAAGGGGGCCGACGTCCTGGCCGAGGACCGGTTGGGTCGCGTCGTCGTGATGCAGTGCAAACAGCTTGCGAGACCGGTTGTCGCCAAAGACGTCCATGCGTTCAACGGGACGGCCGGCCCCAGCACGGCGCCGACGTCGCGATCATGGTCGGGCTCAACGGCTTCACCGCCCCGGCGGCGGAATTCGCCGCGGACCATGGCATCCACCTTGTCGGCCGCGCCGAGTTGGGGGAGTGGGCGCACGGCACACACCTGTACGCCCTCATCGACGTGTATCGGTAGCCGCGGCTGGCGCCGCAGCGGTTCCGTGCGGGCGGGAGCGCGATGGTGCCACGATCACCGCCGGGGAGCAGTTCGTCTGGTCGGGTGGTGCCGCGACCGGCCGCCGGTGGTCGATTCCCGCACCGGCACCGGGCTCGGGCTGATCGGTCGGCTCACCGCGGTCGTTGTGCAGGCGTGAGCAAGACGGGACCGCTATTGCCGGAGAGGATGGTCGGGGGCTGCGGGTCGGCTGTCCGCACGAGGAACAGGGGCCCAGCCGGGTGCCATGCTCGCCTATCTGTACGCGATCGGCGTCGCCGCCGACCTCGGCGACCGGCCCGCGGACATCCGTGCCCGGGTCGAGGGCCGCGCACCGGAGCTGCGGGCCTGGTCCGCCGAGTACGTGTCGACGACCGGTGCAGACGGCAGGACCCGGAAGTGGCAGGACGGCACGGAGCTGGGTGAACTCGTCCTCGACCTGGCGGCGCTCGCCTGCTTCGACGCGGCTCCCGAGCTCCTGCGGCGCGCACTGCCCCACCTCGCGTCGGAACACACCCAACGCAGGACCTGCGCCGCCGCGGCGGTCGGGTCACTGGCGCGGCATCCGGCCGCCTCCGCGCAACGTCCGGAGTTGCTGGAGACGTTGACGGCCAGGGCCGCCGATTCCCCGTGCGACCTGGCGACGATCGTGATCGCCATCGGCCACCTCGACGGCGACACGCGCCCCTGGCTCACCGATCTGTACGAAGGCGTTCGGGCCTGCGCGGCGCTGGCGCCCGATCTCGCCGGCAACGACACGGCAGCGCGGGTGCTCGCGGAACTGGACCGGTCGCCTCACACGTTCAGTCGCGCCTTCGGCGACATGGCCCCGCCTGTGCAGTTCCAGTTCGAGCCGTATTAAGTCTGTGCCCGAGGCAACGCGCGACCTGACGCCCGGAGCCCGCACGGGGGTTGCCGGTCGCGCCCGGACGAACAGCCTGCTCGGTCTCGGCCGGGATCACCGTTCGGCGAGCCGACTTGGCTTCCGGCGGACGTTGTTGATGCTGCCGGGCGCGATCTCCACATCCGTGATACGCCGAAGAGGTCGACTCTTCGGCTGTCCGAAGAGGACGCCCATGATGGTGTCGACGGACACGTCTGTTCCGATGCGGGGTAGCAGCGTGACCGAGGTGTCGTGTCGGGGGAGGGTCGTGGTGATGACGACGTCCGTGCCCGTCTGTCGGAACGTCAGTCGGGCGCGGACGACGCGGTGGGCGCGGACGAGGCGGTGACCGTCGCGACCTCGCCCCCGCGGAGTTGCGACGTGGGACGGGTGTGACGAGTTCATGGGGCGAGCGGACCAGCTCCTCCGCCGAGCGCGAACTACCTACGTTCGATGTGGTTGCCTCGATGTGCTGTTGTCGGCGAGGAGCGCGCGCATGCGGCGTTCTGCCGACGACAGTGCCCCGGTGAGGTCGCGGTGCATAGGCTCGGGGATTGCTTTCGTGTCGAGTCCCGAGGTGTGGATCGTCTCCGTAAGGATTCGGTGTCGGTCGTGGGTCATTGTCCGGCGCAGGAGCGGGTGCGCGAGCATCTCCCGGGCTGCGTAGGCGTCTCTCGATGCGGTGGCGATCACGTGTGCGCGCAGATGGGGTAGTTGGGGGTGACGTTCGTGCGTGCCGGCGAGGAAGATCGCGGTGAGTGCGACGCGCGTTCGGAAGACTGTTGTGGAAGGGTCGCGTTGCTGCTCAAGCAGCGTGCGTACGGCGGCGAGCATCGTGGTGACATCCGCTGCGGTCTCGTCTGCGGCGGCTTGTCGGCACATTGCGCGTAGGAGGCTTGGGACCGCGTGTTCCCAGGGCTCGGCGACGGTGCTTCGTTCCACCATGTCGGTGGCCTGGTGGGGGTGTCCGGTGTGGGCCAGGGCAAGGATGGTGATCTGTCGGCCGTCGAGCAGTCGGGTGCCGACGCCGCGGTGGGTGGCGGCGTGTCGGGCTGCGTCGTGCCAGCGTCCGGCGGTGACGAGTGCGCGGATGCCGTCGGCGAGCAGGGCGGCCCATACGAGGGTGCGGATGGTGTGGTGGTCCTCCGGGGTGCGGGTGAGGGTGCGGAGGTTGACGGTGTGGCCGTCGACGACCGTTTCGGTGTGGTCTCGGGCGGCGCGGTGGAGCGTGTCGAGGAGGTGAAGAAGGACAGGTGGGTTTCGGGGGCGCCGACATCGTGGTCGAGGGTTCGCCCCCGCAGGCGTGGTCCTCGACGGCGCCGCGCAGGCGGCCCGGCAGTCTTGGTCCCAGGTCGCCTGTCGCGATCGCTGCGATCCCGGCCGCGAGCACGGCGAGCAGGGCCACGGCCGCGAAGCCGACCCACGCCGGAACATTTGTCCACGGTGGGCGACGGCCCCGGGTATCCGCCCGAAGTCGGCACATCCACAAGCGATCACGGCGTCCCGCATCCGTCCCCCTCACCCTGAGGACACCAAGCCTGTGGCCACCACGGCCCGCCCTGCGCCGACGAGTCCGAACCACTCCCCGATCGCGGCCGACCCGTGACATCGCTCCTTCAAGGTCGAACTCCCGCTGCAAGCACGGGAATCCGCCGCTCCGGGTGCGCCCCCAACCGGACCGCGGAACCGCCCGGCGCCACGGGGCCGCTCACGTCGGTTCCCGGGGCCCGGCCGCAGACTCCGCACCGGTTGCCGACGGCGCCCTCGGCCGAGCCCCGCGGCTCAGGCCGGCTCGACGATCAGGTAGGCGACGGTGGAGCGGTCCGCTGTGTTGGTGGAGGTGACGGTGAACGAGGTGCCGGCGGTACGGGCCGCCACGTGGACGGCGCCGGGCGTACCCGCGGGGGTGTTGATCGTCAGGAAGACGCGGGAGGCGGCGGTGATCGAGGTGGTTGCCACCACGGCGGTGCCTCCGGGGCCGAGTACGACCGTGCCCATCTTGGCGGCGTTGCCGCCCTCGGCGACCCGCAGGCCTCGGCCTGCGGTGGCGATGCGCAGGTCGGCCGTGCCGAGGGAGAGCGTGTTCGCGGCGCTGCGGGAGAGGGTGACGTCCCGGGCGGCGGCGCCGGAACCCCATTCGTGCAGGCCGTTCGCCTGGACGTTGAAGCGGCCGGCCGTTTCGCCGGTGACGGCGCTGGTGAGGAAGCGGTCCGAGTGTGTGCTCGCGCTGTAGCGGATCACCGGCGCGTTGTTGTTGGTCCTGGTGTTCGCGATGTCGACCGCGGTCCGGTCGGCCGCGTCGTAGGAGACGTGCATGGCCCAGTCGTTGGTGACGTCGCGGGTGGGTTCGTTGGTGGTGCCGACCGCGGTGCCGATGCCGTAGCCGCGCAACAGCACGGTATTGCCGCCGCCGTCGTGCAGGCCCTCGATCGCGGCGTGCAGGTAGCCGCCGTCGACGGAGACGAACGTGCTGGCGGTGAGGCTGACGCCGAAGTCGGGGGAGTTGACGCCGTGGCCGTCGTCGCCGACGCCCGGGTAGCAGGTGACGCCGGAGAGTACGACCGGCATGGTCGTGCCGTTGGTGGCCAGACCGGCGTAGCCGCCACCGCCGTTGCCGGGGTAGCCGTTGCGGCCGTCGCGGCGCAGCATCAGGCCGGTGATCAGTATCGGGCCGTTGCCGGTGGCGTCGATCAGGACGCCGTTGCGGCTGTTGCGGTCGGTGGTGCAGCCGGTCATGACCAGGCCTCCGGAGCCCTGCCACTTGGACCAACCGCCGGTCACGTGGAAGCCGTTGGCGGCGGACCACTCCGCGCGGCAGGAGGTCAGGTTGCTGTTGGGCATGCCGTCCAGGACGAAGCCGTCTCCTTGGACGCCGAGTGCCTGACAGTTGACGAGGGTGGTGTCGGTGCTGCCGACGAAGTGGAATCCGTTGCCGCGGGCGGCGTTGACGATGGTGTTGTGCACGCACCACGAGAACGGCTTGGGCGAACTGCCGTCCTGTCGGGTGTGGCCGATGCCGGTGATGCCGTTGCCGGTGAGGTTCTGGATCGAGACGGTGTCGATGATGACGTCGTGCACGCGGCCGGTGGCGCGGATGCCGTCGACGGGCGGGGCGCCGGCGGCGAGTTTGCCACCCTCCAGGCAGAGGTTGGTGATCCGCTGGCCGCCGTTGTCCAGGGGGTATCCGCCGACTTCCTTGTCCACCATGGTCAGGAGCGCGGCGCCGGCGAAACCGGCCGTGGCGGTGATCCCGGCGACCGGCGTGACGTAGGTGTTGCCGGTGACGCGGTTGCCGTGCGAGCCGAGCAGGGTGACGGCGGGAGGGATTACGAGCGGCCTGGACACCGCGAACCAACCGCGCGGGACGTAGACGACACCGCCCGGCCCGGCCGTGTCGAGCGCGGTCTGTATAGCCTCGGCGTCGTCGTGGACGCCGTTGCCGACCGCGCCGTAGGACTTGATGTCGTGCCAGTCGCCGCCGCCGCTGCCGGTGGCGGCCTCGGCCGCTCCGGGCGCCGCGAGCAGGCCGCCACCGGTCAGTCCGACGAACGCGCCGGTCAGCGCCGCACGCCGGGCAAGCCCGTGGCGTTGGATGTCCCCCATGAAAATCTACCCGCCTCTTCGACCATGATCGGATGGTGCCGGGACAGCCTAAGCGCGTGCCCTCGCGAACGCGCGGGTTCGATCGACACCGCCTCCGGCACGGGTACGGCACCGCCCGCGACGAACTTCCGCCGCCCCGGCCGCCGTCCCGGAGGAACTGCTGCGGACATAGGATGTCGAGGGCGCGCGGGGCGGCGGCGGAACACCGTCGAGAGGGCCGAATCGGCCGAACGCGCACGGGAATTCGTCGCGGACGCCATCGAGCGCAACGGCTTGCTCCCCGAGACCGTCCACGCCGCCGACCGCGGCACGTCGATGACGTCGAGAAGGGTTTCCCCACTGCTGATCGTCCTCGGGGTCGTCCAGGGCCAATCCCGGCGGAGGGTCTCCAACGACAACCCCAACATATTCGGGTGCTCGAGTCTGGGATGTCGCGTGCCGGTGGGCGCACGATGGATGCCGATCGGCACGTTTCGCGGGCCGGCTCCCGCAGTTACGCGTCCTGCTTGAACTGGATGATCTGGAGGTAGTTCCCGTCAGGGTCTTCGAACGTCCCGAAGCGGCCGGATGGGCGATCGGCGACGGGCGTGAGCCAGTCCACACCGGCCGCCCGCAGCTGGGTCTCGACGGCGTCGAAGTCGTCCACGTGGAAGTTGAGGATCATTCGGCCCGGCTGGTCGTTCTTCGGGTCGACGTCGTCGCGATGCTCGATGACCAGCAGGAAGCCGCCGAGATCGATGGGCCCTTGGCCCTCGTATCCCGGTGCGAGCGCCCTGCGGTACCAGTCACGCAGTTCCGCGGGCCGGGTGGTGCCAAGAAGGATGCTGCCGAGCTTCGGTGTCGTCATTTCGGATTTCCTTGCGTTGTGCGCGAGTGGTCGTAGCGCTTCGTTGTGCGCCGAACAGGCTGCCGGTACCGAGGACCGAGCCGGGTCCGAACGCGGAGGGTGTTGCCAAGTCGCCCGGTCGCCTGCCCGCGTGCTCATCCGGGCGCCGTCCGCGAAGGCTCGGCGGTGGACGCCAGGCGGGCGGGGTGCGGGAGATGTGGCGGGGCCGCCGGTCGGGTCCTCATGCGACGCCGGCCGGGCGGGTGGCCCAGGTGAGTGCTCGGCGCGCTTTGCGCCGGCGGCGTCCTGGTGGGCCGGAGCGTCCCGTCTCCCCTCGGATGGGGAGCCCCTCGCCCGTGATGATCAGGTTCCGCAGGCTGCCGCCCAGGTACCCGACCCACGCGCTGGAGCACACGTCGTAGCACTCGAGGCCCGGAATCAGGCCCGCGTGGGTGAAGCGGACCTCGGCGCCGCCGTCGTTTTCGAAGATCTCGAAGACGACCTCGGTGTCCTTCCATTCCGACTGGTCTTCGATGAAGTCGAATAAGTTGTCCACGATGAGCCACGTGACCTTCCGGGCGGGCACGAGTTCGGTGACGCGGACCGTGCAGTGATGGATGTCCTTGTAGCGGTGCTCGAACTCGCCGCCGACCCGGTCCGTGACGCCCTCGACCTCTTGTGACCACCAGCCGCGGACGTTGGTGATGGCCCCGAAGGCGGCCTGGGGCGTCCGGTTCATCCGAAAGGTGGTGGCCCGGGACCATGGCGGCGCGGGTCGCCAAGCTCGTCGAGGAGGTCGGCGGTTTCCTCGACGGGCACGTCGTTTCCGGACGTGAGCCGGGGAACCCCGGGCTCGCGTCGGCGGCCACCCGCGGTCCGGAGCTCTCGACAACCGTCGCCGCACGGTACGCGTCACAGGGGCTCGCGTCGTGCCAGGCGCTGGGTTCGGGTTCGCCGGGCCCGTCCGCGATGCCACGCCGGATCCACCCGCTCGCCCCGGCGCCAACCCCGGAGCGGCTTTGGAGCAAGTGACGGAGTCGTGGCCGCCGGGGTGGGCCCGAAGGCCGGGAGGCCCGCCACCAACGACCGCAACCGTAAACCTCGTTGGTCTCACTTCGTCTGCGCGGCCAGGACCTTGTCCACCTGGGACTTGACGATCGCGTCGGGCAGCCAGTCCGGGGTGCCGCCCTTCGCGACGCCGGCGAACTGAACGAGCAGGTCGCCGGACCGGACGACGTGGACGCGGACCGTCTCGAAGTCATCCGGCTTGCCCGGGCTCGACAGCTTCACGTCCAGGTAGATCGTGGCGTCGCCGAGCTTGGGCGCCTTGTCGGAGCGCGTCGTCGTGTAGACCACGGCGATCTTTCCGGACTTCGCGGTGACCTCGTGGCACGGCGAACCCTTCTCGGTCGCCTTGGTGACGTCGGCGATCAGCTTCTCCGCGACGCCGCTGTACTGCTCGATCGCCTGGTTGTACTTCGTTGCCGGCGCCGCGGTGTTGCCGAGGATGGCGTCGCCGGTCGCCACGGGCTTGGCGTCCGGGTCGCCGGAGAGAAGGTCGACGATGGCTTGGCACGCGGCCGGTTCCGCCTTGAGCTTGCCGGGAGCCGACGGCGAACCGACCTTGGTCGACCAGCCGTTGGGCAGGTCGGCCGGCGCGAGAAGGGCAGCCTTGAGCTGGTCGGCGGTCAGGACCTTGACCGGGGCGGACGCCCCACCCGTGGATCCCGAGGCGCCGCTTCCCGCGCCGCCCGACGAGGCCGCCCCGGAGCCACCTGCGGACTGGCTCTTGTGGTCCCTCTTGTCCTTCTTGCCGCCGAAGTCGAGGTCGCAGGAAGTCGCCAGGAACACCAGCGGCAAAACGGACATCGCAGCGGCGTAGCGCGCGCGAGCAGAACGCATCGAGTCGATCCTTGCTGTGACGAGTGAGGACGGGCGGCTCGGTCAGTGCGGGCCGAGCGCGTGGTTCCCGGCGTAATCCGGAAGCGCCGCGGTCGCGCCGGACCGGCGGAGTCGGGGTTGTTCGGCCGAGCGCCGAACTCCGGGCCCTGGCGGGGTCGGCGGAGCGCTCGCGGGAAGGCGGGTGACGTCGTCCCGCCGATCCGAGTACCGCCCCCAGTCTGGACACCCGGATTCCTGTGATCAACATCCAGTCGCAACACGGTCGTGTTGTCCCGCAACAACCTCCGGCGACAACCTCGTGCCGCGCCTCGTGCCGCACTTCGTGGCCGAACGAATACCTGGGCCACTTCCGGTGTTGAGGTTCGTGTATCGGGAGTCCAGGGGAATCCGGGGTGGGGTCAGTGATCGACATGCGTGAGGTCGAGGCGTTCCTGGCGGTGGCACGAGAACTGCACTTCGGCCGCGCGGGGGATCGTCTGCGGCTGTCCACCACGAGGGTCAGCCGTCTGGTGCGTGCGCTCGAAGAGCGCCTGGACGCTGTTCTGTTCGACCGCAGCAGTCGGGACGTACGGCTCACGGACGCGGGGCGCCGGCTCTTCGCGGAGTTGTGCCCCGCGCACGCGTGGATGGCGCGTGCCATCACCGGTGTGGGCGAGGACCCGCCCGCGAACGTGTCGCTGCTCCGTGTCGGTTTCGCGACGACGGTGTCGGAGGCGTTCTCGGCGCGTCAGGTGAAGGCGTTCGAGGCCGAATCCCCTCGATGGCGCGTCGCTCGCTACGCGTTCCCGAGCGCCGAGATGCTCGCCTGGCTGCACAAGACGTGGCCGGTGGACGTCTTCGTGACCTGGCTGCCCGGGGTCGAACCCAGGACACTCGGCATCCAGGGCGTCCGTTTCGGTTCGGTCATCGACCGCGCGCCGCGGGCGGTCGCCGTCGCCGACACGCACCCGCTCGCAGGTCGGGCAAGCGTCGACATCGAGGAGTTGCCGGACCACGAGATCCTGGCCTTTGTGGAGGTTCCCGAAGGCCTCTCGCGTGCCTGGACTCCCAGAACGACGCCCGGCGGCAGACCGATGTCGTTGCGCAGAGTCCTCGGCAGAACCGTGGAGGAAGCGATGTGGACGGTCGCGGGCGGGGACGTCGGGCATCTCACCTTCGTGGGTGTCGACGCGTTGTACCCCCGTCCGGGAGTGTCCGTCGTGCCGGTGACCGGTCTGCCGGACATGTCGCTGGTCGCAGCGTGGTCCGCCGACATCGACAAAGCGCGGGGCCAGGCCGCCGCCGAGTTCTCGGCTGCGGCCTGGCCGACGCGTACCGGCCCGGGAGCACCGGCCTGATCGGTGTCGGTGACGGACGGCCGTACGCCGCGTCGGGTCCGGCGCAGGGCCAGTCGTACCTTTCCGTCGGTGTGCCAGGTGCGCGTTGGTCGGCAGTTCCGAGGCGACCAGGACGACCGCCGCGACACGGTCCTCGTCCCAGCCCCAGCCGGCGAGCGTGCTCGGCCCGCGTTTCGTGCCCGCTGCGAGGCACCGGTCTGCCGTGGCACGCGCCACCGCACACAGGGTCCACGAGGGCGAAGCATGATCTACCTCTTCGGTGGACGGGAGGGTCGCGGGTGCCCTTCGGCGCGATATCGGTGCCGGATCCCGGGATTCCGACGGCCGAAAGCGTGCCACAGGGCGGACGGTGATCCTCGACTCCGGCTGTGGCCTGCCCGTTGTGCGCCCGCAGACCTGCCCCACCATCCGGATTCCAATCCCGACCGTCCGAGGGAATCGGCGGCTCGGCGTACCGCCGAGCGGCGGCAGCCCACACCGGCGCGGTGGACTCTGAAGTGATCTGCCGATCTGGACGGAGGCGGACGTCATGGCCACCACGAAGCACTGGACCGTGGACATCTACCTGAGCGAGAAGGCCGCCGACGATCCCGACGGTGGTGGAACGGCAATGACGCATGCGGAGGCGCGGCTGCGCACCGACGACACCACCGGACTGGGGGCCGTGGCGCCGCCCGCAAACACCCCGCCGACCGGATGTCCCGGAGATCGGCGACGAACTCGTCGCGGCACGGGCCCTGTCGGACCTCGCCCATCAACTGCTCCATGCGGCTGCCGAGGACATCGAGGCGGTCATCGGAACGTCCACGGCGGGGCAGCCGGCGGCGAGTTGGGTCGACCCCGCGCGGTGAACCGGATCTCCCGAGGGGCCCGCCGCGCCGCGCCCACGGCGGGGCGAAGTTCCACCGGCAGGTAGGCAGGTGTTCACGCTTCGCGTGAGCGCCGCACGCCTGATGACTTCTCGCTGTCCCGCTTCATCTCGGTCACATGAGGCGGCATCGACGCGGGGCCTTGGACGGGCGTTTGACGACGCTGCTGCCGAGTCTGCACGGCGGGCTGCATCCCGGTGACAGCGATGAAGGCGGCGTTGGGTGGAATCGCGCGTTCCAAGCGGTGCTGGACCCAGCGCCCGACGTCCGCGGTTTCGCCGGCGTAGGTGAGAACCGCACCGATCAGAGGCTTCAGTCTGCTGGTACTTCGGGCGATGACCTGGTCGAGCGACGCTCGATGGTGGACGGCGGTTCCCCGCACGGCGTGGTCGGCATTCGGAATCACCACCGACGCCTGGGAAGCTCCGTACGCCGCCATGGCGATGGGCAAGTCCCGGTCGACATCGGCGGATCCGGATTTCCCGACTTCGGCCTTCCAAGCGACCGACAGACTTCGCATCCCGCTCGGCGTGCAGCCGAATTTCACTGCCGCAAGAGCCAGATCCTGGATTGGATCACCCTCGCTCAAGCCCTGGAAGTCCAGCAGTTTGATGCCCGTCGGGCGAACACCCGCGGAGTCGAACTGCACAAGCACATTGCCGTAATGGAGGTCATTGTGCAGAATCCCCGGTCTGCGCCTCGTGAACGCCCTGGCGTCGTCACGCAGTTGACTGAACAAGGAGGTTGTCATCCCGAACTCGGCGAGCCGCGGATCGTTCGAGGGGTACCGTACCGTCCGGACATGGGCAGCCCGATCGAGTATCGAGACCACCGAGTCCACGCGTACCGCGCGCACGTGGAGCGTGCCGGGTCGCCGGGATCCGCGAGCAACGCTCCTCCATCGGCGTCACGGGCCACCGGCTCGAGTTTCGGGAGCGTGTCCCGCGCGGGGTCCGCGGTCGCCGTGGCCGGTGGATCGCCCGACGCGTACCCGGGCCGACACGATCGCCTTCCACGGCGCCTGGGGGGATTCCCGGGCGAAGTACATCACCGAGTGGCTCTCCTGACTCCCGGTGTTCGACACGATCACGAACGCCCGGGGGTAGCCGCGGCCGCGAGGGATCCAGAAGGTGGGGTCGTTGTGGGTGGAGGGCTTGTAAGGCTCGCGGTCCGGACGCAACCCGCGGACGCGGTACGACGCGAGCGAGGTCTCCAAGCGCCGTCCTTGGCGAGCAGGCCCGGGATCGCCCGCCTCAGATCCGTCACATCGCGACCGGTACCCGCGACCCACTCCGAGTGCGCGCGCATCGCGTCCGCGATCCGCCGCTCGAGGGTTCCCTCGGACGCTCCCGCGAAATGGCCGAAGGACCGCGCCAGACCGGCGAGCGAGATCGCGAACAGCGGCGCCCCGCACCCGTCCACGCCGACCGCCGCGACCGGCTCGCCGGCGACGTCCTCGACCGCCCGGCGCACGGCCCGCTGCAGCGCATGCTCCGGCGCCAGGTAGTCCTCGGTCGACCAGCCGTTGCGCACGCAGGTGAGCAGCATCGCGGCGTGCTTGCCCGAGCAGTTCATCGCGATCCGCTCCGGGCCCCTGCCCGCCGCCGGCCACGCGTCGCGCTGCGCCGCGCCCAGGGGCAGGTCCGCCACGCACCGCAACGCGCTCGCCGTCAACCCCGCACGGGCCAGGATCCTCCGGGCACCCTCCAGGTGGAACGCCTCGCCGGAGTGGCTCGCGCAGGCGAGGGCGAGGAGTTCTCCGTCCAGGTCCAGTCCCGCCCGCAGCATCGCGAGCGCCTGGAACGGCTTGTTGACCGAACGCGGGAACATCGGCGCGTCCACGGCGCCGTGTCCCTCGACCACCGAGCCGTCGGCACCGGTCAGTACGGCCGTGCCGTGATGGATCGATTCCAGGAAGCCGTTCCGCCACACGCCGACCAGCGGTCTGTGGGCGAACGCGGCCTCGTCGCCGGAGCGGTCGGCCCGAGTCACGGGTCCTCCGTAGGTTGGTCGGGCCCGGGAGGGCCGGATGCGGTTGACGGGTTGTGCTGCGTGGCTTTCAAGGAATGGCGGTTTGTGCGGGTCCTTGTACGGTGGCCGGTCGCGGAGGCGACTGCGGTGTGCCTCGGGCCGACCGCACGATGTCGCGTTCGAGGAGGGGCGCGTCGGTGCCCCCGGCGCGCCCGGGTGTGGGGCGGCCGTCTTCTTCGTTCCGTTCGGGAGCGAATGCCGGGCGGCCGGTGCCGTGGGCGGCCCGGCCCGGGCTCCATCGGGGTAGAGCCCGGACCGGGCCGGTCCTGGGGTTCCGGGGGCCTACCGACGCACCAACTCGGCGTCGCCGGTCGCCGATCCCGGCTTCGGCGGTTCTAGCTCATGGAGCACGAGGTCAGCCAGGGGCCCTTGGTGCAGGTGACGGTGCGGCTCTCCGAGTTCGTCGCGCCCTTGTTGTCGGTGACGGTCAGGGTCGCGGTGTACGTGGCGGTCTTGGCCGGGTAGGTGTGGGAGGGCTTCTCCCCGGTCACCACGGGCGTGCCGTCGCCGAAGTTCCAGGCGTACGCGGTGATGTAGCCGTCCGGGTCGAAGGAGTCGCTTCCGTCGGCGTGGCAGCTCCCGCCGACGGTGCAAAAGCCCTGGAAGTCGGCGTCGGGCTTGTCGTTCCGGGCGGGGTCGGTCACCGAAACGGTGGCATGGTTGGAACCGGTGCGGCCGGAGCCGTCGGTGACGGTCAGCGTCACCGTGTACTGGCCGTGGGCGCGGTAGGTGTGGCTCGGGGTGCGGCCGGTGCCGGTGCTGTTGTCACCGAAGTCCCAGGCGTAGGTGAGCGAGGCGCCCTGGGACGCGGACGCGTCGAAGGTGCAGGTCTTGGTCGCTCCGTCGCAGGAGGAGGCGAAGCCGGCGCGGGGAGTGCCGTTCGCGCCCCCGGTGAAGATCGCCGCATCGTGCAGGTCGAGCAGGCGTTCCTTCGCGCCGTCGCCGGAGGTGTCGGTCCAGTCCAGGTTGCCGGCGTCGACCAGGGTGTCGCGCAGGGCGAGCACGTCGGTTCGGTTGCGCGGTTTGTTCCCGGCCAGGGCGAGCCAGGCCGCGGCGCCCGCGACGTGCGGGGCGGCCTGGGAGGTGCCGCTGTAGTTCGAGTACGCGCCGTTCTTGTAGGCGGAGCGGATGCAGTCCCCGGGCGCCGCGATGTCGACCCCGCGACCGAAGTTGCTGTAGTTCGACAGGGTGTCGTCCTTGTTGGTGTTCTTGGAGTTGCACCAGGCGAAGTTGCCCAGGCTGCCGGTCCTGCCGTCCGCGTCGGACAGCGAGGAGACGGTGACGGCGTCGGGGATGTTGGCCGGGGACTGCGCGGCGACGTCGCGGTGGTCGTTGCCGGCCGACACCACGACGACCACGCCCTTGGCGATGGCCCGGTTGACGGCCTCGCGCACGGCGGGCTGTTCACCGTCGAATCCCAGGCTGAGGTTGGCCACCTCGATCTCGTCGGCGTGGGCGGTCACGTAGTCGATGCCGGCGACGATCTCGGAGGTGCTGCCGCTGCCCTCCTTGTCCAGGACCTTCACCGACCACAGTCGGGCGCCGGGAGCCACTCCCACGTAGCCGATGCCGTTGTCCAGGCCGCCGACGATGCCTCCGACGTTGCTGCCGTGGCCGTTGTCGTCGTACCCCGAATTCTCCTTGCACCCCGAGCCGCCCATGCAGTTGATCCGGCGGGCGACGTTCAGATCGGGGTGGTTCTGGTCGGTCCCGGTGTCCAGGATCGCCACGTCCACGTCCGCGCGCTGGTCCACACCGTCCCCGACCTTCAGGACGGCATTGCCCGGGGCGAACACGCGCCGGACGCCGTTGGGGACCTCCTGACCGTCCATGCGGGCCCGGCCCTCGGGCTGGACGTAGGCGACGTCCGGGTTGGCGCGCAATGCGGAGACGGCGCCCGGAGTCAGTTCGGCCGAGAAGCCCCGAAGGGCCGAGCGGAAGACGACACCGGGTGCGGAGCCTCGATCCAGTCGGCCGGCCACCACCGACGGGTCCACCGGGGAATCGCCCTTGAGAACCACGACGTACCCTGCGGTGGGCTCGGTGCCGGTGGCCTGCTGAGCGGCGGCCGGTATGCCGGCGCCGAGTCCTGCGACCACAAGCGCCGTGCCGGCGACCATGGCGGTTCGTCTCATCGTTCCTCCCGGAAGTGGATGTCAACGCCGGGAAATCTAGAGGCACTTGGCGGAATGTGAACCGCCGGTTTACCGTCGCTGTCGGCAATCCGACACCCCTGTGAACGGAAGGAACCGGATCGTGCTCGAACCCTTCGGAATATCCGCTGCCGACGAGGAGCTGTACCGCGAGCTCCTCGGCCGTCCCGACCTCACGCTCGCCGAACTCGCCGAGGCCCTCGCCACGCCGCCCCAACGACTGCGCCGCCAGTTGAAGATCCTCGAAGACGCCGGCCTGGTCTCCCGCGCCCCCGGCAGACCGATCCGCTTTCGGCCCGCCCCGCCGGGACTGGCCGTCGACGTCCTCGCCGCCCGCCAACACGAACGCCTGGAACACTCCCGCCTGGACGCCGTCAACCTCAACGAACTGTGGGAAACCGGCCGAGGCCGCGAACCCGCCGTACAAATCGTCCGCGGCAACCAGGACAACGTGGCGCGGTTCCTGCACACCCAGCGCACGGCACGCCGGGAAATCCTCACCTTCGACAAACCCCCCTACGTCGCACAGGGCGTCACCCGCCAGACCGAACTCCAACTCGAACGACTCGCCGCCGGAGTTCGCTACCGCACCCTCTACGACAGCGAATCACTGACCGACCCCGCACAGGTCGAAGCAATCCGGGCACTGGCGCATGCCGGCGAACAGGCCCGCACCACGAACGACCTGCCGATGAAGGCCCTCATCGCGGACGGCACCAGCGGCCTGGTCCCCATCGCGCTCTCCGGGGAACGCCACACCGTCGTCCTGGGGCCCTCCCCCCTGCTGGACGGCCTCATCACCCTTTTCGAGCTCTTGTGGCAGACCGCCACACCCCTGTGGTCCGCGGGCCCGACGACACCACAGAGCGCACTGAGCGCCTTCGACACCCTCCTGCTCGGCTACGCCGCCGCCGGCTGTACGGACGAGGTGACAGCCCGCCGGACCGGCCTGAACAAACGCACCATCGAACGCCACATGCGCCGCGTCATGGACACCCTCGGCGCCCGCACACGCTTCCAGGCCGGCCTCCAAGCCGGCCTCAAGGGCTACCTCGGCTGAACCCGGCAGCCGGCAGCCACACACTTTCCGGAGTGACCGGCGACGTACTACGGCGGTCAGGCCACGGAGTTCCAGGTCTGATCGTGTGGCCGCCCTGCTCGACGCTCCTGGTGGGCCGTCGGCAAAGGAAGCTGCACAGGCGTCGGCCGGAGGGCTTCGTGCCGCGACGCTCTGCCGGTCCCGACGTTGAGAGAACAGGAAGCCACCGGTGGCGAGGTGCGGTGGAATTCCACTTCTCCCAGCGGCGGTCGGCAAGGCCGCCAACCGTCGACCTCTCCAGGCGGACTATCCATGAGGGAACCGATCACACGACCTTCCAACAGCTACATGCGAGACACCTGCGGAAGTATCGGTGACGTCGACGTGCGTCACGTCGGTGCTCCCGCCGATCCCTCTGGTTTCGGACACGGACGGAATCGGTGTTCAGGCGGGGATCGGTACGAGTGGCCGGGTGGTGTCGGCGAGTGTGATGCCGCCGCAGAGCGCGGATCCGGCGAGCGGCGACCCGCGGGTACGTGTGCGTGCATCTCCATCCCGATCGGATATCGAGGAATTCGAGTCGGAAGAGGTGTGTGGTCGGGGATCGTGCGTGCCGACGGGTGACCACGACCGATGACCGGCGACGCCGACAGGCCCGGCTCGGGCCGTGGCGAAGGATGCTCGACCGTATGAGCGCCTCTTGAGGAACTTGATGCGCGTGACTTGCCCTTCGACCATTCCCGAACTCCACTGCGAGATGAGGCCGTTGATGACGGCGTCCCGATCGGACTGGAGCGAGACGGCGAAGTCTTGTGGTGGCTTCGGGCCGTCCGCGAGTGCGCGTGCCATCCAGGCGGTCGGGTCCTTGCCGCGTCGTTCCCGAGTGATGGCGGCGAAGTCACCGGCGGGGGCGTGGGCCGACGCCAGGTCCGGGCACGCGGTCAGGACGCGATCGAGCTGCGTGCGTTCTCCGCTGGTCAGGCCTTCGGGACGCCGCATGATCCAGGCCGCGATCCGCCGCGGGGTCGGGATCGCCCGGCGTTCCTCCCGAACGGCGGTGCCGGACCGCATCGTCGCCACGTACTCGGTCACGACCACGCGGCTGCCGCGGTAGCCGTGCTCGCGGATCTCACGGAACAGGGCCGAGGCGTTCGTCGCACCCGTGCGGAAGCGGTGCTGGAGGTAGGGCCGGAAACGATCGAGCTCCCCGGGACGGCGATCGCGTGCGGAGGCGAGCAGTTCGTCCAGGTCCGTGTTCGCGAAACGGCGCACCGTCTTGCGGTCCGGACCGGGAACGCGGGCGATCGCGCTCAGCGTGTAGCGGCGTTCACGCGGCTCGTGCATGTCGGCGTGCCGTTGACGCGTGCGGGCCAGGAGCTGGTTGCCGGGCGGATCCGCCGGCGACGCGGCACCGATCAGGGCGGTGGTGGCCTTCGCGGCGTCGGCCGCGTCGTCGCGCCGTTCGGGGAGCGTGTACTCGGGGTTCTTGCGCAGGCAGGCCCGGTGGCCGTGGGCGGTTCGCTCCACGGCGAGGGTGAGGCTGTGGAGCAGATGCCACCCGTCCGCCACATGTCGGGCGTCGGGTGCTCCGCGTGCGGCGCCCTCCGCGAGGAGCCGGCAGCGATCGCGGCAGACGATCTCGACGCCGGGGTGATCGGCGAGCCAGGCCGCGAACGTGTCGGCGCAACGGTCGGGCAGCAGGTCGACCGGGCGGCGCGTCTCCATGTCCACCAGGACCGTGCCGTAGGTGCGACCCTTGCGGAACGCGAACTCGTCCACCCCCGGGACGCGAACACTCGACGCCGGAGGGTCGGGCAGTTCCCGCACCCGACGGATGATCGCGTCGCGCTCGACCCCCAGACCCGGCCGCGCGGCGAATCGGGCGCCCGCGCGACCGCCCACGGCGACGCCGATCGCTCGCACGAGCGTGTTCGCGGCCTCCGTGGACCGGCCGTGACGCCTCGTCAAGGATGCGACCGGTTCGACGAACGTCCTTTTACCGCAAGTGATTTCGTCACATACGAAGCGGCGCACGCGTAAGAGGACGGACACACGCCGGCCGCCGAGCGGCCGATCCGCGAGCCGTCGCGTGTAGACGTCGTGCACCTTGCCGCCCTCACACCCGCACCCACACCCACACCCGGGGCAACGCGCCGTCGGGCGCCCACGGTGCGCGTCGACCCGTACCGCGTCACCGACGACCCGGACCCCGTCCACCACCAGGTCCTGGACCTCCGGCCACACCAACCCCCGGAACCCTCCGACGTCCTCCATGCAAACGACGCTGAACGCCCAACCTCACCCGGATCACCGGTTGTTCGGAAGTGACCGTTCCGAAATACGCGTCACGGCCCGGTCGGCCCACCAGGGACGGGGCACCTTCGTGTCCGTTGCGGACAGCTTCGGGAGTCCTGGGCCCACTCAGCGGGCCGTCGGAGCCGGCAGCGCGACCGCCTCGCGCAGTTCGTCGGCGGCCTGGGTGATGAGCTGGGAGAGGGTTGCGTTCGGGTCGGTCAGCCAGCGGGACGTGGCGCGCCGGTGGATCGCCAGCACCACGTCGATGACGAAGCGTGCCTTGCCGGGCTCGACGCCGCGGCGCTCGAGCGCCCGCGCCAGCGCGTCGGCGATGTCGGCGAGCTTGATCAGATCGCGCTCGGCCAGTGCCGGGTTGGCGGCGATCACTCTGACGCGGCGCAGCAGGAACTCGCGCGGGCGAAAGATCTCCTCGGTGGTTCTCAGCGCGGTCAGCAGCGCCTCGATCGGTGTGAGGTTCGGGTCGGTCGCCTCGAGTTGGGCGACGAGGTGGGCCTCGAGTTCGTTGCCGGCGAAGAGGACTTCCCGCTTGTCGGGGAAGTATCGGTAGAAGGAGCGCTCCTTGAGACCGGCGGCGCCCGCGATCTGCGCGACCGAGGTGCGCTCGAAGCCCTGCGTCTCGAACAGCTCGAGCGCCGCGCGCTCGAGCCGGCCCTGTGCGTCGGATTCCCATCTCGGCATACCCACCAGAGTACGACAACAGAAGCTGTCATCACCTGGTACGGTCGATGACAACAGATGCTGTCATCACGTAGGAGATCGTCATGAAGGCTCTTCAATTCGACCGGTTCGGTTCCCCGGACGTGATCGTGCTCCGCGACGTCCCACAGCCGGAGCCGGGTCCCGGCCAGATCCGGATCGCCGTGCGGGCGTGCGGCCTGACACCGGCCGACTGGCACGTCGTCGACGGTCTCCTCGCCGACCGTCTGCCGCCGCTGCCGCGCGGGCTCGGCCTGGAGGTCGCGGGCACCGTCGACGCGCTCGGCGAGGGCGTCACCGGCGTCCGGATCGGCGACCGCGTGTTCGGCCCGGCCACCTTCCACGGCCCGACGGCCGGCGCCGCCGAGTACGCGCTGATGCCGGCCTGGGCACGCATCCCCGAAGGCGTCACCGCCGAGCAGGCCGCCGCGCTGCCGATGGCGGCCGAGACGGCGTGGCGCGCGCTCGACGACCTCGGCGTCCGGCCGGGTCAGTTGCTGCTCGTCCACGGCGCGGGTACTACCGTGGGTGAGGCGGCGGTCCGCCTCGCCCTGCACCGGGGAATTCGGGTGATCGCCACCGCCGGGCCGACTCGGGCCGCAGCGCTGGAAGAGATCGGCGCCCGGGTAACCGCTTACGGCGAGGGCATGGCCGAACGCGTCGGCGCACTGGCCGCAGGCCCCGTCGACCGAGCCCTGGACGCGACGCCGACCGGGGGCCGGATCGACCGCGCCGACGAGCCCAGCCCGGCCGGCGGCTCGCTACCGACCCTGATCGAGCTGACCGGGGACCCCGACCGTGTCCTCACCGTCTCGGACTTCGCCGCCGCGGCCGAACTGGGCGTCCGGATCACCACCGAGATCCGCTACGACCGGATGGACGAGTTCGCCCGGCTCGCCGGCGAAGGCATCCTGGTCGTACCGGTCGCCCGCACCTACACGCTCGACCGGATCCAGGAAGCGGCCGAGCTCAGCCGGTCCCGCCGACCCGGCGGCAAGCTCATGCTCGTCCTGTGATCGCCCTGCCGGCCTGGTGAAGCGAGACTGCTCGACGAGGGGCGGGGCCAGGCCTTCCTCCTCGTCCGGGGCGCCCCTTTCCGTCTTGGAGCGGAGCGCGAATTGCTAGAGCGGCTTGCCCACCAGCGGCCCAGAGGCCTCACAGCAGTGATCAATCGCTGAGTAGGTCCGGAGCGCGGTGCCGATTGCTCCCGGTCCGTTTCTCCGAACCTCTCGCCGAACCCGCCGTGCGCCTCTCAGCGCAACGGGCTCTCCACGGTTTCTGCCGTCAGACGGGGTTCGCAGGCTGCCACGGGTTGGGGATCGTGCCGGCCCGGTATCGGTAACGGCTGGCCGTGACCGATGCGATCCGGAACAGTTCGATCCCGTCCGCTGCGATCGGTAGCCACCGCCCGGTGGGCGTGGTGAACCGGCGGCGGACGTCCCCCCAACTCCAGTGGTGGCGTTCCCGCAGCATGCGGATCAGACGCCACCACACGAAGGCGTCAAGCTTCGTGAAGACATGCTTGGCGACAGCGTGCTTGAAGTAGTTGGCCCAACCGCGCATGATCTGAGTGAGTCTGATCAGCACGGCGGCAAGATCCTGTTGCGACGTCCTGCCTGTTCAGAGCACGGACCTTCGCCTTCAAAGACCGGATGGGCCGGTTCCGCGACGAAGGTGTAGACGTGCCACTTGTCCGTGCCTCCTTTGCGTTTCCACCGGATGCGAAAACCCAGGAAGTCGAACCCTTCGCCCATGTGCACGACCCGGGTCTTCGCCTGTGACAGACGCAGTCCCAGGGGTTCGAGCACATCGGCGACCTCTTCGCGCAGCGCCGCGGTGTCGGCCTCGGTGCCGTGCACCAGGACGACGAAGTCGTCCGCGTAGCGGACGACCCGCCACGTCGGCCGACCCTTGCGGCGCCGGTAGGGCGCGTTTGCCTTCGGTGGACATCGTCCCGCCCGGCTCCCACGGCTCGTGAAGGTGCTCGTCGAGCACCGACAAAGCGATGTTCGCCGGCAGCGGGGAGAGGATTCCGCCTTGCGGAGTGCCGGTCAACGTCGCCTTGTTCTCGCCGAGTTCCGTGAGAATCCCGGCCTTGAGGAAGGCTTTGACCAATATCAGGACGCGCTTGTCCTTCACCCGGTGTCGCACTCGGTCCATCAGGGCCGTGTGGTCGATCGAGTCGAAGCATGCCTCGATGTCCGCGTCCAGCACCCAGCGATATCCCCGAGTGCCGAAATAGTGGATCTCGGCGATCGCGTCCTGGGCCCGCCGTCGGGGCCGGAACCCGTAGGAGACCGGCATGAAATCGGCCTCGAAGATCGGTTCCAGCACCAGCTTCAGCGCCGCCTGAACGACTCGGTCCGCAATCGTCGGAATCCCGAGTCTGCGGACTTTCCCCGAGCCTCCCGGCTTGGGGATACTGCGTTCCCGCACCGGCAACGGACGGAACGAGCCGTCCTTGAGCGCGGTCCGCAGGGCGTTCAGGAATCCGGGGATGCCGATGAACGCCTCGACTCGGCGGCCGTCAGGCCGTCGACGCCGGGCGTTCGGGCTCCCCGGTTGCCCGCGACCCGGTCGAACGCCGTCAACAGCGTCGCCGGGTCGTGCACGAGGTTGAACAGGTCGTCGAACCGGCGGCCGGGATCGGCCACCGCCCAACGGTGAAGCTTGGTCTGCATCTCCAGTACCCGGACCCGAAGACCCGGAGCCCCGCTGTTCAGCAAGGCGTCTTCCGGCATTGCAGCGTCCTTCCCTTCTCGATACCGCTGCCGCCCTTCCCCATGTGACCGGCTTTCCCGGCCTCGGGGTACTACGGCGGCTCCGCCCCGTCCCGAACCGATCGGCGGTCGATGCGCCCGGCCCCGGCCGGCTGCCGGAAGCAGACGGCGAGGCGAGATCCGGAACGGTTCCCGTGTTCACTGTGGTTCGCTCGACGAAGTAGGAGCCCGACTGTGTCCCTGCGGTATCGCCACGAGTACGCCGCAGGCTTTCCTCGTGGCCTCCCGGGCAGCTTTTGTATACCGCCCAAGGGAGTTCTCCGGAGTCTCGAAGAAATACCCCGGATGCGCACCGCTTCCGGCCCTGATCCGCCAGGTTCGAGCCGGTGTCTCTTTGAGAGACGTGAAACGCCGGTTCCTCGCGTACTCCTCTCCGTCACGCTCGCCGGACCCGCCCCATCTGGCACTGGAGACGTCCCGGCTTTGTCAGGGTCGCTCCCGCCCTCCCCGGCATCACCCGGATCAGGCTGCCCTCAGCTTCAACCCCACTGCTGCGACAGGGGGTTGGTGCAGGTCTTCCACCTCCACTCGAACCAACAGCGCCTCACGGCGCAAACCGAATGTGAGACAGAGCCGTTCTCTTTACAGACCCCGGACCGTCGTACCGTTAACCTGGTTCGTTGCCAGCAGTGTTGGGGAGCTGGGCGTGCGGGGGCGCGATGTCATCAGTGCAGACGAGGTTGCTGGGGCGTGCTCAGCCTCTGGACGTCATCGACAGCCTGCTCGACCGCCTGCACGGCGAGCTGTCGGATGAGACGGCCGGGCCCGAAGCCGGAGCGGTCGAGCGCACGGTGCTGCTCCTGGGGGAGCCGGGAATAGGCAAGACCTCGCTCTTGGAGGATGCGGCCAGACGCGTTAAAGAGCGACGCGGGCAGGTGCGTTGGGTGGTGGGACGGCCGGAGGAGGCCGGTCTCGCGTTCAGCGGACTGGACATGCTGCTGCACCCTTGGCCCAGCATTTCGGCGGACATCGATGCCGAGGACCGGACGGTCCTCGAAACCGCGCTGCGCGGCGGAGCGCCGGCGGCCAGCGGGAACCTTGCGCCGGCTGGGGCTCTGCTGCGGGTCCTGTCCCGGTGGGCGGCCGAGGGGCCGTTCCTCGTGATCGTCGACGACCTCCAGTGGGTGGACCGGTCCACCCAGGATCTCCTGAGCCTGTGCGCCAGACGTCTCCACGGCGAACCGGTCGGGTTCCTTCTGGCAAGCCGTCCCGCAGGTCTGCCGCAGGGGTGGCCCCGTCAGAGCACCCTGCAGCACGTCGAGGTTCTCGACGACGTCCACTCCGCGCGCCTGCTCGATTCCCTGGCGGAGCCGCCGCAGGGCCGCGCGCGCCGCCAGGTCCTGCGGCAGGCCGGCGGCAACCCGCTGGGTCTGGTCGAGCTCGCGCGGGCCGCTGCCACCCGTCCGCTGACTGAGAAACCGGTCGGCCTGGAACTCCCGCTCACCGAGCGCCTCGAGCAACTCTTCGCTGCGGACCTGAACGCCCTGCCGGAGCTCACCCGCCGCCTGCTCCTGCTCGCCGCCGTCGCGGACCTGCCGGACATGGCCGCCCTGGCGGAGATCCTCGGTGACGTCCTGCAGCCTGATCCTTCGGATGCGGCGGTCGACGACGACCGGGGAGAAACGGCAGTGTCCGCTGGCGCGGCACGTGTCCTCGCCGGACGGACGGAGGTGGCCCGGGCTGCGGACGAAGCCTGGTCCGCAGCGGAGCAGGCCGGGCTGCTCACCCTGCGGCAGGGGGTGATCCGGTTCCGGCACCCGCTCATCCGGTCCGCCGTCCTGGCCGCGACCCCGTTCGAGGAACGATCCAGGGCGCACCTGCTGATCGCGTCGGTGCCCGACCTCGACGAGGACCGCCGGGCCTGGCACCGCGCCGCCGCCACGGTCATCGCGGACGAAGCGATCGCCGATGCCCTCGCGGCCACCGCGGAGCGGGCGCGCCGCCGCGGCGGCTACGCGGCGGCCGCGCTCACCTTGGAACGGGCCGCCCAGCTCAGCCCACGCACCGAGGACCGGGTCCGCCGGCTCAACGCGGCCGCGCAATCCGCCATGTTCGCCGGCCATCCGCGCTGGGTCGCCGAACTCACCGCCGCCGCGGCAGCCGACGCGGATACCGACGACGCCCGTGCCGAGGCCGACTTGAACGCCGGCTGGGCCCTGGCCCTGACCAGTCGGCACGACGAAGCGGTCGACCGTCTGATGGCGGCGGCCGACGCCTGGGCGGTCACCCGCCCGGAGGCAGCTGTTGGGGCGCTCGGCGCCGCGGGCGCGTCCGCCTACAACAGCGGCGACCCGCGATTCCGGGACGCGATTCTGGACCGCTACCGCCGGCTCGCCCCGCGGGACCCGAACTCCCACGCTTGGATCCTCGCCTGCTGCGACCCGCTCGGCTCGCGTGCGGAAGCCGTGGCCCACCTGCGCCGGGCGGTGGCCCTGGAAGGCACCCCGATCGGCGCCCGGGGCATGCTCGGTGCCGCCGCCTGGGCACTGGACGAGACCGAGTCGGCCGTCCAGGTGTTCGGCGCCGTGTTGGAGATCCTCCGCCAGGCAGCCACCGCGGGGGCGAACGCCACCATCGCCTTCACCCACGCCAGTGCCCTGTTCGACGCCGGCCGCTGGCCTGCCGCCCTCGCGGGGGTGAGCGAGGCCGAACGCGCGGCCGCAGTCGGGGGAATGGAACTCGCCGCCGTCAGCACGGACATCCTCGCCGCCTCGCTCGCCGCCGTCCGAGGCGACAGTGCACGCGCACGGCAGACTCTCGCCGACGCCGTCCGCGACTTCGATCTGCGCGGGACGCGTGTCTCGGAGGTGGCCGCCCGCCAGGCGAAAGCCCTGGCCGCACTCGCGGACGGCGACCACCGCACTGCCTACTTCCACCTCAGCCGGATGTTCCACCGCGACGGCACCCCCGTGCACTTCCACCGGTCCTTCCTCGGCCTCGCCGACCTCGCCGCCAGCGCCGCGCGCATCGACCGGGTCGCGGAAGCGCAGGCCACGCTCCGGACGGCCGCGGAGCAACTGCCGTCGACGACCTCGCTGAGGCAGCACCTCATCCTGCGCCGTGCCCACGGCCTTCTCGCCGATGACGGCGTGCAAGCCGAAGAGCTGCTCCGCGAGGCGGCGTTCGATCCGGGTGGCGACCAGTGGCCCTTCGAACGCGCACTCGCCCTCGCGGATCTCGGGGAGTGGCTCCGCCGTCAGCAGCGGCCGGCCGACGCCCGGGCTCCCCTCAGCGAAGCACACGAACTCTTCCAAGGCCTCGGGGCGATTCCCTGGACGACGCGCACCGCCGCGGAGCTGCGGGCCGCCGGCGTGGACACCGCCGAGGTGCGCCGGCCGGACGTGACCATGGAACTGACCCCGCAGCAGTTGTCCATCGTGCAGCTCGCCGCACAGGGGCTGTCGAACAAGGAGATAGCTTCCCGGCTGTTCCTGTCCCCGCGTACCGTTGGCTTCCACCTCAACCGGGCCTTCCCCAAGCTGGGCGTCACCTCCCGCTTCCAGCTCCGGGACGTCGTCCCGTAACCGAGCCGGCGCCGAACGACGAGCAGCCGCAGGTCCTTGGCGAGCGGAGCCGGCTTCGCGGCCGCGGGTGGCTATGGAGACGACAAGTGGTGCCGGTTCGACACGAGTCCCGGTGCACACCGCGACGCGTGGCCGGCAGGAAAGTTCGCGAACTCCGGAAGCACTTGCACGGCAGTGGCTTGCAAGGGGCGTGTGCGTGGACCATGTCAGGTTGGCAGGGTTGAGGAGGATGCGGACGACAGGGCGTCGTAGGCGGTCAGGTTGACCGGCTGGCAGCTCACCGACTTCGATGCGCCGCATCGGCCACCCTGGCCGACATGGATGCTTGGCCGACGTCCCCGGGGGTCCTGCCCCCCTTCACCGGTGGTGCTGATTGGGGGTGTGCTGTCTCGGGTATCGGATCGATCCTCCGGCACAGCACCGCCGGGCATGCCGGCCGCCTGGTGGTCTGAGTGTCCCGGCCGGGGCGGCGGCAGTGATAGACCAGGGCGGGTGGCAGGTTCGCCCACACTGTCCGGCCGAGGACGACTTCCTCGAAGCGCTCTGCCAAGGACCGGCGGAACCGGCGAGCCGCTGTGGACCGGTGGGCATGGATGTAGGCGAAAGTCGTGAAGGCTCCCCGTGGCGACAGAGCACACGCGACGGCGTCGAGCAGTTCGCGCTGCCGCTCGGGCCGGAACGTCGCCCATGGCAGGCCGCTGACGATGGCGTCGGCGTGTCCGAGTCCCCGCTCGGTCAGGAGAGCGGGGAGGTCGCGGGCGTCGGCGGTGAGCGCATCGACAGCGGGGAAACGGTCGGACAGCAGAGCGGTGAAGCGCTCGTTGACGTCGAGGGCGATGTGCCGGCCTCTCCCGTCGAGTCGCTCTTGGATGGTCCGGGTGAACGCGCCAGTGCCGGGGCCGAGTTCCACGACGACCGGGTGCCCCGTGGACGGAACCGGGGACGCGACCTGCCGGGCGAGGGCTTTACTACTCGGAATCACGGAGGCGACCACGGTCGGCGCCTTGACGAACTCACGGATGAACGGAATGAGGGTGCTGCTCACGACGCCTGGCCGTCCTTGTCGGTGAGTCGGTCGAGGATGCGGGCCGGCCCTGCGGTCGTGGCTTCGGGACGCCCACGGTCGCAGCGGCGGGTTGCCGCGAGCGGTGGTGCCCGTGTGGGGCCGGGGCGCGGGCGTACCAGGACGCTCTTCCGGTGGCGTCGCATCGCCGCCAGCCACTGGAGGCGCTGTTCCGCACTGCCGGACGCTTGGCGACCGGGAGCGT
Organism: Embleya sp. NPDC001921; assembly: GCF_053594475.1. Classification (NCBI taxonomy): domain Bacteria; kingdom Bacillati; phylum Actinomycetota; class Actinomycetes; order Kitasatosporales; family Streptomycetaceae; genus Embleya; species Embleya sp. NPDC001921. Next base: position 25,733 of record NZ_JBSFEO010000069.1, read on the forward strand.
CAGGACGGCTGGACAGCGAAGCGTTCTGGCAGCAGGCACTGTCGGCGAGACGCCCGCAGAGACGTTGGTCGGTGGCGGTGCGGCTCAGGTAGCGGGGCCGCCACCGACCGGTGTGCTCGTCTGTCTTCCTAGCGGTGGATGGCCTTGAGTTCGAGGTATTCCTCGATCCCGACGCGGCCCAGTTCGCGGCCGTTGCCGCTTTGCTTGTAGCCGCCGAACGGCGCGGCCAGGTTGAACTCGCCGTTGTTGACGATGACCTGGCCGGTGCGCATGCGCCGGGCCACGGCCAGGGCGTGGTCGGGCCGGCCGAACACGCTGCCGCCCAGGCCGTAGACGGAGTTGTTGGCGATGGCGACGGCGTCGTCCTCGCCGGTGTACGGGATGATCGACAGGACCGGGCCGAAGATCTCTTCCTGGGCGATGACGGCGTCCGGTACCACGTTCGCGAAGATCGTCGGGCGGACGTACGCGCCGTGGTCGAGGCCCGCGACGGGGCCGGGGCCGCCGAACGCGACGGTGGCGCCGTCGGCGATACCGCGGTCGATGTACCGGGACACCGTGCGCTGCTGGGCGGCGGAGGCCATCGGGCCGATCCGGGTGGCCGGGTCGGTGGGATCGCCGACCGTGTAGGCCTGGGCGGCGGTCACCGCGAGTTCGACGATCTCGTCGTGCCGGTGCGCGGGCACCAGCATCCGCGTCCATGCGGCGCAGGTCTGGCCGCTGTTCATCCAGGCGTACTGCAGCCCGACGTCGACGGCGTGGGGCAGGTCGGCGCCGTCGAGGATGATGTTGGCGGACTTGCCGCCCAGTTCCAGCGCCACCCGCTTGACGGTGCCGGTCGCGGCGATGTTGACCTGCTTGCCGGCGCCGGTGGATCCGGTGAAGGAGACCATGTCGATGCCGGGGTGGGTGCTGATCGCTTCGCCGACCACCGACCCGGAGCCGTACACGACGTTGAAGACACCCGGCGGGATACCCGCCGCCGCGGTGACTTCCGCGCACAGGGCGGCAGTGAGCGGGGTCGCCACGCTGGGCTTGAGGACGACCGTGCACCCGGCGATCAGCGCCGGCGCGACCTTCGCGACCGTCTGGTACAGGGGCGCGTTCCACGGGGTGACCGCGCCGACCACGCCGATGGGTTCGCGGACGACCAGGGCGTTGCCCAGTTCCTCCTCCCAGGCGAAGCCGTCGGCCACCGCCGCGAAGGTGGCCGCGACGTGGGCGGACAGTTCGGCCTGCACGGCTCGGGCGTAGGTGATCGGGGAGCCCATCTCGGCGGTGACGGTGGCGGCGAAGTCGTCGAGGGCGCTCTTGATGCCGTCGGCGATCCGGGCGACCGCGGCGGCCCGCTCGCCGGCTGGGACCGCGGACCACAGCGGGAGCGCGCGCCGCGCGGCGGCGACGGCCCGGTCGACGTCGGCGGCCGTGCCCGCAGGTGCGTCGTCGATCACGGCGGCGGTGGCCGGGTTGACGACCGCAATGCGTTCGCGCGCGTCCTCGGCGGCTTCGGCACCGTCCATCCAGTGCCGCAGGGACCGCAGCCCGCTCACGCTCCGGTCTCCGCGCTGCACACGTCCTTGGGCTTGCCGGCCAGGGTGCCGGCGTCGTGGTAGAACAGCCGGTTCTCGACGATCTTGCCGCCCTTGACGGTGAACTGCTCGATGAACCGCATAGGTTCCCCGGTCGCGATGTCGGTGATGCCGACGCACGCGGCGACCCGGTCGCCGTCGGCGATGGTGTAGTGCACGGTGATCGTGGAGATGTCGAGGTAGTCGGGGAGGATCTGGGCGAGGACGAGAAATTGGTCCTTGCCGCAGTAGGTCCCGCCGAAGGGCAGGAAGTGCGGTTCGATGACCGCGATGTCGTCGGCCAGGTGAGCGAAGACCGCCTCGATGTCTCCCTTGTTCGCCGCGGCGAACATGGACTCGACGACGGCACGGTTCCGCTCGGTGAGCGAAGCGGCTGCGGACATGGCGTATCTCCTTTGCGGTCAAGGCTCTCGGTCGGTCGAGAAGCCCGTTGCAGTCAGGTGTTCGGGTGGATGAGGCACACGCGCTGCGGTCAGCGGTCAGCGGTCGATCGTGGACTCGTTGAAGTCGTCGTGCCGGGCGCCGGTGGCCGGGGTAAGGGCGTCGAGGCGCTCCAGCTGGCCGGCGGTCAGGGCGACGCCGTCGGCGGCGGTGTTCTCCTCGACCCGTGCGACCCGGCGGCTGCCGGGGATCGGGGAGATGTCCTCGCCCTGGGCCACCAGCCAGGCCAGCGCGATCTGCGCCGGCGTCCCACTGGCCTCGGCCGCGATGGCGCGCACCTCGTCCACGAGGCGCAGGTTCTGCCGGAACGCCTCGCCGATGAACCGCGGGTTGGTCTTGCGCCAGTCCCCTTCGGGGATCTCCTCCGGCGTGCGGATCTGCCCGGTCAGGAACCCGTGCCCCAGCGGCGAGTACGGCACCAGGCCGATGCCCAGCTCGCGCAGCAGCGGCAGCAGCTCGTCCTCGACGTCGCGCGTCCACAGCGAGTACTCGGTCTGCAGCGCGGCGATCGGGTGCACCGCGTGCGCGCGGCGGATCGTGTCCGGCGAGGCCTCGGACAGACCGATGTGCAGCACCTTGCCCTCAGCGACCAGTTCGGCCACCGTGCCGATGGTCTCCTCGATGGGCGTGTTCCGGTCGACCCGGTGCTGGTAGTACAGGTCGATCCGGTCGGTGCGCAGGCGCTTGAGCGAGCCCTCGACGGCGGTGCGGATGTTCGCGGGGCTGCTGTCGAACAGCGCCGTCCCGTCCCCGCCGTGCGACAGGATGCCGAACTTCGTGGCGATGACCGCCTGGTCGCGCCGGCCCTCCAGGGCCCGCCCGACGACCTCCTCGCTGTGGAACGGGCCGTAGCTCTCCGCGGTGTCGATGTGGGTGACACCCAGGTCGAGTGCGCGGTGGATGGCGCGGACGGACTCGGCGTCGTCCAGGTCGCCGCCGGTCAGCAGGGTGCCGGCCATCGACATGGTGCCCAGGCCGATCCGGGACACCTGCAGGGTCCCCAACGTGGCGTGCTGCATCACAGGACTCGTTTCTCGAAGAGGGTGTCGAAGAAGAGGCGCGCCGGAAGGGAGCAGCCGTTCCGCATCCGCGGCATCCGGCGGCGTTCCCGATCTCGCCGACACCCAGACAACAGCCCCGGCCGAACCCCCGACAGGCACTGCCGAAAGGGGTACTCACAGGGACCCCTTACGGCGCGCGGACCGGCCTATCCTCAGTCCCATGGACGAGAAAGAGTCCGCACGGGCAGCAGTACGCGAATTCCTCACCACCCGCCGCGCCCGCGTCACCCCCGCCGACGCCGGCCTCCCCGCACACGGCACCCGCCGCCGCGTCAAAGGCCTGCGCAGGGAAGAAGTCGCGCTGCTCGCCGGCGTCAGCCCCGAGTACTACGTGCGCCTCGAACGAGGCCAGGCCACCGGCCCCTCCGCCGGAGTCGTCGACGCCGTCGCCGATGTCCTGCGCCTGGACGACGACGAACGCACCCACCTCGACCGGCTCCTCGCCGCACTCACCCCCGCGACACGCAAACGCCGCCGCCCGGCGAAAGACGTGATCAACCCAGGAGTCCGCGTACTCCTGGACTCCCTGGACCACCTGCCCGCCGTGGTCTTCAACGGCCGGTTCGACATCCTCGCCGCCAACACCCTCGGCCGCGCACTCCTCGCGCCGATGTTCGACCGGCCCGGGCGGCTGAACTGCGCCCTCTTCCTGTTCCTCGACGAACCCCGGGCCCGGGACCTCTTCCCCGCCTGGGACCTGATCACCGCCGACACCGTGGCGACGCTCCGCGTCGAGGCAGGTCGGCACCCCGACGACCCGGACCTGACCGAACTGATCGGGCAACTCGCCACCCCCAGCACCGAATTCCGCAAGCGCTGGGCAACCAACGACGTACGCACCGCGCGGGCCGGCAGCAAGACCTTCCGCCACCCCCTCATCGGCGAGATCACCCTGCCCTACGAGACCCTGCGCATCGACGCCGCCTCCAGCCAGATCATCAGCGTCTACACCCCCCAGCCCGGCACCCCCGAAGCCGACGCCATCCGCCTCCTCGCCGGCTGGAACGCCGACGGCCGACGAAACGGCAACCTCGCTGCGGGAACGCCCGGCCGGACCCCCGACGACCGACCTGATCTCTGACCGCGGCGGGCAGGTCTCGCACTCGGCCGGCGGCAGTACGGCTAGGTAGCCCAGGTAAGTGAGCTGGTCCTTGGCGCTGCGTGCTGCGGTGTCACGGAACTCTGTGCGGGTGGTCGGCAGCCGTAGCACCTTGCACGCCTGGCGAATCCCGCTGCGCACTGGAGCTCATGTCGCAGTGCTTGTACAACCATGGACATGGCCGAACACCCTCCGGGTCGACTCGCTGCCGGCCAAGTCAGGTCTTCTGACAGAAGCGGCCGAAGCCGGTCGCGACGCACGCTTGTCGTATCCCTTCCGCCAAAACGACGTCATGCAGGGGTGCGCCATCGTGACTACGACCACGGCTACCGTCAGTGACAACAGTCTCGACCGGGTGCTGATCGGCCGAGGCACCGACCTGCAGCACATCGCTGTCTTCCTCGACAGGCTGCGCGCCGCAGGCAGCGCTTTGCCGTCCGGCATCGTTCTGCCGGCCCTAAGCGTCCATACGCCCGATCCTGGGGGCGGACCGCCGTCCTCCCAGGTCCGCGGCCCCGGTCCCGTGTGCTGCTCCATCGCGACCACCGGGGAGGGGCGATGACGGAACGCTATGCGGAATCGGCACTGATCGGGCGAGAAGCCGACACCGCGCGCCTGGGTGCCTTCCTGACCGAAGTACCGCACTGCGGCGGTTCCATGGTGCTCCTCGGCGACCCGGGCGTGGGCAAGTCGGCGCTCCTGGCAGCGCTCGCGCGCGAGGCGGAGGCGGCAGGCATGCGGGTACTGCGCACCGTCGGCGTGCAGTACCAGGCCCGGACCGGCTACGGCGCGCTGCGCCACTTGCTCGCCTCGTCCCCCGAAGCCTGGTCGCACACCGCGGGCGCACCCGAACTCGCCGCCGCCTTCGACCTCGAACGGGCCGCGACGCCGGAACACGACGCCGTGGCCGACGCCGTGGTGTCCTTGGCCGCCCGGCTGTCGAAGGACCGGCCGACCCTGCTGGTCCTGGACGACGCGCAATGGCTGGACTCGGCAAGCGCCGTGGTCTTTGGCCAGGTCGCGCGCCGGCTCGCCGGGACAGGTACCGGCATGCTGGCGTCAGTCCGGCTGGGCGACGAATCGTGCTTCGACCACGGCGGACTTCCCGCGCACGAGCTGCGCCCGCTCAGCGACGCCGCGTCGGAGGAACTGCTGCTGCGCCGCTTCCCGTTGCTGGCCCCGCGCGTGCGCCGACGCTTGATGGCGGACGCGGAGGGCAACCCGCTGGCCCTGCTGGAACTTCCCGCCGCGCTCACCGACTCCCAGCGGTCCGCGGCGCAGACCCTGCCCGTGCGCATCCCGCTGACCCAACGCCTCCAGGCCACCTTCGCGTCCCGGATCACCGCGCTGCCGGCCGCCACCCGGCACCTCCTGCTGGTCGCGGCACTGGACGGCACCGGCAACCTGCTCGTCGTACGCAGCGCGGTCCAAGGGCGTTGCCATCTCAAGCACCTGGCCCCCGCCGAGCGCGTCCGCCTCGTCCACGTCGACGACGCAACCGGACGCCTGGCCTTCGGGCACCCACTCATTCGCTCGGTCGTGGTCGACCTGTCCACCAGCGACCAGCGCCGCAGCGTGCACCGCGCGCTCGCGGACGCGTGGACCGGCGTCCCCGAGCAGCGCGCCTGGCACCTCGCCCAGGCCGCAGAAGAGCCCGACGCGCAGACCGCCGACCTGCTGGAGGAGGCCGCGGACGTCAGTGCCCGCCGCGGCGACGGCCCGGGCGCCATCACCGCCCTACTGCGCTCCGCCGACCTCAGCCCGGCCGCGCCGGAGCGGGCACGGCGCCTGGCCAAAGCCGCCTACCTGGGCGCCAACCTCACCGGCGACCTGCGGGACGTCCCGCGGCTGCTGGACGCCGCCCGCCACGCCGCTCCCGCCCACGGCTCGCTGGCCGCCGCCGTCGCCGGGGCGGCGTACCTGCTCAACGGCTCCGGCGACATCGACACCGCGCACCGCCTCCTCGCCGGCGCCATCGCCCTGCAGCCCGAGCCCTACGACCCAGGCGACGCCACCTTGGCCGAGGCCATGCACACCCTGCTGCTCATGAGCTTCTTCGGCGGCCGCGCGGAACTGTGGTCGGCCTTCGACGGCGCCGCCGCCAAGTACACCGCCGTCCCCGAACTCCTCGCCATCACCCGCAGCACGTTCGCCGACCCCGCACGCACCACTCCCGCGGCCCTGCTCCGGCTCGACGCGGCCATTGCCGAACTCCACCGCCACACCGATCCGCTGCACATCGTGCGGGTCGCCATCGCCGGTGCCTTCCTGGATCGGCTGGGCGCCTGCACTGAGGCCCTGCGCCGTGTTGTGGCGGCGGGTCGGCGCGGCGGGAACGTCACCGCCGCCATCGACGCGCTGTTCCTGCTCGGCAATCACGCCTGGCACACCGGCCAGTGGGGAGAGCTGCGCGAGGTCGTCCGCGAGGGACTGGACCTGTGCGAGCAGTACGACTATCCGATGCTGGCCTGCCCGGGGCACTTCCTGCTCGCTTGCGTCGCGGCGGCATGCGGAGACGATGCGGCGATGCGGGACCTGACCGACCGGATGGAACTGTGGGCGCTGCCTCGCCGTGCCGAAAGCGTGCGGTTCTACATCCTGCACGCCAAGGTGCTCCATTTCCTGGGCGTCGGGCAGTTCGAGGACGCCTACCGGCTCGGAAGCCTGATCGCACCACCAGGTGAGTTTCCCGCGTTCGTCCCGCACGGACTGTGGACTCTGCTCGACCTCGTGGAAGCCTGTGCCAGGAGCGGCAGAGGCGACCAGGCACGCGCTCATGTCAGGGCCGCTGCGGACGCCGGCCTGGACACATTTTCGCCCCGCCTGCGCATGGTGCTGCTCGCCGCTACCGGCCTGGCCAGCGAGGACGACGACGCCGCCGAGGCGCTGTTCCGCGAAGCCCTCGCTGTGGCGGACGCCGACCGCTGGCCTTTCGAGCACGCACGCATCCGCCTGTACTGGGGCGAACTGCTGCGGCGCGGCCGGTCCCCGGTCCGGGCCCGTGCGCAACTGCGCGGCGCGGTCGGTGCGTTCGAACGCCTCGGCGCCGCTCCGTGGGTCGCCCGCGCCAATCTCGAACTGCGCGCCTGCGGCGAACCGGTGCGCGCCCCGGCCGGCCTCGGCTCTGCCGCGCTGACCCCGCAACAGCGGGAAGTCGCACGCCTGGCGGCCGCAGGACTGACGAACAGGCAGATCGGAGAGAAGCTGTTCCTGTCCCCGCGCACCGTCTCCACCCACCTGCACCAGGTGTTCCCCAAACTCGGCGTCACCTCCCGAACCGCACTGCGCGATGCCCTGGAGCACCTGCCGGACGAATGAACCCCGCATCTACGTCACATGACGGAAGCTGCGGGAACGTCCCCGTTTCTACTCTTCCGGCATGGGCCGCAGTTGCCGGCCCGAAGGACACCGGGAGGAAAGATGAGCGACAACGCAGCGCGCGGAAGCGTCGTGCTGGTCCACGGCGGCTTCGTGGACGGCTCCGGGTGGCAGGGGGTGTACGAGGCGCTCACGGACGACGGGTACAACGTCGCGATCGTGCAGAACCCCACCATCTCGCTCGACGGCGACGTGACCGCCACCCGGATGGTGATCGACGCGATGCCGGGCCCCGTGACGCTGGTCGGCCACTCCTACGGCGGCGTCGTGGTCACCGAGGCGGGCAACCACGACAAGGTCACCAAGCTCGTCTACATCGCCGCGTTCGCCCCGGACAAGGGCGAGTCGGTCAACGCCCTGATCGCCGACCCGCCGCCGGGCGCGGCCGTGCCCCCGATCCTGCCGCCGGTCGACGGCTGGTTGCTGCTCGACCGCGACAAGTTCCCGGCCGCGTTCGCCGGCGACCTGCCGCTCGCCCAGGCCGAGTTCCTCGCCGCCTCGCAGGTCCCCTGGGGCCTGGACGCGGCCGGCGGCACGGTGGCCACGCCCGCCTGGCGCACCAAGCCGTCGTGGTACCTCGTCGCCACCGACGACCACATGATCCCGTCGCCCGCCCAGCGCGCGATGTCCGAGCGGATCGGCGCCCACGTCGTCGAGGCAGCGGGCAGCCACGCCATCTACGTCTCGCAGCCCGGTACCGTCGCCGACCTGATCAAGCAGGCCGCCGACAGCTGACCCCCGCCGCCGCCCCGCCACTCCGGCGCCCGCCGGCCAGCCCCCGACCGGGGCGGCCGACGGGCGCCGGTCTCACTACGGCCGCCGTCCGGCAGCCGCAACATCCCGCAGGGGTCGTCGCCGACCCCTGCCACCCCTGGAACAGAGGACCGTCATGGCATCACACCGCAGAAGGCGGAAGATCGGCACCGGCGCCGCCGCGCTCACCCTGGCCGGCGCAGCCACCTTCGCCACGCTCACCCTCACCCCCTCGGCGTCCGCCTCGGACGGTGACCGCCACCCGCGCCCTCCGAAGCCGACCGTCGTCCTCGTACACGGCGGCTTCGCCGACGCGTCCAACTGGAACGGGGTCGTCATCCGGCTGCAGAAGGACGGCTATCCCGTCATCGCGCCGGCCAACCCGCTGCGCGGCATCCCCAACGACGCGACCTATATCCGCAGCGTCCTCGCCTCGATCCAGGGCCCGATCGTCCTGGTCGGCCACTCGTACGGCGGCGCGGTCATCACCAACGCCGCCACCGGCAACCCGAACGTCAAGGCTCTGGTCTACGTCGCCGCGTTCGTGCCCGACGAAGGCGAACGCCTCGGGGAGATCATCAACAAGTTCCCCGGAAGCGAGATCGAGGCCGCGCTGCGGCCGGTCCCGTTCACCAACGCGGATGGCACCACCGGGACCGACCTGTACATCCAGCAGGACAAGGTCGACGACGTCTTCGCCGGTGACCTCTCCAAGAAGGACGTCGCCCTGATCGCGGCGGGGCAACGCCCGTTCAGCGCTTCGGCGTTCGGCGACGTCAGCGGCCCGGCGGCCTGGCGCAGCATCCCGTCCTACGGCGTCGTGGCCACTGCCGACAAGGCGATCCCCGCCGCCGTGGAGCGCTGGGAGTACCAGCGCGCCGGCGCTCGTAAGGTCGTCGAGGTGAAGGGCGCCTCTCACGTCGTCATGATCAGCCACCCGGACAAGGTCGCCCGCCTCATCGACCAGGCGGCCGACGAAACCCGCTGACCCCAAGGCAACACCGGCCAAGCGCTGATGCGCCGACGCAGTCCGATCACCGCCGCGTCGCGGCCCCCGCTACTGCCGCCGGCCAGGCGGATGCCTGGCCGGCGGCAGTAGGAAGGATTCCCGTGGATCCCCAGGACAGCCCCCTCGGACCCGACGAGCGCGCCACCGCCGGGGAAGCCCTGCAAAGCGCACTCGTCGATGCGCGGGCCGGCCGTGTGGCCGTCGCCGTCGGCCTTCGAGGTCGCCTCGAGCCGATGCGTGGTCATGGTCCGGCCCGACGGATCCCGGGAGATCTGGGCGATCGTGTCACGCCACAAGCGCCAGCGGCCCGACGACGACCTCCACGACGCCCTGCGCGAGCCCATGTCCGACCAGAGCGGACGTCCGCACGCCGAAGCCGACTGCACCGAATGGTGCAGTCGGAGTCCATACTCCGCGGTTCCCCACCGCGGGCGTCGATTCCGGCCCACAAGACGTCCCACAGTCGACCCCCGGCCGCGCCGTTCACGCGCGTCCACGAACCCCACGGCAACCCCTGGCCGCGAAGGCGCCAGCGGCGTGTCAGGGATGGCGGCCGGGCAGGTATGGGGACATGACCACGGGGGACGACACACAGGCCGCGAGACTTCCGGCACGACGATCCGGCGAAGTCGGGCGGGTGTCCGGACAGGACCGATGGCCCGTGTTCTTGGGCAGGGTCAGCAACGACCGCTGGGGGGCGGCGGCGCGGATTTCCGACCGTGCCGCGCTTGAACGCTCCGTGGCAGGACACGATCTCGGGCGAACGCGCGGGATGGCGCACACGCGCGGCGAACCTCAACGGCGACCGGGGCTTCGCCGTCGACTACGCGGTGTGCCGTGGGTGCCGACTCGGGTGGGTCGAACAGCCCTATACGGACCCCTCCTACCAGCGATGTGGCCTTGCCACCGCAGGACTGGCCGCGCTTCGAGCCGAGAACCCGGGGCTGTCCTGGCACACCCTTGGAGGCCACTTCCGGAGCTCGAAGCCGTTCTGGGCCGCAGTCGGCAACGGCGTGCCCGGCATTGGGGCCGCGCGGGTGTGGGTGCGGGCCCGGGGGCGCCGAGGAGTTCGAGGGCTGCGGCGGGTCCGTGGTCGCGGCGGACGGCGGCGATCGCTGGATAGACCACGGCGAGATCGCCATCGGACACGAAGGGCGCAGACGCATTGCGTACGACGTGCGCCGCGCCCGATAAGCGCCTCGCGTCGCGCCCTCGAATCGCAGTTCAGGGGGTCACGTCGCCATCACACCCCGTTGACGGCAACAGGATTGACTGAACAGAAGCACCTGATAGGGAACAACTGCTACGGGCACACCAGCCCTGGCAGCGCCGGATAGCCGCCCCGACAACGCGGTCGCCTGGCCCAGCCTTGCCGAGAAACGGCTCAGCCGCCCCGCATCTGACTGCCACCGATCGCAACCACGTTGCCGGCGCGCAGGCCAGCGATGTACTAGCCGTCGTGCAGGAGGGCGCTGAATGCGGCGGTCATGGTGATGAAGCGGGCGTAGTCGTCGGTTGCCCCGGTGGCACGGACGGGGCGTGCGCGCAAGACACGAACGCCGCGTAGCGGCAGTGCCAGTGCGTTCGCGCCGTCCGGGTGGGCGGGGCGGTACTGGTCGGGTGTCAGCCACAGGGCGTACCAGGCCTTGGCGGGCGCGCCGAGACGGCCTTCCCCAGCGGAGGCCGGGGCCGTGTGTCGCACGGGCATGCCGGGTCCGTGCAGGTGCGGAGGGTGGCGGTGGCACGGTGGCGGACGAGTGAGCCGTTTGTACGAAGTCCCGCGGGTTCTCTGGCCGTCGATTCCCCCTGGTAGAGCCTCCGTGCAGCATGCTGCGGGTTCACTCGATCGCGTGGAGATCTTGGCATTCGGTCGAGAATCCCGATGTTTTGGCGGTATCTCGTGTGCATGGTCATTTCTGGTGAAGTGAAGCGTTCGTGACGCTGGCACCGGTGCGTTCGCTGGGTTCGCCTCGGCGATTGTGCGGCGCCCAAGAGCATGAGGACTACGAGCAGGAGCTCGTGGACCAGTACCTTCTGGCTTCGGTCGGCGCCGGGGTCTGCGACAGCACGATCGCGAACGACCGATCGGTGATCCTCGACCTGATCCGTTTTCTGGGGCGTCCGGCGTGGAGCGTCCAGCCGGACGCCGCCGACCGGTTCCTGGTTGATCAACGCAAACGGGGCCTGGCCCGGAGCACCGTGCACGCCAAGGCCGGTGTCATCGCCCGGTTCTTCGATTTCCTCATCGCCCGCTACCAGGGCGATGTGCGCGCGCTGACCGGCCACGTCCTCGTGCAGCCGATCGACGAGTTCAACCGGCCCGCAAAGCCCGACTACGGCAACCCCCGCGTACCTCCGTCCGACCCCGAGATCGCGCAGCTCTTCGGAGCCTGGCGCGACTCGCTGACGTCGGCACGCAAGTACCTGATCGCCGCGCGGGACTACTTCGCCGCCTCGTTGTGGCGGCGGGTGGGACTGCGCATCAACGAGACCGTCATGTTGGACATCCGGGACTGGCGTCCCGACCTGGGCGACTTCGGGAAGAGCCACGTCCGGCACGGCAAGGGAAGCCGCAGGCGCGGGCCAAAATCCAGGCTGGCCCAGCGATCAACTCCGTTGACTCGTTGATGAGTTGGTGGTTCACCGATGTGCGGCATCAGTTCGGCGACGACTACGCCGATCCCGACGCTCCGCTGCTCCCGAGTGAGCGCCGCGACCCCCTCACCGGCTGGTCATGCCGCGTCGGCGACGACGCCTTGCGATCCGGTCTCGCCAGCGCGGTGGGGTTGTACCTGCCCACCTGGGACAAGGAGCTCACGCCGCATGTGTTGCGGCACTTCTGCGCGTCCTCGTACTACGCCCAGGGCCTGGACCTCAAGGCGATCCAGGAACTCCTGGGCCACGAATGGCTGTCCACCACGACCCGGTACGTCCATGTCCACGAGAAGCACATCGAGACCGCCTGGACCGCAGCGAACGTCCGTGTCGCCCTGCGGCTCGGGCAGGCCGAGGAAAGGTGACACGGTGCGCTGGAACCTGCGCATGAAGGCCGCCGAACGAGGCATCTGGAAGTCCACCGAGATGCGACGCCGCCTGGCCGACGCCGGGTTGGAGATCAGCGCGGGCAAGATGTCCGCGCTGTGGACGAGCGTTCCGACCACCGTGCGCCTGGACGACCTCGACATCATCTGCGCGGTGCTCGAATGCAGCACGGCGGACCTGCTCGTCCACGAGCCCGACGTCGCCGCCGCCCGCCGGCCGAGAAAGGCCGCCGCCGACGCTCCCGGCGCCACCTCGATCACCCCGCGGCTCGGCCGCCACCGCACGCTGCCGCCGGTATGACGGGCCCACCGCGCACGTGCCCCGATTGCGGCCTGCGGCCGGTCGCGCACGCCAAGGCCGTCTACTGCTACGCGTGCCGCACCCGCGGGCCCCGCACCCCACCGACCTGCAGACGGTGCGGCTCGTGCCACGACTACTACTCCGCTCGTCGAGACAACGACCACACCGAGGCGTGTCCGGCCGGTCGCCGAGCCACGGTTCTCGCGTCGACTCGGCAGGCTCCGTTGAGCGCATGACAACCTCCGCGCCCCGGAGTTCATGAACCGACGTCGAACCGACGCACGCGCACCGCCTGAATCCCGGCTCCGGCCGGGAGTTCCTCAACCAGCAGCTTCGGAATACGCGAACTCACGGGAGATCGACGTAGGACACGATGTGGTCGTCGCCGTCGTGCAACAGCCGTCCACCCAGGATGGCGTGGGAGAGCGGGTATTCGCCGTTGCCGAAGGCAAGTTCCCCGTCGGTGAGACAGCGGTGCAGCGCATCCCAGGACCTGTCCGGGTCGACGAGCCGGTCCCCGTCCCGGCGTTCCTCGATCTCCTCGACCAGGTCCATGACCTCGCCGTCGTCCCCGGCCGCGAGCAGTCGCTCCGCGTCCTCGGCCTCCAGCGCGAAGATCACCGCGCGACATCCCACTGTGTCCTCCCACCCTGCGAAGATCCGGTTGGGGAATCCAAGCACATGTTCGACAGTCGACGGCTGCGGAGTGCGCCCGGTTCCGACGCGCCGTTCCGAGACCGGGGGCGCATGGTCGTTTCGTCGAGAGGCCGTACATGGACACGCACAACCGGCGGATGGTCGAACTGTTGAGGATCGGGAACGCGCGGCAGGTGGTGGCGGTGCGCGTTCTGCCGACCCCCGTGGTCGAGGAACCGACCTGGCGTAGTTTCACCGCGACGGTGTCCGTCTCCAGCGACTGGTTCGACATCGAGACGGACACCAACGTCGACCTGGTCGACGACGACACCGACACCGATACCGACGCCCTGGACTCGTGGGAGAGCATCCTGGACCTGCTCGCCCAGTGGTGGGCGTCCGACGCGGCGACCGACGTGTCCTTCGACTGGCCGCCCATGGGACCCACCGGCTACCTGCGCGTCAGCCGCACCGGCCGGGACGGACTGCTGTCGATACGCGTCTGCGACGGGCCGCGCACCGGCATCGGCGTCCACGTCCCCCTCGACCCCGCCCCGAACTGGATCGAGGAGAACCGGGCACTGCTCGCAGCCGCACGCACGACGCTCGCCCGCCGGATGTCCCCGCCCACCGACGGCGCCGCAAAACCGTGACGCACATCGCGTGACGGTCCGCCACCAGCCCCCTGCAGGAACGACCCCCGCCACCTGCCCCGCTGCCGGCGCCCGGCCCGGGATCCCGCCGCGCCGTGCCCGCTCCGGGAGACCTGGGCCTGGGAGGGCGAGCCCCTCGCGACCGGCAAACCGAGGCCTACGCGAGTCGGCGAGCTGCGTCGCGCTCCGACGGTCACGTCGAGATCCGCGCCGCGCGGGCGACACCCGGCGCCACGCCATGCGGACGGGGCGCCCCGAACGGAGCAGGGGACCAACCCGGCATGAGCCGGCCCAGGGGCAGCAGGCCGGCGAGGAACTCGCCGCCGCCGCCCGAGCCGGCCACGCCATCACCCACGCCCGCGCCGCCGACCCCGACGAACAACCCCGCCTGCACCGCCGCCCCGACCACACCACCGCCGGCACCGACATCACCGCCACCTGGCTCGACCACGCCCAGGCCGAACTCGACGACGCGCTGCGCCGCCTCGGCGAGGCGCGTCGCACCGCGGCCTGACCCCTGGCATGCCGGGACCTGCGGGTGCGATTCGCGCGACGCGCACTACCTCGACCACCCCGACGGCCGATCCGATCGCCGGCCCAGGCCGCGGCACGTTCGGAAGCCGAGACCGCGTTCGTGTGCATCGGCCCCGGGGCGGGGGCGCCGGCTGAAGGAAGCCGGACCCGCCGGCGCGGTCCGCACCGCGGCCGAGATGGCCCGCGCGGTCGAACTCGCGACCGTCATGGGCTTCGACTGCCCCGATCGCAAGGGTGACCCGAAGCCGCCCTGCGCTCGCGGATTGCCGGAAGCCGCCCGCTTGTGAGCGGGCCGGTCGGGAACAAGTTCGCGTCACCCTCGGAACCGCGCGTGGTCTTCACGGATCCGCAGCAGCATGCCGGTGAGTGGTTCGCTGCCGTCATCGGGAACGAGCACCATCTGCTGTGCCGCGATGTCCTGATCGGCCCGCGCCCGCTCATCGGTCCCGCCGTGCTGCCACGCGACCTTCAGCGCATCGAACAAAGGACTGATCTCGCCCCAGCCCGGCCCCGGCTCGAACCGGCAGTCCGTCCAGAACATGTCGATCTCTTCGAGAAGCAATGTTCCGACGTGCGTGTCACCCCGTCTGAGCTGCCACGATCCCGGCGTCAACTCGACCCCCTCGCTTTTGCGTACGAAGAACGACGGTAGCGACGGGCCCGTGCGGACAGCACAGCGCCCGAGGTTGGACGGCGGGCTGAGAGCATGCTGCCCGACCTTGCCCAGGCTTGAAGACCTGCCGCGCGATCGTCGCCCCGGGGTTGCGTCGGGCCCGCGTACCAGTGTTCCGGCCCGTGATCGATCCGGTCGGCCGCACCGGTGCGGATGATGATGTGCTCGTGGAGAGGTTGCACGCCCTCGCGTGGGGCGGGGAGGGTGCGGTCGCCTCCCGCAGTTGCATGCCGGACGAGCCGTTCCCGCCGCTGACGCCGGTCGACGTCGAGGCTGCGGAAGGCAGGCTCGGGTACCGGCTGCCCCGGTTGCTTCGGTTGCTCCGGCGTGTCTACACCGAGATAGGTGACGGGGGATTCGGGCCGGAAGGCGGTCTCGCCTCGCTGACACCACGCTGCATCCCGCAGTGGCACCGGCCGCACCGGCCGTGCGCAACGACCCTCCACGCCCGGCGGCCGGAGTGGAGACGACCGCCGGCCTCGTGGTTCTTCCCGGCGGGTGGCGGGTGCGGCATGGAGTGGTACGTCTCGCTGATCGCGGTCGATCATCCGGTGCTGCTCCGGGACTCCGACGGCTGGGAACCGGACCGGGGCGAGGATCCACACGACGGGCTGCGGTACGCGGCGCCGTCCTGCGCGAGTGGCCGTGGACCTGGGCGGATGGAGGCAACGTCTGGGATCGGGTGTCGGCGCGGCCCGACCGGACGCACCGACCATCGAAGTCGCTTCACCCGCGGTTCGACCCCGCCGTGATCGAAGCCACTCGGCAAGCCGCTTCTTCAGGCCTACGGGCGTGCGGGGTCGGGGGGCATGTGGTGGCGTCGGCGATCGCGGCCTCGAGGTTCGGGTATCGCCATCGGGATCCGCGGTGGGCGATGTGCCGGCGTCCCAGAAGGCGCGGGTTCGACGGTGACGGGGTGGCCGTCGCGTTCCCCGACGAGGTAGGCGCCGGATTCCTCGTTCCACAGGTGCGCGTGTCGCGCACGGCTGGATCCGCGCCCCACCGCGAACAGCGATCGGATGATCCGAAGGGAACGGCCTGGGGCGGTCATTCACCCAGCCGCCATCTTGATCCGGTCGGCAGCATGCTCGGGACGGGGCGTGTGATCATGCGCGGTCGCAGGGCCTGCTCAGTCGTCGAACCACACGACCAAGCGCACGTTGTCGTCACCGTGTGGTGCGGCAAGCGACTCCATGGCCTTCCACACGGGTTGCCACTCCCCGGTTTCGGT
>NZ_JBSFEO010000070.1:0-41825 GCF_053594475.1 Embleya sp. NPDC001921
TGTCCCGGACCAGTTCGGTGGCCTCCTTGGCGAGCGCGCTGTCGGGGATGTCGACGTCGGCGATGCGATCGGACATGAGGGCGGTCCTTTCCGAGGTGGTGCCGGGCGGGGACGCACTGCGGACCGGCCGGGCACGAAGATGGTCGGCGGGTGCCCGAAGGACGGCACACATGCGTCCATGGCCGCCCGTACCTTGGTTGCGGTGGTTGCGGTGGTTGCGGTGGTTGCGGTGGTTGCGGTGGTTGTGGTGGTTGCGGTGGTGAACGGTGGAAGCGGGGGATGGGCATTGGGCACGCGTGGTGCTCCTCGGCGGCCCGCACCAGGTCCCCGTGGGGCTTGGTGGTTGCGGGCCGGGCGCATCCGGTGCGCCCCACGCTGTACGCGGGCCGCACCGGATGCGGATGGTCAGCGGTCGTGGTGGCGGACGACGGGCCAGTCGATGTCGGTGCCGGCGGCCCTGTTGAAGTAGTTGGTGAATACGTTGAGTGCGACATGGCCCAGGACCTCGGCGACCTCGGCGTCGTTCAGGCCGGCCTCGCGGGCGGTCTCGAGGTCGGCGTCGTCGATGCCGCCGCGGGTGCGCACGATGGCGGCCGCGAGTGCCAGGACGGCGGCGGTCTTCGGGGCGTCCGAGGCGCCTCGGCGGGCGTTCTCGGTGTCCCGCGCCGACAGGCCGGCGAGGTTGGTGCCGATGTAGGTGTGTGCGGAGAGGCAGTAGTCGCAGCCGTTCTCCTCGGCGACCAGTAGCGCGATCTGCTCGCGGACCGGCGCGGCCAGGACGCCGCCGGCGAGCGCGCCGGAGAAGTCGAGGTACGCCTTGAGCACGACTGGGCTGTTGACCATCGCCTTGGTCATGTTCGGAGTGACGCCGAGGGCCTTCTGCACGCCGGCGAGTAGGTCGGCGGCGGCGCCGGTGGCGGTGTCGGGCTGGATCAGGGGCAGACGGGACACGGTTGTGCCTTTCGGATGGTGTGCGCTGCTGCTCGGTCGAGTTGCCGGGAGGTGCGTGGCGCGCGCGTTGGCCGAGGGGCCGACGGGGGCGCGCCACGCGACATCCATTTAATGTTTGCAATTGCTATTGAGCATTAGATATTCGAGGTGATTCCGACTCCGGCGAATTTGAAGGCGCATGGTCTGGCCGGGCGGGTTCCCCGAGCTTCGGCTCATGATCGAACCTACGTGCGTCCCCGGCGGCATACGAGAGACCAGGCACGCCGGCGAGAGGACCCGACGCGCCACCGCCCGCAAGACCGCTGCGGCAGGTCGGATCAGGTCGCGCTCTCGGGGTATCCGCAGTTCGTCACCGCCGGCCTCGCCTGTGGTCTCACCCTGGGCGATGTGACGTGGATCGACGGGTGCGGTGTTGTGCCGGCGGTAGACGGCGCGGCCCAGGGCTCGGAAGTCGCGGCAGCCGGTACGGGTCGTGATCGAACTCAGGGGCGGGTCGCCGTCACAGAGCAGATCCGTGACGAACTATGCGCGTACGGCGTCGACTTCCCCGCGCAAGGTGATGCCCTGCTCGCCGAGCCGGCGTTGCCGGGTATGGGGGCCGACGGCCATCCATTTGCGCGACCACAGCCGGCGAAAGCGCGGGATCGTGCACGGTGGTGCGAAGGATGGTACGGAATGTGCATGTCCAGTCGGGCACCCGCCCAGACGACGACGGTGAAAACCTCGTGTTCGGAACGCCGAAGGCGCGCCGACGCGCGGTACGTGGCGGCCAACTCCTGGGCGTCGGCAGACCGTTCGACCACCTCGTCCGCGAGGTCCGGAGCGGGCTTGCAGGCGGGGATCCGGGCCAGGCCCGCCTGATGGCGGCGGGCGGCGCGGGCGCAGTTGCGCAGGATGTCGACGGCGATCCCGAACAGCCGTGGGCGCGGGCTTCCACCTTCGGGGGTGACCTTGGCGCGCAGCCGCCAGGCCTCCGGGAAGGTGAGCGAGACGATGTCGTCGGCGAGGGAGGGATCGCCCGTGATAGGGGTGGCGTGCCGGTGGATGACCCTGGCCTGGGTGTCGAACAGCGCGGCCTCGACACACGGCCGGACCCGCACCGAACGCTGGTCGAGTTCGAGGAGGAATACGCCGCCGCCCTCGTCGAGGCCCGTGACCACGGCGACCTGCAACCCCTCGCACGCATGCTCGGTCCCTGACAGAACGAACTGTGCATGCGCCGCAGCCCCTCTGGGCGCAGACGCAGGCCGCGATCGAGCGACTCGACGCCGGCCTCCCGGCCGAATCCGTACCCGCGATCCCACCCGACACGCAGTAGGAGCGACGGCCATGGCCTACCGGGTCACCTCCCCGTCCCAACCACATCCGTGTGGGCGTCGCGGATGATGACCACGCCGTTTTCGTCGACGGCGTTCGGCGTGTTGTCGAAGACGCCCGTCGTCCTGGTGCCGTCCAAGACCGTGTGCCGGCCCGTCGACCCGGGCGAAGTGGCGGACCGGCCAGTCGAGTTGGCCCAGGGTGCGCCGGCCGGGCGGGTCGCGGACACGGGCGGGCCGCGCGTCTACGAGGCGACGGACCCGGCGCGCTCCTGGGCTGACGGCCGTCGGCCGGCGCCGCCGGATCCTGCCCGTGCGCGTCCCGGGCAAGGCGGGCGCCGGGTTCCGCGCCGGGACCGGTCACGCCGGAGAACGCGGTGGGCGTCCGGACCCGGGAGGACTACCTCGCCGCGAAGCCGTCCTGCTGAGGGCGGCGCGATTCGAGCGCGTTCGCGGATCTCCGATACCCGGGCGATGTCGCAACTCAGGCATCGAAGTGGGTGGGCGCGACCACCGTGTCCGCGCCGTGCAGGCGCCCGAGTTGGACGATCATCCACGCCGACGCGGCCCAGGGCGCCGCGGCGGCCGGGATGGCGAGGAGGATGTCCGTACTGCCGTTCGGGTGGCCGAGTACGAGGGGCAGCAACAGCGCGCCGCCCGCGCCGAGTGTGGCAGGTGTCGTCGGCGGGGTGGAAGAGGACCCCCGGTGCGCCGTCCGGCGCGGTGTACTCGAACGTGCCGGTGGCGGCTTGTGCCGATCCGAGCGTGGAAAGGCCGAGGAGTACGGCGCCGGTGAAAGCGCCCAGGGCGGTGGGGACGCGACAGGGCATGGCCACTCCATGTGTTCGATCGTTTGCGAGTGTTCGGCCGCTACCCCGCACGGTGCATGTCCATCGGCGTTGTCGACCACACGGGTGAGGGCGAGCCCACCGCTCCCGAGCGGCCCAGGGCGGTCCTGTGTGTAGGACGGTCACAGACCAGGCTTTCCCGTCCGGACACGTGTCGCCGGTGCCCCCGGACACCTTTGCCGCGACATTGTTCGGGCTGTCCGTGGGCTCGTCGGAGGCCGCCCGGGCCCAACCGCGGTAGGGCACCGCCGATGTCTGCGACCTTTCGCAGGATGATCGTGCCGGTCACCGGGGCCTGTCCCTGTCTGATTGCGGTAGGTGTGGAGCGGGAGCGGCGGGGCAGGCGTGCGCCGAACCATTGCACGGACGACTCCCGGGCGGCGGCTGCTGTCTGCCGCGTGGGGGTCGTCGATAGTCGACATCCGAGGAGGATTTCCGTGAGCACCGGCGACAACGTGTGGGGTCACCGCCCCGAGTCCGGCTACACCGCGGGAACGAGCCTGGCCGGCTACAAGGTCGATGCCACCGACGGTCACATCGGCAAGGTCGACAAGCACAACGACGACGTCGACGCGTCCTACCTGGTGGTCGACACCGGCGTGTGGATCTTCGGCAAGCACGTCCTGCTCCCGGCGGGCACGATCGCGAGCATCGACACCGAGAACAAGGTCGTCCACGTCTCGCGCACCAAGGAGGAGATCAAGAACTCCCCCGAGTTCGACAAGGACAAGCACCTCGACGACCACGACCACCGCGGCCGCACCGGCGACTACTACGGCAACACCGCACCGGGCGCCCCGGGCACCGGCGCCGCCGGTATGCCGTAACCGGTGAAGCGGATCCGGTTTCGACGCCGACCCGCGAGGCTGTCCGCCGCAGGCGGCGCCATCCGGCATGCCGTCCCTGATCGACAGTCGGCGAGGCCGACGTGCTCCGAGTCCGCCCTTACGACCCACGTCCGCGGGTACCGACACCATCGATCCGGTACCCGCACGCATCGAGAGGCCGGCGGAATCCCATGGCAGGCAAGTTCGAGGTGTACACCGACAAGAACGGCAAGTTCAGGTTCCGGCTCAAGGCCGGCAACGGCGAGATCGTTGCCACCGGCGAGTCCTACGAGACCAAGGCCGCCTGCCTCAAGGGCGTCGAATCGGTCAGGACCAACGCGGCCGACGCCAAGGTCGAGTCCCTCGCCTGACCCCCGCCGGGCCCGCCGCCCTCGCGAGCGCGGCGGGCCCGGGTCCGCCCCGTCGGCAGCGCCCCGGCGCGCGCCCGAGTGCGCGTTCTCCACGCGCCGGCCCGCCGGCGTGGATCGGCGGTGCCTTCACCGAAATCACCACGGGTGGGAGCCCGGATATGACCATTCCGCCACGCAACCCGCCCACAGGGGCCCTGAGTTGGACCCTGACGCACAGTGTCGGTGTCCTGGGCCGGGTCCGCGCCGCGGTCCGCGACGCTCTCGGCGCCTGGGGCTGGCCCCCAGAGCGCGCGGACGACGTCGTCCAGATCGTCTCGGAACTGATCGGCAATGTTCTTCGCCACACCCACGGCGAGGCGGAATTGACCCTGAGCCCGACCCCCGACGGAGTCGAGATCGCGGTGGGCGACCACGCCCGCGACCTCCTCGTGCTCCAACGCCCCGCGAACGGCGACGGCGGCTACGGCCTACGCCTGCTCGACATGCTCACCACAACGTGGACCGTCGAACAACACGAGGCGGGCAAGCACGTGCGCGCCCGCATCCGACGGTGAAGCCGCGCGACACGGCCACGCGATCGAGGGCGACGAGGTGGACGACTCCGACGAGCAAGGCGGCGATCCGATGAGCGTGGCCGAACCCGACCCCGTTTCGACCACACACATCCCACGTCCGGGCGTCGCGGTCGTCGACGTTCGCGGCCATCTCGACCACCACACCGCGCCCCGACTGCGCGGCCACGGCTTCGAGCTGATCGACCAAGGGCACCGCCATGTGGTCCTGAACCTGGCCGGCATGCGGTTCTCCGACTCCACCGGCCTGGCCGTCCTGGTCGCCCTCCTCCACCGCGCCCGCGCCCACCGGGGGAGTGTCGTCGTCGCGGCTCCGCCCGAGCGCTTCCGCAAGATGCTGCGCGTGACCGGCCTGTCCCTCGTCGTCGCCGAACACGACGACGTCGACCACGCCTTGGCCGCGATCGAACCCGACGACACCGCGCTCTCCGGGGCGCGCCACAACGCCTAGGACAGGCGCCCACAGTCCGGACGCCTGCCGCGTGTGTCGCCGAGGCGGGCGTCGAAATCCGCTGCCGCCGGCACCCACGGGCCGACCGCAGCGACAAGGTCCAGGTCGGCACGATAGGCCTGATCAAGGCCATCGACCGGTTCGACCCGGCGTTCGGGTACGAGTTCCCGACCTTCGCCATCCCGACGATCTCCGGCGAGATGAAGCGCTTCTTCCGCGACACCTCCTGGGCCGTGCACGTCCCGCGCCGCCTGCAGGAGTTGCGCCTGGAACTGGCCAGGGCCCGCGACGCGTTCACCACCGAACACGACCGCGAACCCACCAGGGCCGAACCCGCCACCCTCACCGGGACCAGCGTCGAGGAGGTGCCGAGGGCCTGACCGCCTCG
This sequence comes from Embleya sp. NPDC001921, assembly GCF_053594475.1. Lineage (NCBI taxonomy): Bacteria > Bacillati > Actinomycetota > Actinomycetes > Kitasatosporales > Streptomycetaceae > Embleya > Embleya sp. NPDC001921. The sequence continues at coordinate 5,725 of NZ_JBSFEO010000070.1, forward strand.
GCCGGCTACACCGCCGCGTCCCTGGACGCCCCCGCCGGCGACGACGACGGACCCGTCGGCGCGTACAGCGCGCGGGCGTCGTTCGTGGACCCGGGCTTCGACATGGTCGAGAACCTGCACGTCCTCAAACCCGCCATCGCCGCCCTCCCCGAACGCGAACGCGACATCGTGTCCATGCGCTTCGGCCAGGAGATGACCCAGGCCGAGATCGGCGAACGCCTGGGCCTGTCCCAGATGCACATCTCCCGGCTGCTCACCCGCATCCTCGACCTTCACGGCACAGCTCTCCCGAGTCGGGCCACCATGTCGACCGCGCCGTGTACGGCCCCGGGCTGCGTGCCGGCGGATCTCCCGACCGGCCCGCGGTGAGCGACGCGTTGCACGTCGTGCCGGCCGAGAGCGCCATGGTCGCTGCGGGGAGCGGGAACGCCATGGCCTCCAGGCTCATCCTCCGCGCGCACGCCCAACCGGGCTGGTTCCCGTACGCCCCGGCCTGTGCCCTGGTCGAGGCCGACCGGATCCGCCCCGGCACCGCCGAGCACATCGCCGCGCTGCCCGGCGTCGGCGTCCTCGAACTGGGCCTGTCCGCCGCACTGGCGATCGCCCCCGACGACACCTGGGGCGCGGCACACGCCCGCCACGCGGCCCGGCCCACCCCCGAACGCCCCGACGGCGCGTTCGTGGCCACCACCATCCCCGACCGATGGGCCGGACAAGCAGTACGCGTCCTCGACCTCAGTCTCTGACCCCCTCGGCCCCGGCGACACCCGCCGTGGCGAGTTGGGGGATACAGGGTTCCGATCCGCGGTGCGGCGCCGTTCGAGAGCGTTGCTCCCGGGCGGAAGCACCATGTGATGGTGGATGCTTCACCCCTCCCGCCACCGGCCGCCCCACCCACCCGCCGCTGCGCCGTGGGTGGGCGTCAGTTCTCCGGCCTGCATTTCCGGTGGTCGTGCAGCCGGGCGCGCGTCCCGAGCACCATGTGGGCACCTCACCGGCCCGCTCCGGCGCGGCGTCACATGTCCGGTGATGCCTCTTCGGGACATGTCCCGAACATGTTCCGAACAGGCCAGGGTCTGTTCCCGGCGCTCCCGGGCTTGCCAACCTGAGCGACGCCAGCGGGTCGGCCCGACCACAGGGCCGGACCCATTCGCGCCGAACCGGATGGAGAGAACATGAAAGCCTGTCGAAGGATTCTCGCCGGCACGCTCGCCGGAGTCGCGACCACGGTCGCGGTCGCCTTCGTGGCTCCAATGGCGCAAGCCGAGCCGCAAAGCACCGCGGCGACGACTCGGGTCCAACAGACCGACGGCCAGGTCGGGACCCTTGGCTTCGGCGAATGCGCGGACGTCCTCAGCGCAGCCGGCTACACCGTGAACTATGCGAGGGCGGCCGCCTGTTCCGTGGGAACGGTCGGCACCGTGAGCGCGATCGCCGCGTGCGGTGTCGCACTCACAGCCACGTTCGTGAACCCGTTCGTCGCCGGAGCGGCCTGCGCCGCAGCAGCCCTTCCGTAGTCCACGGCTGACCATTTCGGGGCATTGTCCTCGGTGCGGTCGAGGTGAGCCGACGTCGAAGTGTGGGAGAGTTCCCGGCCGGCCCGGAAGAGAGTGGATCCGTGTCGGCGGGAGCTCTCCCCGCCATCTCCGAACCAGCGGAGCCCGGGGGCGGTGGGCACGGGGATATCCTCCGGTAGGTGCGAGGGGTGTGCGGGTCGGCCGATAGGCAGGCGGCGGGCCCTGGTTGCGTCACGTCGTGACCCGGGGCTTGCGTGCGGGGCGGGGCCCGCGCGCTGCGTCACGCCGGTGCGCCGTCGACGCTTCCCGCGCGCCACGTGGCAGACCTGGAACTCCTGCTCCGCACGCCGTAGCACGCCGGTGTGGGGCCGGACTTCACTTCCCCGCAAGCGTGTCGGCCGGCTTCGGGCGCGGAGCGCAGCCGCCGGCCAAGTGGTGGTTCGTCGACTTCGTGGGGCCGTGCGGCGGGAAGTGGCTCGCGCGGATCTCGCCGTTTCGTTGCCGTGTGCGCCCGGCTGCTCCTACGCTCCGATGTGTAGTGTCTCGGATACTGGAGGTGACGTGGTGCCTGGAGATCACGGTGGTGATCCCGCTCCGATCCTTGAGCCGCCGACGAACCCGCGCCCGAATCCGTCCCCGACGCCGAGCCCGGACGGGGATCGCCCGCCGGGTCCGGGTCGTCGCCGCAAGGACGACTGACCGGTGGAACCGGCCTCGATCGCGGACCTGTTGGTGTCGATGGACCGCATGCCGGCGGGCTGGGAGCGGGCGTTTCGCGACGTCGACCGCGCGCACTTCGCCCCGGACCGGGTGTGGCCGTTCACCTACGACGGCCAACAGCACGCCGTGGACCGCGCGCTGGACCCCGTCGCGTGGGAGGAGGCGGTGCGGGGCAACACCGCGTTGGTGACCCAGTGGGACGACGGCCGGCACGTCGGGCCCGCGCCGGGCCTGGTGGCGTCGTCGTCGGCGTCGATGCCCTCGGCCGTCGCCGACATGCTCCTGGACCTGGACGTCCACGGCGGGGAGCGCGTCCTGGACATCGGCACCGGGACCGGCTACACCGCCGCCCTCCTGGCCGCCCGCGGCTGCGCGGTCACCACCGTCGAGGTCGACGAACACCTCGCCGAACAGGCCCGCAAGAACCTCGCCCGCGCCGGATACCCGGACGTCACCGTGATTACCGGCGACGGCGCCCACGGCCACCCCGCCGGGGCCCCCTACGAGCGGATTCACGTTACCGCCGGAGTCCGCCGCATCCCCGCGGCCTGGCTCGAACAGGCCCGGCCGGGCGCGATTCTCCTCCTGCCGTGGGGCACCGACTACAGCCCCCACGACGCGGCACTGCGCCTGGTCGTGGAAGGACCGGGCCGGGCGAGTGGGCCGTTCACGATGGCGTTGTCGTTCATGAAGCTGCGCGCGCAGCGCGCCGCGCCGGTCGCGATCGATGTACCCGAGGGGTGGCCGGACGTGGCGCGTGCCGGCGGCACCGAGCTGTCGTTGGCGGATGTGGTCGGTGGTCCCTACGATCCGGTCGCCTTCGTGATCGGTCTGCGGGTTCCCGGGTGCGTGCCCGTGCTCGTTCCCGGCGAACGGGCCGGTGACGGCACGCTGTGGTTGACGGGTGGCGGCGCGGTTGCCTCGGTGGCCGCGGCGGGCTTTGCCCGGGGTCGTCGTCCGAACGTCCTTCAAGCGGGGCCGCGTTCGCTGTGGGACGAGGTCGAGGACGCCTACCGGTGGTGGGATCGGGTGGGCCGCCCGGAGGTGTTCGACTTCGGCCTGACCGTGACCGCCGACGCGGGAGAGGTCCACCAGGTCCCCTGGTACGCGAGCCCGGATCACGAGATCCCCGGCATATGAGGAATGTTTTCCCGCGAGCTGTGGGGTGAGGAATCACGCGCTGGGTGAAGCTCTCCGGGCCGGTGTGCTGTGCGGATCGCCGGCTGTTGTGCCGGTGGGGGTTGTCGAGCTGCAACCCGCAGTTCCGGCCGGTTTTCCTGCCCGATTTTCCTTGGCTTGGGATGTAACCGGGTGCGGGGCGGCGGCCCGCCGGCTAGGCTCCGGCCCATGACCTGGCTGCCTGCTGATTTTGTCCATCCGGTCCGTGTGGCACTGCCCGGCCACCACCACCTGCGCCCGATCAGCGGCGCCGACACCGAGCTCGACTACCCGGCCGTGATGGGCTCGCGGGAACGCCTGTGGTCCATCTACGGCGAGGCCTGGGGTTGGCCGGTGGCCACGATGACGTTCGAGCAGGACCGGGAGGACCTGGAGCGGCACGCGGACGAGATCGCGGCCCACAAGTCGTTCAACTACGCGCTGTTCGACGACGCGGGCACGGCCCTGCTCGGCTGCGTCTACATCGACCCGCCGGAGAAGACCGGCGCCGACGCCGAGATCTCCTGGTGGGTGGTGGACGACCGGGTCGGCACCGAACTCGAACAGGCACTGGACGCGCTCGTCCCGCAGTGGATCGCACAGGCATGGCCCTTCGAACGCCCGCGGTACGTCGGACGCGACCTCTCCTGGCAGGACTGGCTGGCCCTTCCCGATCTCGCCTGACCCGGCGGCCCCGGACGCCGCAGAAGCCGCCGCGGACCCGCGCGGCCGACTCCCGGGCCTCCGACTCCTCGAACAACGACCCCATCGGTTGTCAGGGCCGGTTGTTTCTCCCGCCGCTGCGCCGTACCCGACCCTGCCGTCTTGGGGTTCACGCGTTCGGGAGCCGGTGGTTGCATCTCCCAGCGTCGTTCTGGTCGTTCGGCCCAGCCCATTGCCGGTCGGGTTCGACGGGTGATGTCGAAGTCGTAGCCGTGGATGCGGTGTTCGTCCCTCTATCGCAGGGCGGCGTCGACCTCGTCCCACAACCTCCTGGGCCCGCCCTGGATGGCCTTGCCACGGCCGGATCGTCCTCGCCGTCGACGTCGGCCCGTGGCTGCGCTCGGACGCTCCCAGCAGTGCGGAACGCCTGTGCTGCCACGTCTACGGGCGGGCGAGGAGCAACTCCGAGTTGATCCCGGGTCGGCCCTACTCGTTCGTCGCCGCGTCGGAATCCGGACGCACCTCCCGACCCGCAATCCCGGACGTCATCCGCGTGGGACCCGCGCACAGCGCGACGGCCGTGACCGCGAACCAACTCCGTTGCGTGGGGGACAGGTTGACGTATGCGGGTCACTTGACTGAAGGCGACCCGGACATCGTCGTCGTCATGGACGCCGGCTACGACGCCGCCCGCCCGGCGCTCGTCCCGGCCGACCTGCCCGTCGAGATCCCGGGCCGAATCCGCCCGGACCGGGTGATGCTCCACCCTCGACTCGGTCGTGGCCGGGCGTCGGTGGAGAAACGGGTCGGTCCTCGGACCGCGACGAAGAACGGGACGGCACCGGCGGGAACGTGCCGTCGGTGGTCCTGACAAAGCCCGTCCGGGAGGTCTTCGACAACCGTCGAGACCCGGTAGAGGTTGACGATCTTCGACCCGGTGGGGCGTAACACGCGGCCCTGGTCGTTCTGTTCCATCAGAAACGGGCCGGGCTTGAACTCGTCGCAGTACGCGCGCAGGAGGTCGAATCCTCGAGGAATGCCCTGGGAAAGTCGACCCGCCTCGAAGGAGAGCCCCGAGTGTGGCTGTGTGGGTCATGCCCCGCTGTCGACGGCCTCGCGTATCGCGTTGACGACGGCTCGGTGGCGCGCTGAAGTCTGTTTCGCCGATGCCGAGTTCGACGACGTGCACGACATGTCGTCACATCGGGAAGCCCGTCCACCCGCACGACGGGAAGGTAACCAACCAGTTCGAGTCGGGCCTCCCGGGTGCTCCGCATTCCTCCCGTCGAGCAGCATTGCCGGACGACCAGCGATGATCACTCGATCATTGATTCTGATCGAACGATCAAATCACAAAATTGTGAACAGAATTCGTTGTTTCGATCAGATGGTCGTCCTAGTGTACGAACGGGCGCCCACTTTCCCCTGTTCTCCTCCCCAACCTCGGGAGTTCCCGTATGTTCGGTTCCTCCGTTCTCAGACGTGCGGTCACAGCCGTGGCGGGTCTGTCCGCGCTGGCTGTCGCGATACCCGTTTCCGCTGCCGCCGCCGAGGTCGATACGGCCTCCGGGCGGGCCTGGTACCTGGACTGTTCGGCCGCGGCGAGCGGTGACGGCAGCCTGACCGGTCCCTGGAACGCGTTGGCGGACGCCAACGCCCGTGTATTCCGGCCCGGTGACCGGCTTCTCCTCAAGCGCGGTGCCACCTGTAACGGCACTCTCAAGCCGCGCGGTTCCGGAACCGCCGGCAACCCGATCACGCTGGCCGGCTACGGCACCTCCACCGCCCGCCCCGTCGTCGCCGGTACCGCCTCCTCCGGCGAGAAAGCCGCCGTCCACCTCTACAACGTCGAGCAGTGGGAGATCCGCGACCTGGAGATCACCTTCCGCGACACCAACACCACCAAGCGGGAACGCAACGGCCTCCTCGTGGAGATCGCGGACCTGGCCGATGGCGTCGGCACCCACTACCTCGCCGACGACGTCTACGTCCACGATGTCCACGGCGACAGCACCAAGTGGTCCAACGGCATCCAGTTCCGCGTCTCGGGCACCACCACCCCCACCCACTTCGACGACCTCGTCGTCCAAAACTCGCGCATCGCCAACGTCGACCGCGAGGGCCTCACCAACCGCACCACCTGGATGTGCCGACCCATCTACGGCAACACCGACGGCTGCGGCGGCGTGAACAACTGGCGTGCGAACACTCGCGTCGTCTTCCGGGGCAACACCATCAGCAACACCGGCGGCGACGGCATCGTTCTGCGCGCCGCCGAGCACGGCCTCGTCGAACGCAACCACGTCCACGACATCGCCATGCGCCCCATGGGTTCCAACGTCGGTATCTGGACGATCAACTCCGACGACAGCGTGATCCAGTTCAATGACGTGCACGGCGTGCGAAAGCTCCCGGACAACGGGGACGGGCAGGCGTTCGACTCCGACTACGGCAACAACCGCGCCGTCTTCCAGTACAACCACAGCCACGACAACGAGGGCGGCTTCATGCTCTTCTGCGGCGGCTGCGGATCAGGCTCGACGACCAACGGCACGGTGGTGCGCTACAACCTCAGCCGCAACGACAGCGGACGGATCTTCGACGTCACCCGGGACAACAACGCCCAGGTGTACAACAACACGGTGTACCTGCCGGCCGGCGCGACCACCGCGGTGGTCTACCAGCGCTCCGCCACCAACAACATGGTGCTGAGGAACAACGTCTTCCACAACCTCGGCAACGGCGGCTACACCGGCCCGAAGTACACACCCGCGAACTTCACCTGGACCGCCAACACATTCCACGGCAACCACCCGGCAAACGAACCAGCCGACCCGCAGAAGTCCACGAAGGACCCCCTCCTTGCCAACCCCGGTGGCATCGACCCCGTCGACTACCGGCTGCGCCCCGGCTCTCCCGCGCGCCGATCCGGCACGCCGATCGCCGACAACGGCGGCCGTGACTACTTCGGGGCCCCAGTTCCGGACAGATGCCGCCCGGACCGGGGCTTCCACCAGTTGAGCCTCGCGCAGGTCTGCCTCACGGCTGATTCCGCCGAAGATTGACCGGCAAGATGCCCGGCTCGATGTCGACCGCGCCGGGCATCTCCCCGTCCTTCGCTGCGCGGCCACGACGCGGATTGCCGCAGTCGGCTCCGCGAGAAGCCGCAGTGCCGCACGAGGCACGCACCTTCAACTCCGGCGGCAGTTCCACATGGTGGATCGGCAACTCCGGGCCGCTCCCGAGCCGGCGCAGCAGCTCGGGAGCGGCCGTGCCCACCGTGCTCTTGGGGGTGCGACCGTGGTGAGTGGAGGAGCCGATAGCGCGGCGAACACGTCGTCGTAGGCGGTCAGCGACACGTCGTCGGAAAGCCGCAGGCCGCGCGCGCAGCAGCGGCGAGAGCATGATCGCGTCCCTGTCGTTGTGCACCAACGCCGCACGTACGCCTTTCGCCGCGGCGTCCGCGACTCGCGAGGCGATCTTCTCCGCGTCCGCACCCGGATGCTTGATGTCGATGACGGGATGCGCGGGCATCCTCCGACCGACGCTGTCGGATCGTCATCCCCAAGTCGGGATTCCTCGGCGCATTCGGCCAGTTGCTCGCCCACGACCGCGGCCGGGTCGACCGGGTCGAGGCGTTCCGGACCCGGATCGCGGAGAGTCGGGGACACCGGGCCCTCGATGAGGTGTTCGCTGCGCCGGTCGGCGGCCGGCAGTTGATTCCCGACCTGGGGAAGGGCCCGGGCGTCGGGTCCTCCAAGCCGATCCGGACCGCGGCGTGTCACCACGAGCGGGGTGCGCAACTCGTGCGAGCCTGTGAGACGAAGCAACGCTGGGAATCGAACGCGGCGTCCGGACGCGTCGGCAGTGCGTCGAACGTGTCCGGCGGCTGCCCAAGTTCGCCTCGGGGCAGGTCAAGGCGATGGGTTCGTGCAGGTGGTTCGCAGAGATCCGCCGGGTCGTGGTCGTCATCTGGTGGACCGGGCGCAGGGCCCGGGCCACCGTCCATCAGTCGACTGCCATCGCCGGCACGACGGTGATCGGCAACGCCGGGAGCGAGCAATCCGGTTGCTTTTGGGACGCGGCCAGACCGGCACCGTCGCCGAGGTCACGCAGCCGCTGCCCGGTGGCCGACTCGGTGGACTTCGCTACCACCTCCCCGCCGCTTTGAGGGAGTGATCCGGGGTGGGGGTGGTCAACGCTCACGCGCATGGTGGTCATTGGACCGATGGTCACCCCGTGTTGTCGAACCCTCTTGTGGTGTGCGGGACTTCGCGCCGACGGGACGGTCGGGTGGTCGTGTGCCGTCGGACTTCCACGCGGAAATCCCCGTCCGTCGGCGTGGGTGCCCGCGCTGCAGCGTCGGCGAGCCTGACCGGTGGCGGACGTCCGCCGGCTCTCGGCGCCTTGCCTTGCCTCGCCGCCCACCCCCGGCCCGCCGGCCGCTTCGCGCGCACCGCGATGGGGCGGGCGCTGGAGGCCGAGGGGGCCCCGCGCGCCGAGGTCGAGGGGCCCCGCGCGCCGAGGTCGAGGCCGCGGTGCGGCTGCTGGACGAGGGCTGTCGCACGGTGACGTCGTCGGCACCCGGAGGCTCAGGGGTGCGGACCCAGAACTCGATCGAGAGCGGCGGAACGGTGAGGGAGAGGGTGGGGCCGGTCAGCGTGCCCAGCGTCCGGCTGTGGGTGGTGGGGCCGTAGCGGTGGCCTTCGAAGGCGGCGGCGGTTTGGGTGTCGATGTTGTAGGTCCAGGGCCGGCCGGCGGACCGGTTGGTGATCGCGAAGATCTGCTTGCCCTGGGGAGTCTTCCAGGCCATGACCCGGTGGTCCGTGTAGGCGCTGCCGTCCTCGTGGACCGGCTCCTCGACGTGGTGGCGCACGGAGTCCCAGGGCATGTACCGGACGAAGCCCGCCACGGCGTTCCAGTTCTCCGGGTTGAAGTCCCAGTGGCCGGCCTTGATGTTCGGGTAGCGGCTGAAGTCGGTGTCGCTCGGGGGGCGCCAGAAGCCGAGCGAGTAGCCCTTCGACTCCGAGTTCGTGGTGGGCTTCAGGGCGTGCAGCCAGAACCAGGTGGGGGCGTTCTGGAAGGTCATCCAGTTCATGATCGAGTGCGCGGTGTTGATGGTGCGGTTGAACGAGCTGGTGGGGTGCAGGTACTCGAACTCGTTGTTGAAGACCGGCCGGCCGAGCGCACCCGAGGTGTAGTCGCCGGTGACCTGCTCGTCGGCGTTGGTGCCGACCCGGTGGTAGGTCCAGGCGTCGACGTAGCGCAGCGCCTGCGCGTCCGCGATGAGCGCCTTTCCGCGGTCGCCGCTCCAGCCGCCGCGGCTGTCGGCGTGGATCATCACGTTCGGGTACTTGGCGCGGATCTTCGGGGCGACGGCCTTGAAGGCCGCGAGGTATTGGGCGGGCTCGTAGAAGCAGGAGGAGTAGCGGGCGGGCGAGTCGGGCTCGTTCTGCAGGCCCCACATGCTGATCGGGATCCCGCGGGCGGCGAGGTAGTCGAGGTCGGCGACCATCGCCTCGCCCAGCGCGTCGAGATTCGCCGGGGCGAAGGAGGCAAGCCCGTAGGCGGTCTTGCCGTCCGCGCTCTTGCCGACCAGGTCGTTGTTGGCCTTCCAGGCGGGGGCCGGGGACCAGTACTCGGCGGCGACACCCTCGATCTTGGCCTCGCGAACCATCTCGGCGAGCAGCGCGGTCTGGCCCTCGTAGCGGTCGACGAGGCGCTTGCGGTCGGCGGTCACCCCCCGGTGGTAGAGGCCCAGGGCAAGCCGGCAGTAGCGAAAGCCCCGGTCGGAGCGGATCTTGAGCATCTGCCGGTAGAAGCGGGTGCGTTCGCTGGGCGTCAGGTCGTAGGGAACGCCGCTGACCAGGTCGGGCATGCCGTTGTTGCCCGAGCCGATCGAGTCCGACTGGATCTCGAAGCCCAGGCCCTTGATGGTCTGGCGGGCCCCGTTGTCGTAACGGATCGTGTAGTCGCCCGAGTCCAGGCCGGCGGCCCGGGCGGTGGGGAGGTTGAGCCAGGTCGCGCCGGCCACGGCGGCGCCGCCGGCGATCGCGCCGCGCAGCACGCCGCGGCGGCTGATCGGGCTCGGTTCAGGTCTGGGCATGTGCTGCTCCGGGTGGGGAGTGGCCGGTGGGGGCGGGGCGTCGCACCGACAGCGGGTAGGGCCTCGGCCGGGTTCGGCGGACGGTCGGCCTCCCGCGCGGCAGCCTCGGTCGCAGCAAGGTATGCGATATACGACTTGCACGCCAGAGGCTGCCGGGACGAATTCCCGCAACCCCGCCGAGCAGACGCAACAACCAAACGCGACGGCCGGCAGAGCCCGAGGAGCAGCCGGCAGACCGCCCCGGAACTCGATGAGGCGGCAAGAGCGAGCACAAAGGTGGTGCTGCCGGAACGTGGGCGCCCACAGCCGTTGAGGGCGGGGCTCGGATCGTGCACGGCCAGGGAGGTGTTCGGCCGTTCGGGCTGTCCGCGCCGCCGGGTCGGTGGGTGACTCCCGCGGAAGTAGGCCTCGGCGGCCCGGCCGAGCAGTGCGCGGCGGCTGCCGGATTCAGCCCAAATAGCCTTTCAGTGGGAATCCAGGCATGGGTTGAGGCGTCAAGTCGCTTGGCTGCCAGTGGTGTTCGGCAGGATTTGCGCCATACATGCATCCTCGCATCCGCGAAGCTCCGGCCTTGGGCGCCTGATTGCTCCGCTCATCGCACCCCGGATTCCGTCTGGCTTGTCGATGTACAGAAACCCCTATCGGCCAAGTACCTTCCGTGGCGCCGCTGTTCGTGTAGGAGCTCGTCCGTGAGCCGGCGGAAGCCGCACCCCGGCGACCTGTCCGACGCCCGATGGGCCCTGATCGAGCCGACGTTGACGGCCTGGAGAAAAGCCCGGCTCGACCGCAGACCCACCGGCCGGCCAGAGTCGACCTCCGCGACGTGTTCAACGCGATTCTCTACGTGAACCGCACCGGAATTTTCTGGAAATACCTCCAGCACGAATTTCCGACCCACGCCACGGTCTACGCCTACTACGCGGCCCGGCGCGACGAGGGAATCTTCGCCCGGCTCAACTACGACCCGACCGCACCGGCCCGCGTGAAGGAGGGCCGCAAGCCCGAACCCACAGGCTCCGTCATCGACACCCAGAGCGTGAAGACCTCCACCAACGTGCCCGTTACCAGCCAAGGAACGGACGCCGCAAAGAAGACATCCGATGCGAGGAACGCGTCAAGCGGCAAGGGAAAGATGGGGTCCTCGTGGGCCGGAAGCGGGGCATCCTCACCGACACGATCGGCCTCGTCCTCGCCGTGACCGTCACCGCCGCGAGCCTCTCCGAAAACGCCCTGGGAATACGCCTCCTCGGCCAGGCCGAGAAGACGTACCCGACCATCGCCAAGAGCTGGGTGGACATCGGCTTCAAGAAAGCCGTCGTCGAGCACGGCGCCCGGCTCGGAATCGACGTCGACGTCGAAGTCGTGGACAGAAAACCCGGAGTCCGTGGCTTTCACGTCCTCAAAAGGCGCTGGGTAGTGGAGCGGAGTATCGGATGGATCATGATGCGCCGATGTCTCGCCCGCGACTACGAGACCCTCACCGCCGGCTCCGAAGCCATGATCCACGTCGCCGCGATCGACAACCTCGCCAAGCGCATCACGGACGAGACCACACCAACCTGGCGAGGAACCTACTAGGGCATAGGGAGTAATTCGCCCACACCAAACGCTCTTTCAGCGGAAGTCCGCCGCGTGGTCCACCGCCCACTCCCGGAAGGATCGGGCCGGGGTACCCGTGATGCGCTCCACCTCGTCGTTGACCGGTTCCGGGTGGTCGAGCATCTCCAACTGGGCCGGCAACACGGCCTCCACCAGCTCCGCCGGCCAGCCCGCGGCCCTCATCTGCGCGCCGGCCTCGTCCAGGGTGATCTCCTCGAACCGCACCGGCCGCCCGATCGCCTCGCCGATCAGCGCCACCTGGCGTTCCTGGGTGACCGGTTCGGGGCCGGTGATCAGCGGGCGGGCGCCGAGCAGGGCGTCGGTCGTCAGCGCCCGAGCGGCGACCGCGGCAATGTCCGCCTCGTGGATCAGCGGACGGGCCAACCGCGCCAGCGGCGCCCGTACCGCACCGGTGGTGCGGACCTCCTCCGCCCAGCCCAGCGTGTTGCTCGCGAACCCGGTGGGCCGCAGCGCCGTCCACTCCAGGCCCGATGCCTCGATCAGCCGCTCCAGCTCGGTGTGGAACATGGTGATCGCCTCGCCCGGCTTCTCCTCCTCGCTCCCGACGCCGGCGGACGACAGGTACACCACCCGTCGGGCGTGCTTTCCGATCGCGTCGATCACATCCGATGCGCCCTCGGCGCTCATGAAGGGCCACACCAGGAAGACCGCGTCGACGCCCCGCAGGGCCGTGTCCAGCGACGCGGGATCACCGAGATCGCCGCGTACCGCCCGCACACCTTCCGGGAAGTCCGCCTCCCCTCTCACCAACGCCCGCACGGGCACGCCCGCCGCGTGCAGTCGGGACACCAGCGCGCCGCCGACCTTTCCGGTCGCGCCGGTCACCAGGATCTCGGGCCGTGTCATCGGAATCTCCTCGTCTCGCCGTTCGATGACATGACTCTCACACCTCAAGGGAGGTTGAGGTCAAGCGGCATCCTCGCCATCGACCCGGAGGACGAGGGTTCGAGGGAGCGGACCGGCGGCCCGACGCGCCATTCGTTCCAGAGCTGTTCAGCAACGGTGTCCGCGTCGACGACACCTTCGCCGCGTGGCTCACCGCCCACCGCGTGCGCGTCCTGCCGGTCTCCCTCCACGGCCAGGCCGCCACCCACAACGCCCTCGCCCTCAACCCCGCCGGCTAAACCCAGGCCATCGGCGGCATCCGCGCCGGCGTCGCCGCGGGAATGACCGTGATGGCCGAGGCCCTGGTCTCCGCCGACAACCTCCCCGAGATGCCCGCCATGGTCGACGCTCTGCGCGAACTCGGCGTCGTCCACGTCTCGTTCATGCCCTACGCGGCGACCGGCCCCAACGACCCGTGCCGCCCCGTCGCCGCGAGCTCCGTCGCCGACGTGATCAACCACTGCCGCGAACGCACGTCCGGGACCGTCGACTTCCGCGTGCCGTGCGAGCCCCGCCACTGCCTCACCGACACCCCCACCGCCATCACCGCGCCTGTGGACGAGGCGTTCGACGACCACTCGCCGCCGGAGTGGGATTTCCCGGTGGATGGGCCGCAGGGCCACTCCCGGTTCGGTCGTCGGTGCCGAATCGACCGGGTACGCCTCCATGAGCACGGCCGCCGCGGCTCCCGGGCGTTCGACGGGCGTTGACGTCCGTCGGCGGCCGCCCCGCCCAGGCACCTCGGTCCGTCCGACCGGGCTGGGCAGGGCCGAGAGGCGGAATAGGAGCGAAGCCGAAGCACTCCGGCACCCGCCGGCACCGGGTGGCGTTCTACGACTCCCTCAGCGGAGGTTTCGGAAGAACGCGCGGACGTCGGCGACCAGAAGGTCGGGGGCCTCCATGGACAGGAAGTGGCCTCCGCGGTCGAGTTCCTTCCAGTGCACCACGTAGTGGTCGCGTTCGGCCCACCGGCGGATGCTTACGTCGTGGGCTGAGACCAGGACGCCGGTCGGTACGGTGCCGCGCTCGGCGGTCGGCCAGGATTCGGTGCCGCCGTCCGTCCCGTCGTTGTATTCTTCGGCCGGGACTTCGGGTTCCGCACCCCAGGAGGCGGTCTCCTTGACCGACTGCGTCCCCCAGTCGCCGTCCCCGCTCCAGGAGTTCGCGGAGATCTCCTCGTAGTACACCTGCGCGGCCGACGCGGCGGTGCCGGTGAACCAGTAGAGCGCCACATCGGTGAGCATGCGATCGCGATCGACGCTGTCCTCCGGCAGGCCGTCTTCCGGGTCGGTAAACTCCTTGAACTTCTCGACGATCCAGGCGAGTTGACCGACGGGCGAGTCGTTGAGGCCGTACGCGACGGTCTGCGGCCGCTTGGCGTTGCACTGCAGGTAGCCGTCGTTGAAGTCCTGCATCGCCTGCCAACGGCGCTGTTCGACCTCGGTGAGGCCCTCCGTCTCGCCCTCCAGGCCGATCGGGAAGGTGATCAGGGCGTTGACGTGGATCCCCACGACGTGTTCCGTGTCCTGCCGGCCCAGTGCGGGGGCGACCCACGCGCCGGTGTCGTAGCCCTGGACCCCGTAGCGCGCGTACCCGAGGCGGGACATCAGCCGCGCCAGCACCGTGGCCATCCGGGCCGCACCCATCCCGGGCCCGGCCAGCGGCGTGGAGAAACCGAACCCCGGCAGTGACGGGACGACCAGATGGAACGCCTCGGCCGGGTCACCGCCGTGCGCGCGCGGGTCGGACAGCGGCCCGATGACGTCGAGGAAGTCCACCACCCCGCCCGGCCAGCCGTGCAGCAGCATCAGCGGCAGCGCGTCGGGCTCGGGCGAGCGCACGTGCAGGAAGTGGATGTTCTGCCCTTCGACGGTGGTGACGAACTGCGGGTGCTCGTTGAGCGCGGCCTCCTGCGCCCGCCAGTCGTAGGACGTCCGCCAGTACTCGGCAAGCTCCTTCAGATACCGGACCGGCACTCCTCGGCTCCAGCCGACCCCGACCACCTCGTCCGGCCAACGAGTGGCCGCCAGACGCGCGTTCAGATCGTCGAGGTCGGTCTGCGGGACGTTGATACGGAAGGGGCGTACGCCCTCTGTCGTCGTCATGCCGACCACGCTACGAGCCGCTTAGGGCGATTTCGTTCCTAAGCTTCGGGCAGTGTTGTCCTCATGTTGGAGACCTCCGCGCGACTGCTCAAACTGTTGTCGCTACTGCAGACCCACCGCCAGTGGTCGGGCGCCGAACTGGCCGAACGCCTTGAGATCACCCCCCGCACGGTTCGGCGCGACGTGGAAAGGCTGCGCGAACTCGGCTACCCGGTCCACGCCACCCGGGGGACCGCCGGCTACCGCCTCGGTGCCGGGGCGACGCTGCCGCCGCTGCTCCTCGACGACGACGAGGCTGTCGCGGTGGTGATCGGGCTGCGTACCGCAGCGGGCGGATCCGTGGCCGGTATCGAGGCGAACTCACTGCGGGCGCTCACCAAACTGGAGCAGGTCCTGCCATCCCGGCTGCGACACCGCGTCCAAGCTCTGCACGCTGCGACGATCCGGGCCGGTGTCGCTCCCACGCCGCAAGTGTCGCCGAACACGCTGATGGCCATCGCCGACGCCTGCCGCCGGCACGAACGACTGCGCTTCGACTACGCCGGCCCACGCGACGGCGACTCGGTCCGAACCACGGAACCGCACAGCCTCGTCAACTTCGACAGGTACTGGTACCTGGTCGCCTGGGATACCGACCGCCGGGACTGGCGCACCTTCCGCGTCGACCGGCTCACCCCGCGCACGCCGACCGGACCGCGCTTCGCGCCACGGGACCCGCCCGACGGCGACGTGGCCCGCTACCTCACACATCGACTGTCCTGGCGGACCTGGCCCTGTCAGGCGACGGTCACGCTGCACGAGTCCGCCGAGACGATCCTGCAACGCATCTGGCCCGGCATGGGCGTCGTCGAACCGCTCGACGACGGCAACTGTCTGTTGCGCCTGGGCGCCGAAACCCCCCGGGACCTGGTCTGGATGATCACTTCGGTGGACGTCGACTTCACCCTCGACGAGGCGCCGTCCGAGGTCGCCGACGCGCTCCGCAGCCAGGGCGAGCGCTGCCTACGCGCGGTGCGGTAGCGACGGCACCACCTCCGGCGGGCGGTCGCCGTCGCCGTCGCCGTCGAAGGCAGACTCGTCTGCGCTACCGAAGTCTTCTCATCGAACGTGGCGGAGGCGGGCGGCTGGACGGCGGTGCTCGCTCAGCCCGATCCGCGCGGCCAACCGGGAGGCGGCCCCCGGGCCCCGACGAGGCTGTCGCGGAAGCACGCCACATCCTCGCTCTCCCACAGCACGACGGTCACCGTATACGCCCGGCGGCGCACATCGCGGCGGCGGTTTGCTTGGTGTCGGTACGGCCGTGGTCCATGACAACGACCGGAAGTGAAAGGTGCCGGCGGAGGCTCCACCGGTCCTGCCGGCAGCCGCACGCCCCCGAAAGACGACGTTGATCGCCCTTGAGTGAACCGGCCGCCCCGACCATCGGCGAAGCGGCGGCCCACGAGCGGCCGTCCCGGTCGCGGGCAGTTGCTCCCCGATGATGAGCGCGGCCGTCGCCGCGCCGGCATCGCAGCGGCGACAACCCCCTTCTCTCGTCCATCCCCAGAGGCATCCGTGCCCGATCTCCATCGGTGCGGGACGCCCCGAGCCGCCTCCGGGACGGAGACCCGGGGCTTCCGGGACACCCGAAGCCGGAGCAGATTGCCTCCTCTTCGGGCACCGCAAAATCTGTTGTGTCGAGAGTAGACATTGGGTTGTGGTGTGGCTATTGTTTCTCTCGTAGCCCAGAGAGACCGAAGGGC
The DNA here is from genome assembly GCF_053594475.1 of Embleya sp. NPDC001921. Lineage (NCBI taxonomy): Bacteria > Bacillati > Actinomycetota > Actinomycetes > Kitasatosporales > Streptomycetaceae > Embleya > Embleya sp. NPDC001921. The sequence continues at coordinate 22,241 of NZ_JBSFEO010000070.1, forward strand.
CCGGCAGAGAACGAACTGCCGGGCGGCAGTACAGGTGTTCGCAGTGCGCAGGACGGTTCGGTGGTGGGGTTCCGAAGCCACGGTTGGAGTGAGAGGGCGACGGGACCGACGGCCGAACCGGGTGGCCCGCGGCAACAGGGGTCACCGCAGGCAGTGTCGTGGTCGACGCAATGCAGTACCGGTAGGTGCAGGTCGCAGTACCCGGCAGTGGAGTGGGTGAGCAGTACCTCGGTGAAGGCGTCGGCTGCGGGCGCGCGCACCGGGAGGTTCGACGGTGGGGTTCCAAGCCGAAGCAGCACGCAGGACGGGCGACGGGGCCGGCTGTCGAAGGGTGGCGCTGTGAGAGGCCACCGAAGGTTCGCACCACCCGTAGTGCGCAGTGGAGCAGGTCAAGCAGTCGATATTCGAGGGAAGAACGGAGGAGCCGAGCGCCATCGGGATCGCCCGGGCGGAAGTCTTGGGCCCGGGTACCGCAGGACATCGATAGTGAGGTGGTCTCCGGTCGAGCAACCGCGATCCCCGCACCCCCGACGGCAGTTCGGTCGGGTGGGCGGAAAAACGAGGCCGGCGCAGTAGTCACGGCCGGCAGGTGGTGTAGCAGTTCCTTCGGGGCCCCGGTGCCGCACGGCGCCGGGGCCCCTCTACGCGTTCCCGAAGATGAGGAGCAATCCGCAGCGGCGCGGCGCTCCCGGCCCGCTCTTCCCTCGGGGCCGGGGCCGCGTTCCTCCCGGCGGTCGCCGCAGTCCGCAAGTCATCGACCAGCCCTCTGTACGCCACAACCCGGCGAAGCCGGGTCCCCGGTGCCGGACGAAGGCCCCAACCGGCCCTGGCGTTGCCGCGCGAGACCCGCAGGACTCCCCGGGCGGGAGAAGACGGGCTGATCGAGACCGCCCACGCCACGCGGGTGCCGGTCGGGCGGATCCGACCCAACCCCCGGACGCGGCACCGCCGACGGGCGGTCAACGCCGCCACCGCGCCCGGGACTCGCCGGGACCACCGGGCGAACGAAGCGTCACCTTCGGCCCGCGAACGCCGCGCCCCGGCCCGCGAACGCCGCGCCGACCACCACGCCGTCGACGCCCGGGCAACGCGATCACCCCGTCGACCTGCGGCACCTCGCGGGCCGGATCACCTACCAACCGACCTTTAGCTACTCGCGCGCGGGGATACCGGCACCGGACGTCGGGCGACGACGGACCCGCCGCCCCGATCGCCGCCGTCACCCGCCCGCCCCGGGCGGCCGGCCCGCGGCGGCACGTGGGCGGGGGTCGAGCGCATCGGCCGAAACATCCGGTGGCCCGTCGGCCCCGCAGGAAACGAGGAGCCGCACCGCGGGGTTCGGAGCGACAAGAGACCAAGCGCAACCGGGGAACCATTCCACATCCGACGATGCCGGAAAATCTGTCGCCCCGGGAGTAGACATCGAAGAAGTCGGTGGGTATGTTTTCTGTCGTAGCCAAGCGAATCAGTGAGGCGCGACAGAGACGAACTGGCGCGCGTTGTTGAGGGTTCGACAGCAGAGTCCCGGGGCCGTTCGTTGTTCGGCAAGGGTTCCGGAGGCTGGTTGTCGGGCCGAGGAGAAACCGAGGGGCGCCCCCATGGGCCGCCGTGTAGGACGAGCAGTACCCGGCAGTACCTGCAATTCGGTCGTAACCCGCGGTGGCAGTACACGTTGCACACGCAGGACAGGAGAGGAAGGAGTGAACGCCATCCGGATCGCCCGCTCGGCGCGGTGAGACTTCGGCCGAGTGGGATCCGTGGAGACGCCGGTACGAAAGGTGGTCTACGGTCACACAATTGCGATCCCCGCGCCCCCACTCGTTGGGGCGGATGCGGAACAGGTAGGCCGACACGTCGGTGTCGGTGGATGGTGTGGATTTCTTTCGGGGCCCTGGTGCCGTACGGCACCAGGGCCCCTCGACGCGTTTCCCGACGACTTTGACGAATGTGAACTCAAGAGAGGCGCCGATGGCCCCCGATTCCGGCTCGACCCCAGCCAAGCCCGACCGGCTCGACGACGACGACTACCCCGCCTACACCATGGGCCGCGCGGCCGAACTCATCGGCGCCTCGCAGGGCTTCCTGCGCGCGATCGGCCAGTACGGCCTGATCACCCCCCTGCGCTCCGAGGGCGGCCACCGCCGCTACTCCCGCTACCAGTTGCGCATCGCCCAGCGCGCCCGCGAACTCGTCGACCAGGGCACCGCCGTCGACGCCGCCTGCCGCATCGTCATCCTCGAGGACCAACTCGAAGAAGCCCTGCGCCTGAACGCCGAACTGCGCGACAGGCACGGGACCCGGCCGCACGAGAAACCCTGACCCGCCGAGGACGCCCGGCGCGGATCGCCGCCACCGAAACCGTCGGGCCCAAGTCTCCCCGAGAACCCGCCGAGGTCCTCGTCGCGAGCGGCAACCCCTACCGGAACACGGCAGAGCCCGCGGCCAGGATTTACCCGGGCCGAGGGCCCATCCGACGACAGGAGGCAGACGATGGAACGAGATCCGGGAGACATGGCCGCCCTGGCGAAGCGACTGGCCGCGGCGGCGGAACAGTTGCGCCTGGCCGTCAAGGGCATGGGCGACCTCGGCTGGACGACCGACTCGTACAACAGGTCCCACCTGCGCGACATCGCGAGCTGCCTCACGAACAGCGCCACGCGCATCGCCGCCCGCCACGGACTCCCCGGTACCCGCAGCACCGCGGCCGGGCACGCGCGCTGACGGACGCGCCGCAAACCCGAGGACGAACCGGTCGATTCCCAGACGCCGGAATACGCAGGCAACCACTGCCCGAGCCACCCGGAAAGGCGCGGGCTCGGCCGCTGTGACAGTCGCGGGGGGCGGCTCTGTTACTTCCGGATGCCGCCCGACCGGCACGCGCTCGGCGACATCGTCGTGATCGACCGCCGGAGACGCGGGCAATCAGAACAGGATGCCGTGCGAATCCTCTTTCGAACGGTGTGGCCACGGCAGGCGGTCTGCTCCGGGCGAGTCGCCACGCCGTCCTGGAGGACCTTCCGGCTCTGATCACCGCGCACGCCCGACCGCCGGGCCTGTCCCGTCCGCTGGTCTACCTCGTGGACGTGCAGCGACAACTGCTGCGCCCGGTCCTGGGCCGGGGACAGGGCGAGGGTGCCGCGGACGGGGACTCCGAGGCGGAGCTGCGCGTCGATGCCACGCCGGTCGGTCGCGCCTTCCAGTGCGCCGAAATCGTGGAGGCCCCGACCGGCGCCGACGAGGACGGGCTGCCGGAGCCGCGGATCAGGCGTTTGTGGCTGCCCCTGAGGGACGGGGCCGAACGCCTGGGCGTTTTGGGCCTGGAGACGGACGACGCCGACGACCACGATGGTCGCGGCTTGCGCCGCCGACGGGTCCGGGGCGGCGAAGGGTCCCGAGGACGGCGAAGGCCCTGAAGTATCCGGCCGTGTCCGCCGGTTGGGCGGGTGTGGCCGGCTCTTCAGGGCCGGATGTCGCGGGGCGCGGGTCAGGCGGCGGTGGCCGCGCGGGGTGCGGGGCGGGTGGCCGGGCCGGAGCGGCGGGCCTGGGCGGAGCCGCTGCGGCGTCCGCGTGAGGAGGAGCCGCTGCCGGTGCGGCGGGGGCGCTCCACCACCGGCGCGGTGATGACGACGGGGATTCCGGAGGGCGCCTGGGCACCGGTGATCCGGGTCAGTTCGGCCTCGCCGGAGCGGACCTGGGTGGTCTGCGGCGTGATCCCGGCGTCGGACATCAGGCGGACCATCTGGCGGCGCTCGCCGGGCAGGACCAGGGTGACCACGCTGCCGGACTCGCCGGCGCGGGCGGTACGACCGCCGCGGTGCAGGTAGTCCTTGTGGTCGCTGGGCGGGTCGACGTTGACGACCAGGTCGAGGTTGTCCACGTGGATGCCGCGCGCGGCGACGTTGGTGGCGACCAGGACGGTGACGTGGCCGGACTTGAACTGGGTCAGGGTGCGGGTGCGCTCGGGCTGGGACTTGCCGCCGTGCAGCGCGGCGGCGCGGACGCCGCTGTCGAGCAGGTGCGCGGTGAGCCGGTCGACCGCGTGCTTGGTGTCGAGGAACATGATCACCCGGCCCTCGCGGGCGGCGATGTGCGTGGTGGTGGCGTTCTTGTCCGATCCCTGCACGTGCAGTACGTGGTGCTCCATCGTGGTGACCGCGCCGGCCGAGGGGTCGACCGAGTGCACGACCGGGTCGTGCAGGTACTTGCGCACCAGCAGGTCGACGTTGCGGTCCAAGGTGGCGGAGAACAACATCCGCTGACCGTCGGGGCGTACCTGGTCCAGGAGTTCGGTGACCTGGGGCATGAAACCCATGTCGGCCATCTGGTCGGCCTCGTCCAGGACGGTGACATCGACGTCGGCCAACACGCAGGCGCCGCGGTCGAGAAGGTCCTTGAGCCGGCCGGGCGTGGCCACGACCACCTCGGCGCCCGCCCGCAGCGCGGTGATCTGGCGGCCGATCGGCATGCCGCCGGTCACCGTGGCCATCCGCAGTCGCAGCGAACGGGCGTACGGCGTCAGGGCGTCGGTGACCTGCTGGGCCAGCTCACGGGTGGGCACCAGCACCAGCGCGAGCGGGTGCCTGGGCTCGGCGCGCCGGCCGGCGGTACGGGCGAGCAACGCCAGGCCGAAGGCCAATGTCTTGCCCGACCCGGTCCGGCCACGGCCCAGCACGTTGCGGCCGACCAGCGAGTTCGGCAGCGTCGCCGCCTGGATCGGGAACGGCTCGGTCATGCCCATACCGGTCAGCGTCGCCAGCAGCTCGGACGGCATGTCCAACTCGGCGAAGGCGGCCACCGCGGGCAGCGCCGGGGTGATGGTCACCGGAAGCGCGAACTCCCCTCGGACACCGGAGGAGCGACGGCCGTAGCCGCCATGGCCGCCGGAGCCGCCCGAACGGCCGTAGCCGCCGGAGCGACCCGAGGCGCCGGAACGGCCGTAGCCGCTGCCGCCGGAGGCCGAGCGGGCGTAGCCGCCGGTGCCGCCGCTACGGCCGCGGGAAGAGGAGGTGTACGAAGAATTGGTGGAGCGGGCGTTCGGGTTCACGGGGAACCTTCCTCGACACGGCACGTACCGCGGAGACCCGGCAGCCGAAAGCCGCGCAAGGTACCTCGAGAACGAGCCGAAATGAAAAGAAGAAACGAAGTGGGGCGAAAGAAAAATCCGCGCGAACACACTTCGAAAGGCGCGGCGCCGTCAAAAAAGGCGGCCGACTCGAACGGACTGCGAAGTCCGGGAGCGGTGGGCGGTGCGCGGTCGTAAGCCGTCGACTGCCGCCTACCGGGCAGGGGTACCGCGTCGCGTGCGTCGCCACGACCTCGGGAAAGAGGGACGGGCGGGCTGCGGCAAAAATTCACAAACGCCGTGCGAGGGCCCGCGACCTCACGGTGGCGGGCCCTCGCACGGAGGCACCGAAAGGGCGTCAGGCGGGAACGATGTTCTCCGCCTGCGGGCCCTTCTGGCCCTGCGTCACGTCGAAGGAGACCTTCTGGCCTTCCTGGAGCTCACGGAAGCCCTGGGCGGCGATGTTCGAGTAGTGGGCGAAGACGTCCGGGCCGCCGCCGTCCTGCTCGATGAAGCCGAAGCCCTTTTCCGCATTGAACCACTTCACGGTGCCGGTCGTCGCCATGTCGTTCTCCTTCGTTGGGGGAGCAGTTCCGGAATCCACGATGTGCGATTCCGCGTCGCCGCAAGGAGCCCACCCGGAGATGACCGGCCAAACAAAAAATGCACCCACGGAACACGCCCGTCAGGTGCACACAAAGTTCATGGGTACCACAACTGCAACTGGGATCAACATAGCACGGATAGCGACGGCTTCGCGGACCCCGACGATCAACCGGCACCGTTCTTCGGGCACCAGGGAATTTCGCGGACCGGTGTTCAGGTCCGCGCCCCGGCTCGTGCCACCCCCGCGCCTTCGATCCCGAGCGCGCCTCGGGTCCGGGCGCCCCGGCCCGAAAAAACTCCGTGGAACCGTCGAACTCGACCATGCCACCGTGCTGTTGCACCGCCTCGCCGGCAAGACCGACACCTGGAACGTCGAGGGTCGATCATCTCACCCGCGAGTCCGGGAGGTCGGCGGTCGGCGGGTCAGATGCTCGAGGTAGCGCTTGGTCAAGTGGGCGAGTTCGTCCGGTGGGGTCAGGTGTTTCTCCTGCTCGAAGACGTCGGAGATCCAGGCGTTCTTGTCCCTGCCTCCGATGCCGGGGTGCCAGCGCTCGAGTTCACCGACGGGCACCAGAAGGGCCCCGAGATCACCCAGGTAGGACAGGAGTTGTTCGAGCGCGTTGTACTCCTGCCCGTCCAGCCCGCGGAGCCCGGAGCGCTTGAGGTCCTTCCAGTACGTCGACCTCTTGCCCAGTTCGGCGATGGCGTTCGTCTGGGTGACGCTGAGCGTGTCCTGGCCGTTCGACGAGCCCAGGATCTCGTTCATCCGTTTCCTGACATGGGCGACGTTCTGCGTGCTGCGCACGACCGCTCCCGCGGCCCGGTGGAGCAGGTCCAAGTGAGGGGCGACCCGATCCCATTCACCGTCCAGGGCCTGGACCAACTGTCGGACGCGGGGCTTGGTGTCGAGCATGTCGATGTCGGCGATGACGACGGCGGGAATCCCGAGACTGCGCAGCTTGCGGACCGCCACCGCCAGCCGGGCCTTCCCGCCCACGTGGATGAACGCCAGGTTCGGGTCGGGAGTCGCGGGAACGGCGGACACCATGGCCTCGAGAGTCGCCGCGTAGAACCGGCAATCACCCTCGGCCTCACACACCACGACACCGTCGTGAAAGAAGCCGGACACGATGTTGGCGTATCGAGTGAACGGATCCGTCAGGATCTCCCGCACATCGCCCGGCCCGAGCACATGCACATCCTGGTGCTCCGCCGTCCTCGACAGACGGATCAACCGGGTGTTGTCGGGCTTCGATTCCAGCACCCCGTGCAGAAAATCCGCGCTGTGCGTCGCGACGATCACCTGGCATGCCGCACGCGTCTCCTCCGCGAGGATCTTGCCGAGAAGCCGAGCCTGCGGCGGATGCAAGAACGCCTCCGGCTCGTCGATCACCACGACCGCCGCCGGCCGGACCAACGCCTGGAGCAGGACATGAACGAAGCTCCGGACGCCATCGCCCTGCTCAGCCAAGGACGGCTGCGCGGCAAACCACTCGAGATAGCTCGCGGGCGCGGGCGGACTCACCTCGTCCGGTTCCCTCTCCACGCTCAACTGGAGATTGATCTGCAGATTGTGGCGATTGATGACAATCCTCTGACCGAAGGCTCTTTCCACCCAGATCGAGAACTGCTCGTGCACAGTCTTGTCCAGCCAAAGGTGCTGTACCGGATGAGAAGGCTGCTGCGTCCCGCGATCCCATTGCGGCGCACTCGCACCCTCTTGTAGCCGCGAGCCCGTCGACAGCCCGGATATCAGGGCCGAGCCGATGGGGGCGATGTCGCAGTTCTGCCAAGCCTGAGTCAGATGAGCCCTGGTGGCTGGCCGCCCGAGAGTCGGGTCCACCACTGAAAAGGCATCGACGCCGTTGTTCGAACTCTGCAGCAAACCCCGCCCGATCAGCCAGTCCACGAACGCATCCGCGTCACCCTGCCATGTGGCCTCGACCCCGGCAATCCACCGTCCCACCCCCTGCGGGGGCGTCGCCACGCTCGATACGAGTTCCTGGAGAAACAGACTCTTTCCGGAGTTGTTGCCGCCCGTGACGACAGTCAGCCCATCGAAGGAAAGCTCGATGACCCACCCGTCGGCCAATGTGACCGCTTTGATCCCGAAACCGAACTCGGACGGCTCGCTCATATGACTCCTGTTGCCGATCAACGACTCCGCAATGCCCTGACCGGCCATCATGACGCCCCAACCCGACACTGTCCGAGCTTCCACGGATCACGACCACAGGCGCCCGTCCCGGACCTCGCATCACTCCACCGTCTGTGGCCGAAGTCAGGTCCATCGCATGTCGAGTGCGGAGAGCGCATCGAGCTGCTCGGGCGGGTATGTGGCGCGTCGTTGTCGCCCGTTGGCGAGGGCGACGCCGAGCTTGACCGGGTGTGTCTCGCCGTCGTGTTCGACCGCTTCGACGTGCTTGCGCGGGACGGTCAGGTGCCCCTCGCGCTCGCGGAACGCTGCTGCTGCGGCGAGGGTGAGCGTCCACCGATCCACCCGCGCCGCCGACGCCGGCGCAGCCGGCTGTACGTCCTGCTCGGTGACGTCGACACCGACCTTGGCCAACGCCGCCCGCTGCGCCGGTGTCAGGTCCGCCGCGCTGCGCCCGTCCGGCTTTGGCGAGGCCCTCGGTGGGGGGCGGACGCTTTCCATGCGGCTCTTGGTGGCGGTTTCGCCGAGGGCTTCGGTGAGTCGGCGGACGTTCATGGGTTCGCCGGTCTTGTCCAGGAGTTCGGCGATCTCGTCGCGCAGGTGGGTCCGAACCGGTCGCCCCGTCGCCGGTTCGGGGACGGGTTTCGTGGTGGGGGCGTTCTTCACGCGGGCCTTCTTCGCGGGAGCGGCCGCGGGTGCCGGTGAGTGCGGCGACGGCGTCGGGCGCCCGGCCGCGCACCGAAACCGGGCTTCGCCCCCGGGTCAGGGCCTTGGAAACGACGTGGGCGGCCGGCGAACGTCGGGGGAGAGACATCGAAGGTCGGGATCACCCCCGCCCGGGCGGGCAGCGAGCGGCTTCAGCGCCCGGCGGATGCGGTGTCCTCGCCTTTTTCGTGCCGTCGGCGCGCCCGGAACTCGTCGCCCTTGCGCGCGCTCCAGGCGTAGAGCGCGGTTCTGGCCGGGAGGAGCACGCTGCAGGCGGGAAAGATGAGCGCCGGGAACAGCCACACCTCGACACCGTTCTCGCCCATCACCGATCGGACGATCACCGTCACCACGTAGGCGGCGGCTCCCGCGCCGAGCCACCACTTCCACGCGCTCCTGCTGGGGCCGTCGGTGGGCCGGGTCGAATCCTCGTCTCCCCGGGTGCTCACCGGCTGTCCCCTCCTCTTGCGCAACAGGGCGCGAATCAGGAAGGCCCCACCGAAGACGGCGAGGAGCACTCCCAGCAGCCCCCACTCCATCGGCGACTCCGGTACTCCTCGGGCGTACTCGTTCACGTCCCCACCTCCGCGGTCGCTCCTGTGACGCAGGTCGGCCGAACGTGTTCCCGGGGGACCAAGGATCACACCCACTGCGGGAGTTGCGGCCGATCAACAAGCCCGTACCGCGGGCGAAATCCACAGCGGAAGCGACTGGGGACGGCGTGGGACGACGCGTGCTCCGGTCCGGGGGAGCCCGCCCGATCACCCGCTCGACGTGATGTGGAAGCCCCGTGCGGGACGCCGGGGCCAGGCCGCGCGATCGCGGACCGACTACGAGCAAAACGTTCTCTCGGACGTTCGAACGCGCCGGCGCGCCTGGCACCAGACCGCGTCGACGCTCTCTCGCGCGAGGCGTAATTCGCCAGGTGCCCGGGGACCAGAACCAGGCACATGGGCGAGACGGGAGTTCCATATACGACTACGCGCCGAACTCCGCCGCACACTCACGACTCCGGCCACGCCGCCGGTCGCCGGCCCGGTCGTCGAACACGCCGGGCGCGTGTCGCGCTCCAAGGGCCACGGTGAGATTCGCGCCGTGCCGGCGACATCCGGTGCCACAGCCGTGCCGGGCGGCCAAGCCGTGACCCTTCTCCTCGAGTACCCGGAGCGGACCGGCACTGAGCGGACGAGCACCCGCCTTCCGAGACGGTCGAATCGCCGTGCGAAGGCCGAAAGCGTCGATGACGTCGGACCGGTATCGCACAATAGCCCGCATACTCCCCGATGACACCTATCTGTCGAAACTCGGACGACTGACGTACTCCCTGGCCCTGCCGGCGAGCACGGCCCTCACGCCCTGGCGCAACTCCCGGGTCTGCCGCCGGCGTTGACCGCCCGCAAACCGATTGGCAGGACCCTCGGATCCGCCTGCAGGATGCCGGTCATGGTTGTTGGTTCACCTCCCGGGAGCGGCGGTCGGTGCGAGACCGTCGGCCGGGCGGGAGGACAGGACTGTGACGAGTGCCCGGGGCAACAGGCTCCCATTCGGTCACCGCCCGCGCGGCCGACGGGCCGCATCACACCTGCCGACGGAGTGACCGACAGATCAACAGCAAGGACACCCGAGGGGTCAGTCGTAACACCAGTCAGGACGCCCCGGCGACGGTGCCCCCATCCTCACTGTCGTAGGAGTCGCCCACCGCACCCGTCGAGGCGGCAACTCGCGTGTGCAGAAGGCGCGTTGTCAGTTCCATCGACGTGTATTGTGCCCGCTTCGGCGCCGGCGCCGTTGTAGGCGAAGCCTTCCTGGCCTTCGCGTTGTGGTCGCAGCCCGCGCCGGTGTGGGTGAGGCGGTGACCAGAGCCGTGCACCGGGCATAGACCCGGTTACTTCTGTGCGGCCGGGATGGTGCCGGGGGCGGTCCTGAAGGAGATGGCCTCCAACAGCGGCTTGCGTTGGGTGTTCTGGAAGGCCGCCACCCGCCACTGCCCGTCCGGCTCTCGCACGAACGTGCACGTCTGCACCTTCGACAACTTCGACGACCGGGGCGCGGCGGCGCCCTTGTAGGTGTCGCCGCGGCCGGTGACGACCGCGGTATCCGGACCGTGGAACCGGATGTCGGTGATCTCCCCCGCGAGTTTGGTGTTCTTCAGAAACTTCGCGAACAGCGTGCGGTGGCACTCCACGATGTCGGCCCTGCCGCTGTAGTACGTCCCGACGAACGTGACGTACGTGGCGTCCTGGGTGAACAGTGCCCCATACGCGTCGGCGTCGTTGCGGGCCCACGCACGGTTCATCTCGGCCATCACCGCGGTAATGGCCGTCTTGTCGTCCTGTGTGGTCATGCCGTCATCCTGTTCGTTAAGATGAAACAGAATCTGTTTGCAAACAATATCTGCATCATTGCAACTATGAGCCTAGGGGGCATCCACAGCGATGGCAAACGAGACGCCCGGAGACCAGCACGTGATCTTCCGCCGGTACCTCGACGCGGTGGGCCTGCACGGGATGGCCGGCGCGGAAGCCGCCGGCCTCCAGCCCACCGAGTGGTACGCGGTCAGCCTGATCACTCTGGCCGGACGCATCACCTCGGGTGACCTGGCCGCCCGCACCGGCCTGACCACCGGGGCCACGACCCGGCTCATCGACCGGCTGGAGAAGGCCGGCTACGTGCGCCGCTCCTCGGACGCGGCCGACCGCCGACGGGTCATCGTCGAAGCCTCAGCCGAGACCTTCCCCGACATCGAGGACGTGGTCGGCCCCGCCCGCCGACTGATCGCCGAGGTCCTGGACCGCTACACACCCGAACAGCGCGAGGTCCTCTTCGACTACTTCACCCACGCGGCCCCCGCCTACCGGGCAGCCACCGAAGAGATCCGCGCCCGCGCCGCACCCAGCCGCCGCCCCGGCCCCAAATCCAAGGGAAACACCCCTCGCCCCACCCCTGGCGCGAGCGAGTGAGCGCCCGTTACCCCGCCTTCCGCATCACAGGACCCGGCACGGAAAGCCTGGCGCGGGCCTGCTCTCCCCAACGGGACCCTTCGCGCGAGCAAGATCAAATAGGGCCGGGCCGAGATCACCGAGAAGCGGATCGGCTCTCAACTCATCGACGGAGGCGTTCGCGCTGCTCTTCGTGCGACGACCCGATGACGGCGGGGAAGACCCGGCCGTCGTGGGTCGACTCGCGTCGCGACAATCCGGCGGGCAGCGACTCCATGTCACCGGTGGACTGCGAGACCAGGCGGTTGTAGCCCGGCGCCGTGCGGCATCACCACGAGCGGGGCGTCCAGGTGGCGCCTCTCCGGGTGTTTCGCGGCGGCCACCGCCAGGTGGAAACGACGACTCGTCGCCTCCTCCCAGGACAGGACACGCCTGCCCAGGGAACGCAGGTGGTCGGCCGGCCTCGCGGCGAACGCGGATCCGGAGTCGATGGGGAAGGAGACGCCGATCCCGCCCTCGGGACGTCATAAGGGAAGCGCGTCCAGCAGAGGTGTGGCCGACGGCAAAGTACGTGCGCCGGCGAGGACTTCGGTCGTGTTCCGTGAGGGGCCCCGGCGGGAACCTGCCGGTCTGTCGGACAGCGACACGGTCGTTCCGGGCACGGGCGGGGCGAAGGGGGTGCGCGGGTTCGACGAACGGCGCCGGGCCCCGAGGCTCGCGCCCCGATGCCGGCACCGGTGGTCGACGGCGGTTGTTCGGCCGAGGCTGCCGATGTGGCAGAGCGTCAAGACCTCCGCCAACGTCCCCACCGCAGGTCGAGGCATCGATGCCGGCAAGAGAATCACGGATAGGAAACGCCAGGTCGGTGTCGACGCCGTCGGCCTTTTGCTCGCCGCAGTCGGTCACCGCCGCGAGCGTCTCCGACAACGTCGGCGGCATCCCACCCGCTCTCGGCGATCGCCGACCCACCCCCGCGTCACCAAGGCCTGGGCCGACGCCGGCTACCGCACCACGGCGATCGCGCACGGCGCAGCCCCGGGCATCGACGTCGAGGTCGTCCAACGCGACCTGACCGTCAAGGGATTCAAGGTCTTTCCCAGACGTTGGATCGTCGGGCGGACCCTCGGCCGGCTCACCTCATGAGCAGACGACTCACCCACGAAGACATCCCGAACTGGCGCTACACCTGAAGTTTGAACCACTATGATTCACGGGACAAAATGCTCTTTCGCACACCGATCCGCCGGAGGTGGCGTCGGTTTCCACGGTGGGCTCGCCTGTTCCGGGCACCCGTCGCCGCCCCCGTGGGTCCATCGATGGGCGGAGGCCGGGCACGCCACGGGCTGCGCGCACAGATGGCGCGGACACTCAGGACGTGAGGGCCACCGCTTGCAGCACAAAGCCGGCGCCCAGAACGGACAGGCCCACGTACCAACGGATACGGGGCGGCAGGCCGGCGGTCAGGAACATGCTCACCAAGGCCGCGACACCACTGAGTCGGGCCCACAGGACCAAGCGGTCGCTGCGCTCGACCGGATCGAACGAGCAGCGCCCCGCGCAGGCTTCGCCGTCAGCGGTGATGGTCAAAAGTGCAGCCATGTCGATCAGGGCCATGACCAGCATGGCGCAGACGACCGCGATGACGAAGAGGGTGATCGGGCTGCGGCCGGGCTTGTTGGCTGCGTCTGTGGTTTCGGGCATGGGACCGATGCTAGGGAGAGGCGGCGTGCGCGGGCACGAGTACCGATACTCAATCCGGGGGAGAGTATCGCCTCCGACGCGACGGTGCCCTTGTCGAGACCGACGCGGTCGCGTGCGGACCATGCTCCAAGCGGAGTTGTGCCGGGAGGGCACACGTCAGGTCGTGTGGGGTGCCCTAACCGGGCGCGGATACGCCGCCGCCTCAACCCCCGCACCACCACCGGCGCCGAAACCGCCGACCTGTCGAAGAGACCTCACCGAACGCATCGGCGCCACCTTCGTCTACGCGGGCATCGACACGGCGGCCGCCACGCCGTTGTTCAGTGGTGGGGATGCGGGGCGCAACTCGCCGGGCGGGCCTCGCTGATCGAGTGGGGGCGTTCCCGGCACGGCTCGGGGAACGCGAACCGTTCAAAGAATCGATCGCCGGAGTGGCAACCGCGCTCGATCCGGACGCGCACCGGCCCGGGACACTCCCCCAACTCACGTCCTACCTCCACCAGCGCACCGCCGACCGGATCGGACATCGACAAGCCGGACGGAATTCGGGTGCGATGAGCGGAGTTCACCGCCCGCGTCGACGTGCTGCGCGCGGTGCGTACGGACCCCGTATCGTTGCCGGCGATGCCGTGGTGCGGGAGAGGCGAGCATGGGACGCGGGTGGGGCTGGCTGGGTATCGCGGTGGGCGTGGCCGCAACACTGGGGCTGCTGGCGACACCCACCGGTAGCGGGGGCAACGCGTACGGCGGCGCCATATGCGCCTCGGTGCTGGGGGGTGCGCACGGTGATCGGCCCATCGTCACGCTCTTGGGCGGGGTCGACAAGGTGGACACCAAGGAGGCCGTCCGCACCGCTCTGCATGATTGCGAACGCCGACGCGGCAACCGCCTCGGCTGGGCCCTGGCGGCGACCACCCCCACGGCCGCACTCCTCGGCGGCCTCCTGGCCACCCTCCCGCCCCGGGGCCGCCGGGCGGCAACGCCGGGCTACCGCTGATTCGCGGCTTCCGTCCGGCGTTCCCCACCTCGACCGACATACGGAGCATCGAGAGTCCGTGAAGCGGGCCAAGCACGGGTCCATCGCCGACCGGATCCGGCGGGGCGAGACGTGACGACCCGTCCACGGGCCGCCGGCCTTCCCCTCCGTCGGTGCTCGTGAGACGCGGAGAAGGCGTCGACCGCACACGTGGTCGACGCCTTCTCCTTCATTCCATCGCGGGGCACAGCCCGCACAGCCGCCGACAGCGAACGTGTGGACCCCACGAACGGCACCTACCCACCGGGTCGGCAACCCCGGGCGGGGCGCGAGGACTTCACCCGAAGGATGCGAACGCCCGCTCGTGTCGGGCGAGGTGGCAGTACGCCTCCGGCTGCCCGCCCCGCCCCGCCCCGGCCCTCCAGCCACGCCGGCACCGGCAACGACGCCCGCGCGAGCCGCCACTCGGCGTCCGTCATCTCCGACGGATACGCACGCGCCCGGACCGGTCGGCCGCCCGCGTTCCCGTACACGTGCGCGAGGCAGTCACACTCAGGGCGGAACGGATTGGACTTGCCTCCCGCAACCACGTACAACCGTGACAACAGGGCCTTCTGGACATCTCGTACGGTCTCGACAACCACCGAGGTTCCAAGAGGCCCTGCCCTCATGTGCCGACAGCAGCAACATCACCCAACGAGGATCCAAGTCCTATAAACCGACGCCAAGTTCGATAAGAAGACGGCTTCTCAGCCGTCACCCGGACGGCCAATGGAAGCGCCCCGGCGAATCCCCAACACCTCGGCCCCCACACCAATCACCATCCCCGGAATCACGTCGCCGTCCCGGAACAACGGTCACGTTTCCCCCATCGATTCTGCCGGTCTGCCGATCAACGTCTCGCAAGGTGCGCCCGGGAACCGGGCCGTCCGCAAATGTGGGTCGAGAGCCCGTGTCCGAACAACAATGAGACCCGAGGATCCATGGCCAACCCGTCGCTCCTCCCGGTTGGCATCGACGAAGCCGCAGCCGAGCCCCCCGACCCGTCGGTACCCGGCCTCCCCGCACGGTTTCGACGTCGAAACGCGTTGGCCGTGGTGGTGCCCACGATCGTGTTGGGAGTGCTCGGGTGGCGGCATCGGGCTCTCGCCGACGACGGCGTCATCTTCCTGCGGACCGTCCGCCAGATCCTCGCCGGCAACGGCCCCGTGCTGAACGTGGACGAGCGCGTCGAGGCCAATACGAGCACGCTGTGGCAGTGGCTGCTGGTTCTCCTCGGCGCGATCACGCCGGGCGACCTGGGGTTCGTCGCGGTCATGGCGGGGCTGGTGCTGACCACGGCGGGAGTGGCCGTCGCACTCGACGCCACCAGGCGGCTGTACACAGAGCCCGCGGGCAGGTTGCTCCTTCCCGCGGGTGTGCTGGTGCCAATGGCGGTGCCGGTCTTCTGGGACTACGCAACCGCCGGTCTGGACACCGGGCTCGGCACGTTCTGGCTCGCCGGTTGCTGGTGGCTGCTCGTGCGTTCCCGCAGCGGGACGAGCGCGGGTCGGGCGTGCGCGGATTCCGTCTGGTACGGGCTCGGGGTCCTGGTGCGGCCCGATCTGGCGCTCGTGACCGGGGTGTTCCTCGTGGGTGCGTTGCTCGTGGCGCGGCCGGGCCGCGGCGCGTGCGTCGCACGGATCGCGGCCGCGAGCGCGCTGCCGATCGCGTACGAGATCCTCCGTGCCGGCTACTACGGCCTGCTGGTCCCGATGCCCGCGCTCACGAAGGAGGCCGGCACGAGCGACCCGGGCCGCGGAATGCGCTACCTCTGGGACTTCACCGCGCCCTACGTCCTGTACGTGCCGGCGCTGCTGTTCCTCGCCGTTTTCGCGGCTTGGTCGATCCGGTCGCGGACCGACCGGCGCAAGCTGGTGGTGCCGCTCACACCGATCGTGTCGGCCCTGGTCGTCACGGTCTATGTGATCAACCTCGGCGGGGACTACATGCATGCCCGGATGCTGCTCCCGGCGATGTTCCTGGCACTCATGCCCGGGTTGCTGCTACCCGCGACACGCCGGACGAGCCCGGTGGCCGCGCTCGTGGGGGTGTGGGCCGTGGCCTGTGTGGGCCCGTGGCACCCTGCGGCCTACCACGGGCACGACGCCTCGACGACCGCACGGGTTCGCGACAGCGACATCCGCATCACCGGCACCTCCAACGCCGACCACACGCGTGACTGGGTCCTCGCGTTCCCCGGACTGCGTGAGTCGACGGCCGCGGGATTGGCCGCGAATCGCCCCGTCCTGCTGCGACTCGGACCCGATGGCCGGTCCACCATGATGCTGCCGCTGAACCCGGATCACGCCCCGGCCCGAGTATCGATCCCGGGCGGCTTCCTCGGAGTCACCGGCCAAGTGGTCCCGCTCGACCAGTACATCGTCGAGATCTGGGGCCTGGCCAACACCGTCGGCGCGCACCTCGAATACACGCCGGGCTGGCAACACAAATGGCCGGGCCACCGCAAACACATCGACGACGTCTGGCTCCTCGCCCTCGAACTCGACCCTGCGACGAACGAGTTGCCGGCCCCCGGCGTTTTGGGCGTCGACCCCGAGAACCTGGCCGCCGCCCGGCACGCACTTTCGTGCGGCGACCTGAAGGAACTCCTCGACTCCACCCGCGCACCATTGAGCCCGAGCCGCTTCCTCCGCAACCTCGCCGGTTCCTACCACCGCACGACACTGCGCATCCCCCGCGACCCCGTGGCGGCGGAACACAAGTTCTGTGGAGACCAGCCGAAGTGAATCCCGCCCGCGCGGGTGTCCGCGGAGAGCGGGGCCACCCGGATCGGGCTCCGGACCGCCGCGCACCGATGATCGAGTGGTCGATGCTCGTGCGGGTGATGTCGAGATGATGCGTCGGATGTCACCGGGCGTGGTCGCCGGGGACGTTTCGGCCCCAGGGTGATCCAGCGCCGGTCGCGATGCGGGTCGTGGCGGCCGAGCACGCTCGCGACGGCCCTGTTCTCCCGAAGGAACGACGAAGCGCGGCCTCGTACGCCGCTGCTGTCACCGTCGCGGCTTCGACACCTGCTCCCCACCGGCCTCGGCCCGGCTCGGGCAGTCGGCCAACAGTGCGGTGCCGTCCGCGTACCGGACGAACACCTGCGGGACCCACGGCTGCACCCGCCCGTCCGCCGCGTCGCGCCACGGCCGCCGCACGGGCGTGGCCCTGCGAGGCGCCGCGGAACGCTTCCAGGTCTCGGTCCCGACCGCCGTCCGATGGGCCGCCCGCTGCCGCGAATCCGGCGAGGCCGGAATGGCCGACCACTCATCCAGGCCCCGCCGCACCCCGACCCGCACCGAAAGGTCCTACCTCGAAGGCATGATGCCGGATCTCGGCCTCGCGGCGACGGCCCGCAACGCCTACTTCGAGTCGCTGCAACAAGCCAGCCAATCCGCGAACGCCACGCCGTCTTCGTCATCCGACTTCGTAGCGGACAACGACTTTCCTGACGACGGCGACTCGCGGGGCGCGGCACCCGAGGACGAGTGACCCAGAGCGGCCGGTTCGACATTCACGCCGCGATCGCAACCCCCAACACGTCAGGGAGGCGTCCGGTCGCACAGGGGTTCATGCCTCACGTCGCTGTGCCGCAGGCGGCGAGAGTCCGAGTGCATGAGGTTCCTCGTTCTTGCGATCACGTGGTGTGGGCGAGGACGCTCGTTCCGTAGCAGGCGCGTGTCGAGGGTGGGGGAGGTCGCGCGGTGGGTGAGCACGAGGGTGACAAGGACTTCGGTCAGCAGAAGCCGAGTCCCGACGGTTCCAAGCCGGCGCCGGTCCCGGGGCGGCACAAGAAGGACGACCCCAAGGACGGCAAGTGAGTGTGCACGACCCGCTCGAGCGTGCCGCCCGGCTCGCGGACACCGTGGCCGCGTCGGTTCCCGGCCTGGACCCGCGGTGGCGCGAGGCGATCGCGACCGTGCGCAGGGACCTGTTCCTGCCGGACCGCGTCCGGACCGACACCGGCCCCGTAGACCGCTCGATCGACGAACAGGCGTGGTGGGACGTGGCGTACGACGACATCCCGGTGATCACCAAGGTGGATGGCGCGCCCGGTCGTGAGGACTGGCCCACCTCGTCCGCCTCGCAGCCCTCGGTCGTGGCGGCGATGCTCGCCCTGCTCGACCCGACCACGGGCCCGTTCCTGGAGATCGGCGCGGGCACCGGGTGGAACGCCTGCCTCCTGCGCGCCGCCACCGGCCGAGAAGTGGTCAGCGTCGAGATCGACCCGGACCTGGCCCGATCCGCTCGCGGCGCTTGCGAACGCGCGGGCGTGCACCCGCACATCGTCACCGCGGACGGCACCCTGGGACACCCCTCCCGCGCCCCGTACGCCGCAGTGGTCGCCACCTGCTCCGTCCATGCCGTCCCGCCCGCGTGGGTCGAACAGACCTGCCCCGGCGGGACGCTCCTGGTCCCGTGGACCTCGCCGTGGGCGTCCTACGGCATCGCCCGCCTGATCCGCGACGACGACGGGGGAGCGACCGGCCCGTTCGCCGCCCTGGGCTCGTTCATGCCGCTGCGCGCCGCGGCGGCCGGGTACGACGACAGCCCGCCGCCCGTGGACCACGACGCCCCCACCCGCGAGCGCGTGTCGGACCTGGCGCCGTGGGCGGTGCAACCCGAGGAGCCCGAGGCCGCGTTCGTCGTCGGCGCCACGCTGCCCGGATACCGCTTCCTCACCGCCCGCGCCGACGACCCGCAGCCGGGTGAGTGGTGCTGCACCCTGCGGGTGATCGACGCCACCGGGGCGAACCGGGCCGACGTCGACCACACCCGAGGCCGCGACGAGGGCCCGTTCTCGGTCACCGTGCACGGCGAACGCGACGTGTGGGCCGACATCGAACACACCCACGCACGCTGGACCACCCAGGGCCGCCCCGGACCCGAACGCTTCGGCCTGCGCGTCGAGCCCGACGGCGGCCAACACGTATGGTTCGACGACCCGTCCGGCCCGACCTGGCCCCTGCCGGAACCGGCCCCCCACGCGATCACGACCTGAACCCGTCCGGCATCGCGAGGGGCGGAGACAGCGCCACCAGGCTCGGCCCCGCGTCCCCCGTCCTTTCGATCGACTCGGGGTCGAACAACCCGTCGGATGGGCGGTAGTCACGGGTTCGGCGGCGCCGTGCACGGTGGCGGCCTTGACGAGGAGGAGGACCGGGAGCCGCCCGCCTGCGGCTCGTGGGGGAGCCGATGTTGACGTCGCTGCTTCGACGGCAGCAACCCCAAGACCGACACCGATCCCCGGAACATCCCGCCGCTGTTGGGGCGCGGTACCGCCCGGGACGGGTGGCGCCGGGTCCCGCACGCCTTGCCCGAGGCCGTCCGTCGCGGCACCCCCGACGCGCACGGCCGACGCGCCCTCGCGCCGAACGGCGCGCACGTACCGG
>NZ_JBSFEO010000071.1:0-41247 GCF_053594475.1 Embleya sp. NPDC001921
CCCTCTCTCTTCCTATCTCCCCGCCCCGCGGGCGCCGACGCCTGTCTTCGTCCCCCCCACCCCCCCCCCACGCCCGGCGCGGGCGTCGACGATCGCATGGTCGTGCGCCTCGGGACACCGATATGAAGGAGTAGCCTCTTGACCACTCACCTACGGCGTGTAACCCGCCCACGGATGTTATCGGCGCTGATGGTGGCCCTGTGCGGGCTCGTTGCCACCACCTTGCTCGGTACGACTCCGGCGGCGGCGGCCGATCAGCGTCAGGCGATCTATGCCATCGCGCATCGGGTCGACACCCTGGACGGCGTGGACGCCGCGATCAACCACGGTGCCAACGCCATCGAGGTCGACGTCTGTGCCTGGTGGAATCCGAACGAGTGGCGTGCCTGGCACGACTGTTCCTCCGCCGGCGAGAACCGGCTGGGTCCCAGCTTCGACAGCATGATCGACCGCATCCTCTCCCACGCCAACGCGGGACGCCGGCTGTCGCTGGTCTGGCTGGACATCAAGGACCCGAACTACTGCGGGGAGGCGCCGAACCGCACGTGCAGCGTCGCCGGCCTGCGCGACAAGGCGCAGCGGCTGACCGCTGCCGGGATCCAGGTGCTCTACGGTTTCTACGAGTACCACGGCGGCAGCACCCCGGACGTCGGCGGCCGCGGCTGGAAGAGCCTGGAGGGCAGGCTGGGCCCGCTGGAGGGCATCACCACGACCGGGACCCGCGATCAGGTCCGAAGCGTCTTCGACCGATCCGGTTCCGGATTCCCGGCCGGCCGGCGGGCGATGGACTACGGCGACAGCGACATCACCAAGGGGTTCGGCAACTGCACCGAGGCCACCTGGAACACGTGCGCCGAATTGAAGAAGGGCGCCGCGGACCGCGCCGCCGGGCGGTTGGCGGCCACACTGTCCTGGACGACCACCTACAACGATCCGTGGTACGTCGACAAACTCCTGGGCGACGCACGCGTGGACGGCATCATCGCGGGCTACGGGGCCTACACGGGGGTGCGCGACTACGACAACAACTGGCAATGCGGCAACGCCGTCAAGATGGTCCGTGACTGGGTGAACGCACACGGCGGCACCCACCGCATGGCCAACAGCGGCGACCGCCTGTTCAGGTAGCACCACGCGGCGCCCGGGGCCGGATGAACAGCGTTCCGCGCCCCGGCCGACGGCCCGGGGAGGGGACGGCCGCCGCACGTGGCATCAGACGGCCGGTGACGAATTCGGAGGTGACCTGGAACCACGCCTGTTCGCCATCGGCGGCGGCCTCTCCCGACGTCAACCCAGCGGGACCCGCCAGTCGAGCAGGGCGCCGCCCTGCGGGGCGGGCCCGAACGAGCAGGTGCCACCGAGGGATTCGGCCCGCTCGCGCATGTTCCCCAACCCGCTGTCGCGGGTCGGGGACGCCGGCGGGCCCACGCCGTCGTCGCGCACCCGTACCCGCACGTGCTTGTCGTCCGCCTCGACGTGCACCTCCACGCGGCTCGCGTGGGCGTGACGGGCCGCGTTCGCCAGCGCTTCGCGCAGCACCGCGATCACCTGGGCGGCGATCGGCTCGGCCACCAGGGTGTCCAGCAGGCCGTCGACGCGCAGCGTGGGAGCGCAACCCAGCATTTCGGCGACCGCGTCCACCTCGCGCAGGCAGCGCGAACGCAGCCCCGTGCCCGCGTCACGACCGCGGGCCTTGAGGGAGAAGATCGTCGACCTGATCACCTTGATCGTGTCGTCCAGCGCGTCCACCGCCGATTCGACCCGTTCCAGTGCTTCGGGGTGGTCGATGAAGCGGGTCGCGCTCTGGAGGGTCATGCCGGTGGCGAACAGGCGTTGGATGGCCAGGTCGTGCAGGTCCCGGGCGATGCGGTCGCGGTCCTGCAGTACGGTCAACAGTTCGGCGTCGCGGCGCTGTTCCGCGATCTCCAGGGCCAGGGCCGCGTGGTCGGCGAACCCCGCGACCATGCGCACCACCGCGTCCGACAACTGTGGCCGCTCCACTCGGTTGGCGACCTGGAGTACGCCGCGGATGCGCTCGTGGGTGCCCAACGGCAGCAGGAACGCCGAACCGAGGTCGGTTCCCGCGGCGGTGGCCACCACCGCGCCCGGATCGTGGCCGATGTCGGGGCTGACGATCGTCTCGCCGGAGCTGAACACCTTGCCCATCAGGGTGCTCTCGCCGGACAGGACCAGTCCGCGGACGCGGTCCGCCAAGGGCCCCGAAGCGGCCTCCACGGCCAGGTCGTCGGTTCCGGGCACCGGCACGGCCAGGGTGACCAGATCCGCGTCGGCCATGTCCCGGATGGTCGCGGTGAACGAGCGCAGCACGTCGGCGGGGGCGTCGCCGGAAAGCAGGCTGCGGGTCAGATCCGAACTCGCCGCGAGCCAACGTTCGCGGCGGCGGACGTCGTCGTACAGGCGGGCGTTGTCGATGGCCACACCCGCGGCCGCCGCGAGGGTGCGCAGGACCGCCTCGTCGTCCTCGTCGAAGTCCGCACCGCCGCTTTTCTCGGTCAGGTACAGGTTGCCGAACACGGTGTCGCGGATGCGGATCGGCACCCCCACGAAGGTGTTCATCGGCGGATGCCCCGGAGGGAACCCGAACGAGTCCGGGTGCTCGGACAGGTCGTGCAGGCGCAGCGGATGCGGGTCGCGGATGATCAGCCCCAGGATGCCGCGCCCGGTGGGGAAGGGACCGATCTTCAGGATGGTCGCCGGATCCATGCCCACCGGCAGGAACCGCGCGAGCCGCTCCTCGTCGCCGATGACTCCCAGGGCGCCGTACTCGGCGTCCACCAGGGTCACCGCCGACTCCACGATCCGCCGCAGCACGGTCTCCAGGTCCAGGTCGCTGCCCACCGACAGGACGGCCTCCAGCAGCCCGTTCACCCGATCCCGGGTCGCACGGACCACTTCCACATGGGCCTGGAGCTCGTCCAGCAGCTCGTCCAAGCGCAAACGCGGCAGTGCCGGTCGCTCGTCCGACGCCACAACCCCTCCCACGGTCGGTCACAACTTGTCGAAACCCTTCTCCGGCCATCGTGTCAAAGCACGCCCCGCGCGTCTCCTCTTCGCCGGATGAACACCATCGTGATGCCGATCGCCGACGGGCCCTCGCGGGCCCGGCGGCCCTGGTTGCCCGAGCACCGCCGCGACGCGCCGCCGGTCGTCGACGTCGGCAGCGCGCTCGGCGTCCCGACCGGCCGCGCTCGGTCGACCGTCCTCGTCGGGCCGCACCGCCCGATACGGTGACAGGCGCGGGCGTCTTCGACGTTCGAGAATGAATGAAGGTACGACTACCTCCGGAGGAGGGCCGTGTCGACAGCGCCCATCCGCGTGTTCCTGCTCGACGACCACGAGGTGGTCCGCAGGGGCCTCGCCGACCTGCTCGGCGGCGAACCCGACATCGAGATCGTGGGCGAGTCGGGTTCCGCCGCCGAGGCCACACGGCGCATCCCCGCGTTGCGCCCGGACGTCGCGATCCTGGACGGGCGACTGCCCGACGGGAGCGGCATCGACGTGTGCCGCGAGGTGCGGTCCCGCTTCCCGGAGATCAACGCGCTGATCCTGACCTCCTACGACGACGAGGACGCGCTGTTCGCGGCGATCATGGCCGGGGCGGCGGGATACGTGCTCAAGCAGGTCCGCGGGCAGGACCTGATCGCGGCCGTGCGCGCGGTGGCGGCCGGCCAATCCCTGCTGGACCCCGCGGTGACCACCCGCGTCCTGGAACGCGTACGCAAGGGGCCCGCGGCCGAGCCGGGTCCGCCCGGACTCAGCGAGCGCGAGCAGCAGGTGCTGGAGCACATCGCGCAGGGCCAGACGAACCGCGAGATCGCCGAAAGCCTCGGCCTGGCGGAAAAGACCATCAAGAACTACGTATCGGCGGTGCTGAACAAACTCGGCCTGGAGCGCCGAGTCCAGGCCGCCGTCTACGCGACCGAACTGCACCAGGGCACCGATCGGCACCGGACCTGAGGCCGTGACCGGCCCGAGGCGACCCCCACGCCCACCGATGTCCCCGGGCCGACCACCACCGACCCGGGGGCTGGATGTCATGGCCGTCCGCAAGCTCGGGCCACCATGTCGGTGCGAGTCGGCGCTGGGCGCGATCGGCGAGGACGGCGCTCACGTCCCGCACGCCGAAGCCACCGAACGAGCTGCGCATCGGCGGCGACGGACGGCCGATGTGGAAAAGCGCGCCCGCGCCGAACCGCCGACCACACCCGTCAGGCCTCCGGGCCGGGACATCGGGTGCCGAACGGCGACGTTCGGGCGGGCCGATCAGGCGTGGCGGGTCGGCGGGCCGATCAGGCGTGGCGGGTCGGGGGAAGTACCGGTTCCAATCGGAAGAGCACCGGTCCGTGGTCCCTGGGGCCGTGTGCGGGCTTGCGTCCGGCGAGTGCCGAGACCAGATCGCGGGCCGTCACCAGGCCGACCATCGTGTCGTCGTCGTCCGTGACCGCGAGTGCGTCGACCGCGTGCTCGGTCATCACGTCGGCCACCTCGGCGAGTCGAGCGGTGACCGGCACGTGCGGCTGGGAACCGCCGGGCAGGAGGTCGCCCACATAACGCTCGGACAGCGAGATCGCCGGGAGAGCGCATGCCACCGCCAGGTCGCCCCGCTCCAGCAGCCCCACGCAGCGCCCGTCCTCGTTCACGACGGGAAGGTGGTGGAAGCCGGTGCGCTGGATCAGCTCCCAGGCCATCAACAGGGATTCGTCGCCCGCGACGGTGAGCAAGGCCGTACTCATCACGTCGGCCACGCCGCGCTCACCCACGGACGCGTTCGCGTGCGTGGTGGAACCGTTTCCCGGGGCGGTTTCGCTGCTCGGCCTCATCGCGCTCGCCTCCTGTGTGTCCGGGTCCGCGATCGCGCGGTTCACCGTGTCTCCACGATCGAACCTCCGCGGCCCCGGACACAGGGCCGGTGGGGGTGGTGGACCGGGCCGAAGGTCCCGGGCCCCGGGTCCGGGCGGCCCTGTGCCCGCCGACGGCGTGCGAGCACGCTGAGAGTGCGGGGTCGATCGGATCTCGCGGTACCGGCCCCGCCGCCGCCCGAGTCGTCGGAACACGACGAATGGACAAGCTCATGAGCACCGGAACCCACCTTCCCGGCCTCGGCGTCCTGATCGGCTACGACGGCTCGCCCGGCGGAGAACGCGCGCTCGCCTGGGGCGCCCGCGCCGCCGCCGAGGCGAAGACGCCGCTGCGCCTGGCGATGGCCATTCCCGCGACTGCTCTCGGCCGACACGGCCGCTCGGCGGAGGTCCGTGAAGGTGCCCACGCCCTGTTGAAGCAGGCAGCGGACCGCAGCCGCGCCGCCCACCCGCACCTGGCGGTCGAGACATCGCTGGTCGAGGGTCCGGCGGCGAACGCGATCCTGGAAGCGGGTCGAGGGGCCGAGCTGATCGTGGTCGGCAGCCGAGGCCTCGGCGGCTTCGCCGGGCTGCTGCTCGGATCGGTGTCCCTGCGCGTGTGCGCCCACACGAGCTGCCCCGTGGTGGTCGTACCCGAGGCGGCCGACGACGTGGACACCCCGAGCGTCGTGGTGGGCATCGCCGATCACAGCGACGCGCCCGCGGTCGAGTTCGCGGTCGAGCGGGCCCGCCGCATCGGCGGCAGGGTGGTCCCCGTACACGTGTGGACACTCGCGATGGCCGGCTACTGCCCCGGTGTGGTCGCGCCGCTGCTCGGGGACCCGCTGGACGCGGCGGCAACCCACGACCACCTCCTGGCCGAAATCCTGGACCCGATCCGGGCACGGGCACCGGATGTCGCGATCGAGGCGATCGTCACGACCGGCGCCCCCGCCTACGCCCTGATCGGCGTCTCCGCACACGCGGATCTGTTGGTGGTCGCCGCCCACCGGGCGCATGGACCCTTCCCGATGCGCCTGGGCCCCACCACGCACGCGGTGCTCCACCACGCGTCCTGTCCGGTGGCGGTCGTGCCGATTCCCCGCACAAGGCCGTGAACGGCGTGAATGCGGCGACGCCGTGACGCCGCAACGGCGCGACGCCGTGACGCCGTGAGTGCGGTGCAGGCGCGAAGTGCTGGGGCGATGGGTCCGAGCCCTCATGGAGCGCGGGCCGATGTGCCGGCGCCGTGATGTCGTGCGCGTCCGTTCGATGCTCTTGTCGACGGTCCCGACGCTGTTCGCGGTGCCGCCGGCGATCGTGACGGCCGGCGGTACCGGCGATCGTGATGGCCGGCGACGCGAGCGCGACGTCCGGGGAGGCGGCTGCCTCTCGGACTCGCTCCCGTCGTCCCGCCACCCACGGAGTTTCGTCCCGTCACACACACGGCTACCGTTGAGGTGACGAGCGATATCGAGAGGGTGCCGACACTCGTGTCGCCCCGGAGGGTGGCCGTGCCGGTCGGGTAGGCAGGTCTTCCGTGTTGACCGTGGCAGTGAGCGATACGGCTCCCGCAGCGCGTTTGTCACTCTTTCCCCATCCGGGCGGCAACAGTCACGAGTTGGACGGCGCGTGGTGGCCTCGCTCGAGGGCGACGGTCGAGGAACTCGCCGCGTTGTTCACGGGGATGGAACGTGTGGGTTCGTATTCGCGCGCGACGCTCGATCGGAGCCTGTGGCCCGGTACACCTCGACCGTTCCGGATCGCCCGGCTCGGCCGCGTGGTGCGCTGGGGCGGATTCGTGGCCGGACAGGACCCTCACCGGATCGAACTCTTCTCGCTGATCGCCCCCTTCAGGGAACTTCTCGTGGTGCCGCCGCAGGTGTCACCCCGGGTCGCGGCCCGACTGATGGACCCGAGCGAGTGGCCCGACAGATCCCGTTCGCCCACCGAACTCCTGAGCGAGGCTCTGGAGGGGGCGGGCGAGACCGCGATCGTGCGGACCCCGGCGGCCCTCGGATCGGGTGAAGCCGGACGGCGACCGCGTCCCCGGTCGCCGGCTCCGCCACGATCCGCGACCCGTCCCCGCGGGCCCGCCGAAGAGGTGGGTCTCCGGCAGGACGATGTGGTCGACCTGCTCCCGGGTGAACGCGTCGCAGGCGGCCGGTGCCTTGGCGGCATCGACGACGAGGACGCCCACCGCGGCCTCGATCTCGGATGGACCCCGGTCGGTGACGGGGACGGATGAGGGGGTCCCGGCCCGACTGTTCACGGCAAGGTGTTCACTGTCTCGTGTGGGGCGGGGCGGTGGGCGGTTACCTCCGCCGCCGACGGATCAAGGCCGACCGGTGGTGTCGGTCGGCCAGACCCAGTCGCGTACCTCGGGCATGTCCTCGCCGTGTTCGAGGATCCAGGCGCGGTGGCGGGTGCGGGCGTCGAGCATCGCCTGGCGTACCGTCGCGGCGCGCGAACCCAGGCCCGGGACACGGTCGATCACGTCGATCACCCGCTGGTAGCGGTCCATGTCGTTGAGCACGACCATGTCGAACGGGGTCGTCGTGGTGCCGTACTCCTTGTATCCGCGCACGTGCAGGTTGTCGTGGTTGTGGCGGCGGTAGGCGAGGCGGTGGATCAGCCAGGGGTAGCCGTGGTAGGCGAAGACGACCGGCACATCGGTGCCGAACAGGGCGTCGTACTCCGTGTCGGGCATGCCGTGCGGGTGTTCGCTCTCAGGGGTCAGCCGCATCAGGTCGACCACGTTGACCACGCGCACCCGCAGCTCCGGCAGGTGTCGGCGGAGCAGGTCGACGGCGGCGAGGGTCTCCAGGGTGGGCACGTCGCCCGCGCAGGCCAGGACCACCTGCGGGTCGCCGTCGTCGTTGGAGGCCCATTCCCAGACCCCGGCCCCGCGGGCGCAGTGCAGGACCGCCTCGTCCATGGTGAGCCAGTCGGGGTTGGGCGTCTTGCCGGCGACGATCACATTGACCAGGCCGCGACTGCGCAGTACGTGATCGCCCACCGACAGCAGGGTGTTGCTGTCCGGCGGAAGGTACACGCGGACGACCTCGGGCCGTTTGTTGATCACGTTGTCGACGAAGCCGGGGTCCTGGTGCGAGAAGCCGTTCTGGTCCTGGCGCCACACGTGAGAGGTGAGCAGGTAGTTGAGCGAGGCGATCGGCGGGCGCCAGCCGATCTCGCGACAGGCGTGCAGCCATTTGGCGTGCTGGTTGAACATCGAGGACACGATGTGGGTGAACGCCTCGTAGCAGGAGAAGACGCCGTGCCGCCCGGTCAGGAGATAGCCCTCGAGCATGCCCTGGCAGGTGTGCTCGGAGAGGATCTCCACGACTCGGCCGTCCGGCGCCAGGTGGGTGTCGAGGTCGGTGACGGGTTCCTGCCAGGCCTTGGCGGTCGCGCCGTAGACGGCGCCGAGCCGATTGGACTCGGTCTCGTCCGGTCCGAACAGGCGGAAGTCGCGACGGGTCGCCGTGCGGGCGAAGACCTCGCGCAGGTAGTCGCCCAGCACCCGGGTGGGCTCCGAACAGGACGCGCCGGGTTCGACCACCTTGACGGCGAAGGCGTTCGCGTCGGGCAGCGGCAGATCCCGCAGCAGGGTGCCCCCGTTGGCCTCGGGCACCGCGCCCAGGCGGGTGTCGCCGGCGGGCACGTTGGCGAGCACGATCGGGGTGGGCCGGCCGTCCCGGTCGAAGAGTTCGTCCGGGCGATAGGAGCGCATCCACGCCTCGAGCAGGGCCAGGTGCTCCGGGTTCTCGCGGACACCGGTCAGCGGGACCTGGTGCGAGCGCCAGGTGCCCTCGACGGGCAGGTCGTCCACGGTGGCCGGTCCGGTCCAGCCCTTGGGGGTGCGCAGGATGAGCATCGGCCACCTCGGGCGCCCCTGCGCGGTCGCCTCGAGCCGGGTGATGTCGTCGAGCGCCTCGTCCAGTGCGGCGGCGAACGCCGCGTGTACGCGGGCGGGTTCGTCGCCTTCGACGTGGATGGGGCGCCACCCGTAGCCGGTGAGCAGCGCGTCCAGCTCCGCACGCGGCATCCGGGCGAACAGGGTCGGGTTGGCGATCTTCCAGCCGTTCAGGTGCAGGATCGGCAACACCGCGCCGTCGGTGCGCGGGCTGAGGAACTTGGTGCCGTGCCAGGCGGCGGCGAGCGGTCCGGTCTCGGCCTCGCCGTCGCCGATCACACACGCGACGACCAGATCGGGGTTGTCGAAGGCGGCGCCGAACGCGTGCGAAAGGCTGTAGCCGAGTTCTCCGCCCTCGTGGATGGAGCCCGGCACGCCGGGGGCGATGTGGCTCGGCACGCCGCCCGGGTAGGAGAACTGGCGGAACAGCGTGACCATACCGGCCGCGTCGCGGGGCACGTTCGGGTAGCGCTCGCTGTAGGTGCCGTCCAGCCACGACGCGGCGAGTGCGGACGGGCCGCCGTGGCCGGGACCGGTGACGTGCAGGGCGTGCGTGCCGCGTTCGCGGATCACCCGGTTCAGGTGGGCGTAGATCAGGTTCAGGCCGGGGGAGGTGCCCCAGTGCCCGAGCAGGCGCGGCTTGATCTGGTCGGGGCGCAGCGGTTCGGTCAGGAGCGGATTGCCGCTCAGGTAGATCTGGCCCACCGCGAGGTAGTTCGCCGCGCGCCACCACGCGTCGACCGTCGTCAGGTCCGGATCCTCGGGAATTGCCATCGTCATGATCTTCCTCTCGTGTTGTCACGTATTGCCGCCCGAACTCCGCTCGTTCCCGCGCTCGCGCCGAGCACGCGCGGGGTGCCCGTTCGAGGCGACGGGAGGTCGCGTCCCCTCACCGGTTCCGGTCACGCCGACGCGTCGGCACCGGCGTCGGCCGGATCGACGAGTGTCTCCGCCACGGGGCGCCGAGGGGTGGGAGCTCCGGGCGGCCCGTACCCCATCCGCAACACCATCTGGACGTAGCCGGGACCGGTCTGCGGATCGCGAAGGTTCGCGCGGGTGTCGGCCCATTCCACGGCCTGGTGAAGGACCGACACGCGCAGGTCGTGGATGGTCGCCACCAGCCATGCCCGCTGCAGCGCCTGGCCTGTGCGCAGCCAGTCCTGCGGGCGATCGAAGTGGGTGGTGAGGGTTGCCACTTGGGGTAGTGCCTCGAAACGCCGCGTCGAGGTGGGAGGAACAGGCGGGTGGCCGGTGAAGGCGCGGACCGGAACCCGGGCGTCGTGATCCTGGGGGCCGAGGGCCTCCTGTGGGATGCCGTCGGCCGCGGGTTCCTCCAGGCGCAGCCACGCCCGTGTCTCCGCCTGTCGCGCGAGGTCCGCGGCGGTTCGGCGTTCGGCCTCGGCCGTCAGGTTCAGGACGCGGCGCGCGTCGGCCTCCTCCAGCACGGCCAGGACCACGTCCTCCGCGTCGGCGGCCGCGATGAGTTCGCCGACGATGCGCTCCGGAACGTCTCGGTTGGCGAACGGTAGACGACTGGAGTGCCGTCGGGCGATCGCCGGGTACAGGTCCGGGCCGTAGGGAAGAGGAGCGGGCGCGGGGCGGCTCACGTCGAGCACGGCCGCCGGCGGCGGATCGGCGTCCCGGGGCATGAGCGTCACCAGCGGGTCCCGGCCCAGGTGTGCGGCGGCGACGCGCAGGTTGAACACGGCCGCCCCGAGGGAGATGTACATGGCCCTGGCATCGGGGTCGGTGAGCGGAACCGCGCGTGTGCGGTCCGGGTGGACCTCGATGCCGCAGCCGTCGATCGTGGGCCGGAAGAACCACGGTTGGCTGTTGTGAAGCGAGGGTGCGGCACCGGCCGCGGCGGCCAGATACCGCAGGTCGGCGGGGCTCAGGAATGCCTTGGTCATGTCGATCTCCCAACGACCCATCGGCGTGGTGGACGGCAGCCCGGCCGCTTCCCCGGGCGATGGGGTGGCGCGGCCGGGCCGATCATGGTGCACGCCCTTCCGGGCGAGCCGACTCGATGCGCCGGCTCTCTCGCCCGACTCTGCTCTCGCCGCCCGGCGGCGGGCAGGGCCGTTCGGCCCTATGGGGGACGCCACTCGGCCCTGTGGTCCGTTGTTCGCGCGCGCGATGGTGAATGCCGAAGGCGCTCGGCGGGACGGCCGAGCCCCACTCGCCTCACCGTTTGGGACGATGACATGAGCGTCGACACCTCGCCGAGCGGGCGCGCGGGACGCGCGTGGGCAGTGACCCGCCCCGGGCCGATCGACACCCATCCCCTCGCACTTGTCGACCGCGAACCGGCGCAACCGGACCCGGGCGAAATCCTGGTACGGATGGAAGCCTGCGGTGTCTGCCGGACCGACCTGCACCTCGCGGAGGGCGACCTGGCGCCACACGGAGCGAACACGGTTCCCGGACACGAAGTGGTCGGCGAAGTCGAGATCGTCGGCGCGGGCTCCGGGCGCTTCGCACCCGGCGATCGGGTGGGCATCGCGTGGCTGCGCCACACCTGTGGCCGCTGTCGATACTGCCGGGCCGGCGCGGAGAACCTGTGTCCCGACTCCACATATACCGGTTGGGACGCGGACGGCGGGTTCGCCGACCGGGCCCTGGCACCCGAGGACTACGCCTACGCCCTGCCCGTCGACCGCGACGCCGAGCACGTGGCGCCGCTGTTGTGCGCGGGCATCATCGGCTACCGCGCCCTGCCGCGCGCCGATCTGCCGCCCGGTGGCAGGCTGGGCATCTACGGCTTCGGCGCGTTAGCCCACCTCACCGCTCAGGTGGCGCTCGCGCGCGGTGCCTCCGTCCACGTCATGACCCGGTCCGAACAGGCCCGCCCGGCCCTGGAACTCGGCGCCGCGTCCGCGGCAGACACCTACGACCCGCCACCCGAACCACTCGACTCCGCCGTCGTGTTCGCACCGGTCGGCGAGGTCGTACCGGCCGCCCTGGCCGCGCTCGACCGGTCCGGCACCGTCGCCGGCATCCACCTGTCCGACATTCCGCCGCTGAACTACCAACGGCACCTGTTCCACGAACGCAACCTGCGCAGCGTCACCGCCAACACCCGGCGCGACGGCGTCGAGTTCCTCCGGCCGGCGACGGAGATCGACCTCCAGGTGACGACCACGCGCTACCCGATGAGCCGGGCCGACCAGGCGCTCGCGGATCTCGCGGCCGATCGCGTCCGCGGCGCCGCGGTCCTGATCGCCGATTGAGCGGGTATGGGAAGAACGACGGGTACCCGCCGTTCCCGGCGCCGTCCGGGACCGGATACCGACCCTTGCGGTCGACCGGACAGGGCCGAACGGCCCTGTCGAAACGCGCGTCACCGGCGGGGACGACCGCGCCCGCCGTCGGTGCACCGAGACGATCACAGGGGAATGGACAGGCATGAGTGAAGAGCGAGTCCTCGTCGTCAACGCGGGATCGTCGACGGTGAAACTGTCCGTGCTCGACCCGCACGACACGCTCGTGTGCGCGTCGACCATCGAGTGTGCGGACGCCATCCCGGACGGCGCCGTCTCCGCGTTCCTGCGCGGCGCCGGGCCCGTCGACGCCGTCGGACACCGCGTCGTCCACGGCGGAGCGGACTTCACCGGTCCGACCCTGCTGGATCCGGACGTGTTCGCGCGGATCGCGGGGCTGGCCCCGCTTGCCCCGTTGCACCAGAGCCGGGCCCTCGCGGGCATCGACGCCGTCCGCCGGGCACTGCCGGGCACGCCCGCCGTGGCCTGCTTCGACACGGCCTTCCACCGCACCATGCCGTCGGAGGCGAGTACCTACGCCCTGCCCGACGCGTGGCGTACGCAATGGGGCGTGCGCCGCTACGGCTTCCATGGCCTGTCCCACGCGTACGCCGCCCGCCGTGCGTGCGAGCTGGCGGGAATCGACTCGGCCTCGGCCCGCGTGGTGAGTTGTCATCTGGGCGCGGGCGCGTCGGTGGCCGCCGTGCGCGCGGGCGAGTCGGTCGACACCACCATGGGCTTCACCCCCGCCGAAGGACTCGTGATGGCGACCAGGGCCGGTGATGTGGATCCCGGTCTGATCGTGTGGCTCCAGCGACGACAGGGCATCACCGTCGACGAACTCGAAGAGGTGCTCGAGCACGGCGCCGGTCTTGCCGCGCTCGCCGGCCACGGAGGCGACATGCGGGCCATTCGCGCCGCGGCGGAGGCGGGCGATCTGCCCGCCCGGTTCGCCCGCCGCGTCTACGGCTACCGGCTCCGCACCAAGATCGCCGCGATGGCCGCCGCGATGGGCGGCCTGGACGTCCTCGCCTTCACCGGTGGAGTCGGTGAACACGACGACGCGATCCGGGCCGACGCCGTCGGCGAACTCGCCTTCCTGGGCGTGCGCCTGGACCCGCGTGTCAACAGCGAAGCCCACGGCGACGCCGACGTGAGTGCCGACGCGAACGCGGTTCGAACGCTCGTGGTCACCGCCCGCGAGGACATCGAGATCGCCCGCGAGACGCGTTCACTGACCCATTCCGGGACGGGGCGTGTCGGAGGGACGGGGAGCGTCGGACCCGGAGGAGGGTGACGGATCGTACGCGGGCGGGGCGCGCGCAGCCGGATCCTCCCCGCGCAGCCGGATCCTCCCGGGGCGGCCCCCGCACGCCTCGTGTGGGGCGGGAGGTCGGCGCCGCCACGGTCGTCGGTGGCGGCGCCGGCGGTTTCCGCGCCGTCGCGGCGGGGTCACGGGTCGTGTCGGTGGCCCCGCCGCGCCGTCACGAGACCACGACCGCTTCCGTCGCCCGGACTCCCCGGCCCGCGGCGGGCACACACGACTCCGACAGGCTCTCGCGCGTTTTCGCCCAATGCAGGAGGTCGGCGTCGGCCAGTGTGGTCACCCACATGTCGGCGAGGGCCAATTCCTCGTCGCGAGGATCGGCACCCACGCCCAGGACGCGCAACCCCGCCCGCGTCGCGGAGAGGATGCCGCAGTACGAGTCCTCCACCGCCAGGGTGACGGCCGGAGTGGCGCCACAGGCTCGGGTGGCCGCGAGGTAGACGTCCGGATCGGGCTTGGGGCGCAGGCTCGCGTCCGGGACCACGACGTCGACGAAGCGGGGGAGCAGTCCGGCGTGTGTCAGGCCCGATTCCACCACGTCACGGGGGCAGTTGCTGGCTACCGCCAGGGGTGCGAAATGCGAGGCCAGGCGTACGAACTCGGCCGCGCCGGGAATCGTCACGGGATGCGCCGCGACCAACTTGCGGAAATGTTCGAGGAGTTGTCCCGTCACCTGGTCCGCATGGGCGGTGGGCAGGCCCACCACTTCGGCCATGACCCGCCCGCATTCGGTGAAGTGCAGACCCTTGGTGCGTTCACCGAAGTCGGCCGGGGTCGTGACCCCGTAGCCGCGAAGCACGAGATCCCGCGCTTCTTCCCAGTGGCATTCGCTGTCCAGCAGGGTTCCGTCGCAGTCGAAGACGATGGCTGCCGGGGTCCAGGTGAGGAGGGTATTGCCTGTCATCGATGGGGCCGTCCGATCGAGAGGGAGCGGGCCCCCGAGATGCCCGCGCGAGGTCCCGAGACGGCGTTGTGGGCCCGCCCCCGCAGGGGCGTCCGTGAGCGGCGCCGACCCGAAACATAACGATCATTACGTTAGATTGAATACTATATGTAATCAATCAATGACGCTTTGCAGCGTGTTGCGTTCGATGTCGACACAGGTGTGGGCGAGCGCGGACGACCCGCCGGCTCCGGGCGCCCGACGCCTCGAACCCGTGGCTATTCGGCGTCCGCGCCAACCCTCGGGGCGAATCCGGGGCCGCCCGTCGTACCCGCCAGGGCTCGGGTCAGGATGTCCTCGTCACGCCGGGGATCGGCGAGCAGGGCCGGCAGGAGCAGGCGCCAGAGATCGGTCAGGTCGTCCTCGATGTCGGCGCGGCCGGAGAGCGCGTCGGAGACGGTGTGCATGCCGAAGAAGGCGTGGATGATCGAGCGGGCCGCCGTCTCCGGATCGACGCGGTCCGCGAGATCGCGCTCCTCTCGCGCGCGGTCCAGCAGGGCGCGGACGGCGGCGATCCAGTCCACGAAGGGGGGCGGCAGGCTCGCGTCGATGGCGTAGCGCTCTGCCCACAACCGTGCGCCGCCACGGACCACGGGATCGTCGCGATAGGCGCGGGCCACCGCGAAACTGAGCCGCACCAGGCCTTCCAACGCGGGGGCGCCCGCCGGGACTTGCCCTTCGATGAGCTCCGGCCAGGTGGCGAAGTGGGCTTCGACGATCGCCCGGGCCAGGGCGTCCTTGTTGGTGAAATGGAAATAGATGGCACCGCTGGTGAGTCCCGAGGCGTTGCCGATATCGCTGATGCTCGTCCCGGCGAACCCTCGCTCGTGGAACAGGCGGGCCGCCGTCTCCAGAAGGGATCGGCGAGTCGCTCCTGCCCGTGCCTGCACGTGCCACCTCCAGCTCGGATGCCTGCGTAGAAACTAGTGCCGTTTCGGCTCATGGTGCCGCACAACGGACGCGACACGACATCGCTCGGAAGCGGAATCGCCGCACTTCCCAGGGCGCGTTACACGCCGCGAGAGCCCTGGCGAGAAGACGACATGCACCTTCCGGGTCGCTGGGTTCTGCTTGTATCCATGACGACGTTCGGTGGCCGCGCAGCGTCTTCGGGCCTGTCGGCGAGACAGCTGAGTTGGTCGCGCACCGTGGCACGGGAGTCGGTACACCGGGCTTCGGTGGCCGAGGTGTTGCTGACCGATGTGGTCCGTCTCGGGGAGACGACCTTTCTGGCCGCGGCCCAGTGGCCTCGCTCGCATCCCACATTCCCTCCGGCCGGCGACGGCGGACACAGCCGGCTGATGGTCGTGGAAACGCTACGTCAACTGGGGATCTTCATCCCGTCGCAGTTCTTCTCCGTGCCCCTCGAATCGCACTTTCTGATCAAGGACCTTTATTACGGCGTAGATGTCGCCACGGAGCCGCGTTTGCGCAGCGGCGCCACCGAAATCACCTGTTTGGCCGAAGTCGACGACTTGCGGCCCACGCGCGACGGGCGCGGACTTCGGGGAATGCGGATGCGCGTCCACCTCTCGGCCGGCGGGACGACCTTCGCGCGCGCGGGCGGCAACGCGCGATTCCTGGACGCGGGCACGTATGCGGCTTTGCGCGGGGACTCGGCCGGGGCGCGGGCACCCCGGCCGAGTCCCCGCAGGCCGAGGCCGGAGGCGGTGGACGCGATCCTGGCCCGCGACGTCCTGCTCGCGCACAGCGGGGACGGCGCCCTGGAACTGGACCCCGCCGACCACCTGCATCCGTTCTTCTTCGACCACGCCGGCGACCACATCCCCGGGATGGTGCTCGTCGAAGCCGCCCGGCAGGCGATCGCGCTGGCGAGCGACGGCGAACTGTTGCGGCCGACGACGTTTCGGCTGCGGACACCGTGTTTCACCGAGTTCGATCCGCCGGCGCGCGTCGAATGCTCCCTGCACAACGGACGGCAGGCCTCGTTTCGATTCCGGCAGGGAGCGGGCCACACGGCGACGGGGGCGTTGCGGTACCGCTGAGATCGGGACGACGGTCGAGGCGCGCGGCGGTTGTGGCCTGTCCCGATTTCGACGGCGAACGCCACCGAGTCGCGCCGACTTGGCGCACACGGTGGATCAGACGCGTGCGCCGTTGTCGCGCGGCGCGCGGCCGGGGCGGCGGACGCCGTGGCCGTGATGGTCGGGCGAGGTTCGGGATCGGGCCGCGCGTGGCGGCGAAGGCGTCGCGCGTGACTCCAACACGACGGCCAGAGGGGCGGCGACGCTCACCGTGGAGCCGGTGCCGGCCACCACGCCGATCAGCAACGCCAACGCGAAGTCGGCCAGTGAGTCGCCGCCCAACACCGCCAGCGCGACCAGGACGAACAACGCGCCGGAACCGGTATTGACGGTGCGCGGCAGGGTTTGGACCACCGCCGTGTCGGTGATCCGGGCGAGCGAGCGC
The DNA here is from genome assembly GCF_053594475.1 of Embleya sp. NPDC001921. Lineage (NCBI taxonomy): Bacteria > Bacillati > Actinomycetota > Actinomycetes > Kitasatosporales > Streptomycetaceae > Embleya > Embleya sp. NPDC001921. Next base: position 16,739 of record NZ_JBSFEO010000071.1, read on the forward strand.
TTGCCGTGCGCGGGTGTGCGGCGTAGTTCGCGGATCCGGTCGAAGACGACGACGGAGTCGTTGACCGAGTAGCCGATCACGGTGAGCAGCGCGGCCAGGAACACCGCGTCGACGGTGCGCCCCAGCCACGCGAAGGCGCCCACCAGGATCAGCACGTCGTGCGCCATGGAGACGACCGCGGCCACCCCGAAGGTCCAGCGGAACCGCACCGCGAGGTAGGCCAGTTGGGCGGCGAGCGCGACTGCCAGGGCGATCACGGCGTTGAGCCGCAACTCCTTGCCCAGGCTCGGACCGATGAACTCGTCGCGCACCTTCCGCGCTCCGTGGCCGAGTTCGCCGACCGTCGCGGTGATCCGCGCCTCCTGGGCGTCGGTCGGTTTTCCCGTGCGTACGGTGAGCTCGCGATCGCCCGACGCCTGCACGACGGCCTTGGGGAATCCGGCGTCGGCGAGTGCCGACCGGGCCCGGTCCGGATCGACCGACCGCGTGGTCGAGTACTCCACGAGCCGGCCGCCGGTGAACTCCACACCGAAGTCGACGCCGCGTACCGCCACGCCCGACACCGCAAGCCCCAGCGCGAGCACGCCGGAGACGGCGAGCATGCGCCGGCGGTGCCGCATCAGGTGCGGATCGCGTCGGGCCAGCCACTCGCGCACCGGGCCCGCGTGTGCGATGCCGCTGATCCGAGGCCGGCGTCGTACCGCCGCCCGGCTCACGGCGAACTCGGCCAGGACCCGGGTGACCACCAGTGCGCTGACCATCGACGCGAGCACGCCGATGCCCAGCGTCACCCCGAACCCGCGCACCGGACCGGTGGCCAGGAAGAACAGCAGGCCGGCCGCGATCAGGGTGGTCACGTTCGAGTCGGCGACGGCGGTGAACGCGTTGCGAAAGCCCCGGGTCAGCGACGGACGCAGGGCCGGTGCGGTCCGTGCGAGGTACTCCTCGCGGGCCCGTTCGAACACCAGCACGTTGGCGTCGACCGCCATGCCGACGGCCAGTACGAATCCGGCGAGTCCGGGCAGGGTGAGGGTGGCGCCCAGGCCGACCAGGGCGGCGTACGCGATCAGCCCGTAGCAGGCCAGGGCCACTGCGGCGAGTACGCCGAGCAGGCGGTACACGCACGCGATGAACAAGGCGGTCAGCGCGGCGCCGATGATCGCGGCCCAGGTGCCGGCCTCGATGGCCTGCTCGCCCAGCGTGGGTCCCACGGTGCGGTGTTCGACCGTCTCGACCGGCACCGGCAGCGCGCCGCCGTTGAGCAGCAGCGCCAACTCGCGGGCCTCGCGTTTGTCGAAGTCGCCGGTGATGCGGGTGGATCCGCCGAGGATTCCGGTATCGCAGCCGACCGACGGGTCGACCTGCGGCGACGAGACGACCTTGCCGTCCAAGACGATCGCCACGCGCCGCGCGGGCGTGCCCGAGGGCGCGCACGCGGCGTCCCCGGTCAGCTCGGCCCAGGCTCGTTCGCCCCGACCGCGCAGGTCGAGCGCAACGTGCCAGCCGCCACCGGCCGGCTCCAGGAGGGCCTCGGCCCTGTCGACGTCGGCTCCGGTCATCCGGGGAGCGTCCAGCCTCAGCATCCGGCCGGACTCGTCCGGCAGTACCTGTCGTCCCCCGGCGTCGGGTGAGGCCGTGGCCTCCGTCGCGTCGGCGACCTCGAGAACGGGATGAATGGTGAGTTGTGCGGTTCGGCCGAGCACCTCGGCGGCCCGGCGCGGCTCCTGCACACCGGGTAGTTCGACGATGATCCGGCGCTCGCCCGAGCGGACCAGGTTGGGTTCGGAGACGCCGAGCGCGTCGACGCGACGACGCAGTACCTCCAGGGCTCGATCGGTGGCGTCGCGGTCGGCTTTCGCGGTGGGCGAGTCTCGGGTCTCCAAGACGATCTGGGTGCCGCCGCGCAGGTCGAGGCCGAGGCGAGGGGGCATGGTCGCGGCGATGTAGGTGGACATGACGAGGATGGCGAGGGCGAAAAACGCCCGCACCTTGGTGGCACGCGGCAAGGATGGTCTCCACGGAAACACCGCGGCCGGTGGTCGGCGCGCGGCGATCGGACTCAGGGACGCTCTGAAGCCCGGGGAGACGGTGGAGCGCGACCCGGCGGAAGCGCGAAACGGCGCAGCGACGGATCGGCATGCGCAGCGACCGCGCCGGTTCGACGCCCTGCGGGTGGCAGGAGCGCGAACGTGTGTCCCACGAGCGCCGCGTCGTGGGAGTGGTGGAGTTGGTGCCGCTCATGGGGCAACTCGCGGGCGGCGAACGGCGCCGGGGGGCCGCGTCGCACGTCGCGGGTCGCCTCGTCCGCGACGTCGCGCACGTGCCCCGGATCGGCGGTGGTGGGCGCGGAGACCGAGACGTGGTCGAGATCGGGTACCGCGACCGCGCGCGCGGACGCGGGGGAAGCCACCGCGCCGAGCAACGCGAGGGCGAGGGCGACCAACGCCGCAAGCCATCCGCCGCGCCGAAAACCCCGTCGAGCGCAGGGATTCGCGTGGCTGCGGCCCGTGACGGGAGAGCCGACGAGGCGACGACGAACGGCGACGTGTCGCCGGGGCATCGCGCCCTCCTCGGTCTGCGCCGTTCCCACGCCGACGTGGGCGATCCGGTCCACACCCCCAACGCCCGGCCGGCCGTCCGGGGTTCCCGCCATCCATCGGCCGGCGAGAGCGCAGCGCCTCGTCGGTCAGGCAGCGACGCCGCCCCCGCGGGACGCTCGGAAGATTCGGCGTTCCCTCGATGGTCGGGCTGCCGTACGGGCCCGCTCTCCCAGGACGTGTGGTCGCGCGCCGAGATCCGACCTCACCCGGCCACCTCGTCCTCTCCCCGGCCCAGGACAGCAATGCCCGCCCGAGCACCGGCCCCCCGTTCCCGCACAGCTCCGCCGCGCGGGGTCGGGCCGGGGCGCGGTCGTGTCAGCCCGGGAACGCGAATCGGTAGCCCTCGGCCTTCAGCCACGGCAAAAGCCGCGCGAGCGCTTCGACGCTCTGGGTGCGGTCGCCGCCCGCGTCGTGCATGAGGACCACACCGCCGGGGCGCAGCTCACGGCGCACGTTGTCGAGGATCTTGTCGACGCCGGGCTTCTCCCAGTCGCGGGTGTCGACCGACCAGCCGAGCGGCTTCATGCCGTACGCGGCCGACATTTGGCGCACGGTCGGCGACCACGCGCCGCCGGGCGCGCGGAACCAGTCGACGTCGTGGCCGGGGGCGGCCCGGGTGATCTCGTCGCGCGCGGAGACGATCTCGTGCTCGACTCGCGGGGTCGACCGCTTGTCGATCTGCTCGTCGTGCGTGACCGAGTGGTCGCACAGTCGATGGCCGGCGGCGACCACACGGCGCACCAGGTCGGGGTGGCGCGAGGCGTTGGGGCCGACCATGCAGAAGGTGGCCTTGACGTCGTACTCGTCGAGCAGCGCGAGCACCCGCGGAGTCCACCGCGGGTCGGGACCGTCGTCGAAGGTGAGCGCGACCGTGCGGTGACCGGGGTCCGTGGTGCTCCGTACGATGCCCGTGGACACGAGTGGCGGGGGTATGTCCGCGGCCCTGTTCGCCGCCGGCGCGGGCGGGCCGGCCGGTGCGGCGCGGTCGGAGCCATGGGGCGTCGCGGCCGACGAGGGAGCACCGGGGGGCTTCGACGCGGGGCCCGTCGGCGGCGCGGAGGGCTGCGGGTTCGAGGGTGTCGGTGCCGACGGCTGTGGGCCCGACGGGCCGGGGACGGCCGTTTCGGCCGGGCCGGTGGGGGACGCGCCGCGCGCCCCGGCGCCGTCCGGTGCCGGGTTTGGGGCGGTCGTCGTGGGCGGATCCACGGGTACCACCGCCGCCTTGTCGCTCCTGGCAGGTCCCGCGCCGTCACCGGAGCCACACGCGGCGACGGTCAGCGCGAGCGCACCGACCACCGCCAGGGCCGGGAGTCGGCGGGCGGCTTTCCCGCCGGGGAGCGCGGGGATCCGCACACGACGGACGAGGGACGGCTGAAGCGTCAGGACGGTCTTCGGCACACGAACTCCGGAAGAATCGGCAACGGGTCACGCGTGTCAGCGCGACATGATCTGGGCAGAATGTCGACTTTGCGCAGATTCCTCGATTTCGCGCAACGGGCAACCGTGTGTAAACGCTCCCGCGACAACCCGCTACCAGGGCCCTCATCTGCGTCGTCCCCGAACCGCCAACCCCACCGGCACCACCAGTACCGCCGGCACCAAGCGTCACACCCCGCCGAGTGACCGACGCCACCGTCCGGCGCCCACCGCCCACCGCCCACCGCGCACCGCACGCCGTCGGACCTTGCGCGGCCCGAGGTGTTCCAGCGCGCGGGCGGCGTCCGCTTCCCGCGCACCGTGTCGCCCACGCACCCGCTCCCATCGCCGGACATGCCGAAGCACCCGCACCGGCGCGCACGCCCGTACGCCCGTTCGCCGCGCCGCACGGCACCGACGCCCGAACCACCCGCACCGGCGCGCACGCCGTACGCCGTGCCGCGCGGCACCGACACCCGAAACCCACCGAGAACCGAACGTCACCGACACTCGAACGCCACCGGCCCCAGCGCGACACCGCCGACCCGCCACATCCCCTGCGTCACTCCCGCCCCGCCCGAAGATCTCCTTCTCCTCCCGGCCCAGGACGGCAGCGCCCGGTCGAACACGCCCATCCCGTTTCGCCACTCGCGTCAACTCGCATTCTTGGGCGCCCGGTTGTCGGAGACGGGGAGCAGGCGGCCCGCGCGTTCGACGGGGACGTGCGTGGCGTTGTTGACAGAATGTGCCGCGTCGATCACATTCGTTGACGGTCGACTTGCGCCCGTGTGAGCGTTTCGTTCGTTCGGGCACGAATCCGACGCACTCGACGGTCGGTCCCGCTCACCCCGCGGAGCCGACGAGAGTCGGACTCGTGGTCGAGGTCTGTCCTCTATCCAAGGAGCCTCGATGAAACGCAGCACGGTGACGGTCGGGTCGGTCCTGGCCTTACTCGCCGGCCTCGTGGTCGGTACGTCCCAGTCGAACGCGGCGACCCCTCCGCCCGCGCCCGGCTTGGCGGCGGCGGTGGCCGCTGCCGACAAGGCCGCCGCGAGCGGCCAGGACGTCCTGGCCAAGGGCCCCAACGAGAGCTACGTGCGGCAGCAGGTGACCCCGTGGGTCGACAACCTGTACTCCGTGGCCTACGAGCGCACCTACCGCGGGCTGCCCGTGGTCGGCGCGAGCGCCGCGGTGCTGGCCGACGGCAACGGCACCGTCCGGGCCGCCGAGTCGGCCACCGATCTGCGGATCGACGTCCCCGTCAAGCCGACCGTCGGCAAAGGCGCGGCCGAGAACGTCTCGCGTTCGCGACTCAAGGTCGTCGACGAGGTCGAGTCGCGACGCCTGGTCGTACGAGTCCGGGAGGGTTCCGCGAACCTGGCCTGGGAGACGGTGCTGATCGGCAGCACCGAGAGCGCGCCCAGCCGGTTGCACGTCTTCGTCGACGCCCGCTCGGGGCAGGTGCTCGACTCCTACGACGACGTCAAGGGCGGCACCGGCACCAGCCAGTGGAACGGCCCCAACCCGCTGACGATCAACACCAGCGGCAGCGCCGGCAGCTACAAGATGATCGACACCACCCGGCCCGGCCTGTCCTGCGCCGACTACAGCGGCGGCGTCTTCACCAAGGCCACCGACACCTGGGGCAACGGCAACGCCACCAGCAAGGAGACCGGCTGCGTCGACGCCCTGTGGGCCGCGCAGAAGGAATGGAACATGCTCCGCGACTGGCTCGGTCGCAACGGTCACAACGGCACCGGCGGAAGCTGGCCGGTACGGGTCGGGCTCCCCGCGATCAACGCCTACTGGACCGGTTCGCAGGTCCAGATCGGCCGCAACCAGAGCAACCAGTGGATCGCGTCCATGGACGTCGTGGGCCACGAATTCGGGCACGGCATAGACCAGTTCACTCCCGGCGGCGCCGGCGCCGAGGCCGGCCTGGGTGAAGGCACCGGCGACATCTTCGGCGCGCTCACCGAGGCGTACACCAACGAGCCCTCGCCCTACGACCGCCCGGACTACCTGGTCGGCGAGACGGTCAACCTGGTCGGCAGCGGCCCGATACGCAACATGTACAACCCCTCGCTGGTCGGCAACAACCCGAACTGCTACAGCTCTTCGATCCCGGGCACCGAGACCCACGCGGCGGCCGGGCCTTTGAACCACTGGTTCTACCTGCTCGCCGAGGGCACGAACCCCGGTGGCGGCAAGCCCTCCAGCCCGACCTGCAACAACACGCAACTCACGGGCGTGGGAATCCAGACCGCGGGCAAGATCTTCTACGGCGGCATGCTGCTCAAGACGAGCGGCATGACCTACAAGAAGTACCGCACCGCGACCCTGAAGTCCGCCAAGGCGCTCGACTCCACCTGCGGCCTGTTCAACAAGACCAAGGCCGCCTGGAACGCGGTCAGCGTCCCGGCCCAGCCCGGTGACCCGACCTGCCCGTGACGCCGAACGCACCCCGATAGGCATCCGGCGCTCGTCCTTCGACGAGGCCGCGGCCACGCGCCGCGGCCTCGTCGCCGCGTCGGTTCGCGGCCTTCCGCGCAAAGTGGCCTTCAGCGTGCAGCCTTGGGGCAATATCAGTAAAGTGCGGCTCCGATCGAACGATGACGTGGTGAGCGCCGCGCTCGGCGGTCGGGCCCATCCGGGAAAGAGCCACCGGACAAGGAAGTATGCCGGGCGGCCTCCGTAACAGGGCTGCACGTTTCGGTCGATCGCCGTTTGTCTTTTGTCGTTTGCCGTTTGCCGACGGCCGTCCCGGACGGTTGACCCTTCGCCACCCACGCGCCCGTCGGACGGCGGCGCGTTGCCACAGATCAGGGAAGTCTCTTGAACGACCACCTCGCACCCGCTGCCCAACGTCGATGCGGGCCATGGGCCACGGCGTTCGGCTCGTCGACGGCACTGGTCGAGGCGGAGGAAGCCCTGCGCCGGGAGGCCGTCGAACGGCACGATCTCGCTCCGATTGTGCGTTTCGCGTCCGTCTACGGCTCGGGCCCGGACGCGGCCTCGCACGCCAGAGGGTTCGGAATCGACCCCGAAAACCCCTACGCCGCCGACGGTTCGGCCAACTACATCGAGGCGGACTTCACCGACGGCGGTTTGGTCTACGGCATCTACCGACCCGTGCAGGGCTCGCGGCCGAGGGCACCGGGCCCGGAAACGGGCGGGAACTCGCCAACACGACCGTGTACCCGTACCCGTTCGTCAGGGTGGATCCGACCACGGTCCCGCTGTCCGAGTTGGGGCTCGACATCACGGGTATCGACCGGCGCTTCGTCCACTTCTGCGCCGGTCCTCTCGGTGTCGAAGCCGCGGATGACATCGCCATGCTGCGGCAGACGTTTTCCACGGCGTGGCCCGACTACCGAAACGTCATCGACACCGGCCTCCGACACGTCTTCCGTGAACGTCCGCTCTCGGTCCGGCAGTGGTACGACCTGACGTACATCCCCTTCGACACCGCCGATCAACTCGCCCTCTACATAGCCCAGGTGTCCACCTACCTGTTCGGTGACAACGATCGCGTCCCGGTCGCCCCGGGGCGTTGACGACGACCCGCACGCCCGGCCGGGTGAAGCCGGTGCAACCGGATTGACGACGTGGGGGACTTCGTTGATTCGCGCGTGTGGCACGGGCGCCCCCGACGGCGTTGAACCTCGCGATCGCGATCGCGATCGAGGTGCGGGTCGCGGGTCGCCGGTCTCGCGATCACCGCATCCGCGTGGTGGGGGTCTGAGACCCCACCGCGTCCGCGTGGGTGGGGGGTCTCAGAGCTTGAAGACGAATCGGTGGCGTTTGTGCGCGAAGCCATTGCGGTCGGCGAACATGTCGAGGGCCATCGCCTCGAGTTCCTCGGCCTCGTACGCGGCGACCGGCTTGAAGGCACCGTCGACGGCCAGAGTCTTGCGTTTGGTGTCGATGGTCTGTTCGTAGTTTTCGACTTCCGCCCGGGCCAGGTCGGCCAGCCACCGGTCGAAATCGGCTTTCCCCGCGGGGCCGATGTGGTCGAGGAGGCCGATGGCGAGCGCGGTCTCGGCATCGATCGGCCTGCAATCGGTGGTGAGCCGTCGGGCCGTCGTCTCGCCGACGCGGCGCGGCAGGGTGTAGGTGTGCAGTTCCGAGCCGCTCAGTCCCATGGTCGCGTAGTGCGGGTTCAACACGACGCCGGGCCGAGCGACGACCACGTCGGCCCCGAGGGGAAGCATCACGCCACCCGCGCCGGCGTTCGCTTCGAACGCCGCGACGAGGACCTGTCCGGTGGCGGTGAGGATGGTGCGGCAGACGGCGTTGATGGCCGTGATGTTCTGCCATGCCTCCGACGCCGGCTGATCGGCGGCCTCGATGACGTTGAGGTGGATGCCGTTGGAGAAGAACTCGGGGCCGCCCCGCAGGACCAGGACCTTGGTGTCCCGGGCCGTTGCTTCGCGCAGCGCCGACAGGAGTCGTCCACACTGGCGTGTGCTCATGGCGCCGTTGTAGAAGTCGAACGTGAGGTATCCGACGTCGCCCTCACGGCGGTATCGGATATCCGTGTACGGCGAGCACGTTGCTTCGGGCAGGGCCGCGACGTCCACCCCGTGGTCGCCGCGTGCCAGCGTTTGCAGTGCGGGAAGCTTGCAGGCACGGGCAGCCTGGTCGGTCTTGGCGCGCATGTGTCCGATCCATACGCTGGAGTCCCGGGCCGCCACGCGCACGGCTTCGTGATGCCGTGCCACGATCGTGCCCGGGAGCACTCCGGCCACCGGGCCGTCCAAGCGCGCGTCGTAGAGGTAGGCGGCCCCGGAACCGATGTTCGCGAGCACCCCCGGGAATCCGTCCGCCGCCGCGATCGATCGGACGATGTCCGACCCCGGTGAGTCCCACCGGAACGCACGGTCCGCTTGTGACATCGCCGGGCGCAACCGAGTCGAGGGCACCGCCTTCGGGTATTGCGATGCCGGCACGGGGAGGTACGCGGGATCCCCGGCCTTCTCGGCGACCTCCAGAACGCATTCGACGGCCGCGTCGGCCACGGGGCCGTTGTAGACGGCCGACTTGCGTGCCGGAGGTTCACTCATCGGGAACGTGCGCGTCGCCCAGATGGGACCCGCGTCCATCTCCTCCACGGCGGACAGGGCCGTCACGCCCCAGAGCGGCTCACCGTCGGCAATGGCCCAGTCCAACGAGGAAGGTCCGCGATCGCCGACCGCACCCGGATGAATGACGACCGTGGGCCAGGCTTTCCAGACCGACGAGGGGATGCGTGTCTTCAGGAACGGGCAGATGATGACTTCGAAATCCGCCGGGGCGACTGCCCGCAGAATGCCCGACTCATCGGCGACCACGGCGAGTCGAACCTTGTGGCCGGCCGCCCGAAGAGCCAGTTCGGCACGTTGGGTCAGGCCGTTGTTGCCACTGGCGATGAGAAGGATGTGTCGCACGGCGTTTCCGTTCCATTCTTTGATCGTCGGATCCGAACATTCGCCAAGGCCATGCGCCTGTGAACGCTCATGGCGCGCTTGTGATCCGCCGCCGAGCGCGTGGGGAGACATCGGGGGGCGGGTGCGGCGGGTGTGGCGGGTGTGGCGGGTGTGGCGGGTTTCGAGGTGGGGCGTCACCTGTGTGTCGGTGCGGACCGGGATCGCGCCCGTGGCGTGGTGCGGCGCCAGGCGAGGGGCCCGAGCCTCCGGTACGTTCTCGTCCCGGATTTCGTCGGCCGACGGCGACCACCGGACGATGTACGCCGTGATCGGTGCGCGGAAGCTGACACCTCTCACCAGAGGCGCAAGGAACGTGGCGGCCGACGACGACCCGTGGATCATGGGGCTGTCGGTTTTCGTGTGAACGCTCATCGCGAACATGTCGGTGTAGTGCATCCCGCTGAGGCGACCTCCGTGAGTAGGGAGACACCCGCGATTGCCACGGGTCCCTTCACGGTCAACGCGAACCACAGGGCCGTGGTCGCGGGCACCACGGCGATCACGATCAAAAGGACGACGAGCCACGGGTTGTACCCCACATCGCCGGCCATGCTTATCGCGGCCATGCCGGCCATGCCGGCCATGCCGCCCATGCGGTCGAACCGGGCCCGGTCCACGACGTCGCGTTCGGCGCCGAGCCCGAGGGACGGTTTCGAGGCCCGCGTGGTCGTGGCGGTGACCGACAGCGGCTCGGATTCCCACCGCGTGAGCGTCTCGATCACGCGCTCGCGAACGCCGTACCGGCAGGGTGTCGGCGGGCGACGCGGCTGCCGTTACCCGGATTCGGTGCCGGCTGCGGTCGGATTCGCCCGCCTGTCGATTCCGGAGTCACCGGGATCCGGGTGCGGTGCACCGCCGGGAGACGGGTGCCGTGCGTCACCGGGATTCGCATGTGGTGCGTCACCGGGATAGGGGCGCAGCGTATGGAAGCCGGTGGCGAGTTGAAAGGCGTGCGCGACCACGAGCGCCGCCGCGTCGTCCCCAGGAGCCGCCACGCACCGCATCGACAACGGCATCCATGCGGTCCTGGTCCGCGGCGGCACCCCGGGTCGGTCACCGCGGCATCGCCAACGAGGGTGTCCGCCAATGCGGAGCAAGCCCAAGCCGGTCCGGGAGTTGTTCGCCTCGTTCCTCGGTGAGCGTTCGCGCGAAGGATCGGACGCGGCCGGTGAGGGCGTCGAGTTCCGGGCTCGGCTCAGCCTTGTTCCTCGGCGCCGACCGCGGCTTCGTACGCGAGCAAGGTGTCGACGAACAGTTGCTGCTGATCCGGCGTCAGAGGCGCCAGTGCCTTGCGCCACGCAGCCGCGCCCGGGGCGAGCCAGGCGGTGATCGCGGGTTGTTGGTCGTCCGCGATGCCGATGATCCGACGACGCCGGTCCGCCTCGTCCTCGCGGCGTTCCAGGATGCCCTTCCGGCTCAGGTCGCCTACCAGCAGGCTCACCGTCGTCGGCGCGACCCGCAGTCGGGCCGCGAGCTCGTTCACGGTCATCGGCCCGTCGAAGAGCAGGTAGGCGAGCAGCGAGAGGTGGCGCGGCGCCAGCGCCAAGGACTGCAGCACTTCGGGCACGGGGATCTTCTTGGCCCGGCCCACCATCCGGGGCATGAGCAGTAGCAGGGCCCTTACGGCGTCATCGACTCCGTTGTCGCCGCCACCCTCTGCGACGTCGCGCGTCTTGGGCCTTGACACCGCACACCCCCTCACGTTTATCTTTGCTGTCAAAGATGTTTTGCTTGCAAAGCGAGCTCCATCGTACGTACCGGCGTGAACGGAGTTGCCACCCATGCCGCACTTCAGCGTGCACATCCGCGAAGAAACCCTCGACGGGACGGTAGAACCGAAGCTGATCAGCGCCCTGACCGACGCGGTCGGTGCCGTCTACGGCGAGGAGTTCAGCCGCCTCGTCGGGGTGGACCTGATCGGCATCCCACAGCGCCGCCGGGGCATCGGCGGCGAACCGACCGACAATGATGCGCCCCTTGTCACTCTCAGCATGCGCGAGGCCGCGTACCACCTACCCCAGGTCCCGGACGCTCCCGCCCGCTTGGTCGCCACCACCACCGACGCACTGGTCGGCGTGCTCGGCGAGGCCGTCCGCAAGCAAGTCATCGTGACCATCGTCGGCGTCCCCGACGGCCGCACCGGGGTCGCCGGCACGGTGGCCTGACGCGCGGGCGCAGACCGGGGCGACCCACTTCCGGCTTGCGCCCGCGCCGGGGTTGGGCCTTGTCCGGTACGCCGATCCCCAGTGCCTTCCACCCCCAACCTGCGGGGACGAAACCCACGCACCGTTCCGAACGGTTTCGGAGCCGATCGCGATCAGAGCGAGGTCGACGCGCGGATCCTTCGGGTAATGCTCGAACGTGAGCGACGCGAGCAGGGGATCGTCGCGGACGAGGCTGCGGACGGCCTCCGCGGCGGCGGCCGCACCACGAAGCCGCTGCCATCGCGGACGACACCCAATCCACCGCCGTCCTTCAGCACTTCGATCCACGTCGGTCCCCGGTCGGCCGCGTCGGATCTGCTACCGGCGTTGACGGACTACCTCGCCTTCGCCGACGGGTATCTGACCGACTTTCGGCGGGACCTCCACGCTCACGCCGAACTCGGCCACAAGGAGACCCGGACCACCAGCGCAATCAGGGACTGGCTCGGATCGGTGGGACTCAGTCCGACGGTTCTACCCGAAGGTACCGGACTGATCTGCGACATAGGTTCGGAGGACGGCCCGATCATCGCACTTCGCGCCGGTATCGACGCGCTCCCCGTAGCCGACGAAAAGGATGTCTCCTACCGGTCCACCAATCCCGGAGTCTGTCACGACGTCGGGAACGACGTTCAAACCACGATTGTCCTGGGCGTTGGCATGTTCCTGGCCCAGCATGTCTACCCAGGTATGCTGCCCGGCCGGATCCGGCTGCTCTTCCAGCCCGCGGCGGAGCAAATCCCGGGTGGGGCATTGGACATGATCGCGGCCGGTGGAATCAGCGACGTGCGGCGGATCTTCGCTCTCCGGTGCGACCCGTGGACGGACGCCGGCAAGGTGGCCCTGTCCACCGGTGCCATGACTGCGGCCTGCGACAAGGTCGTTATCCATATCGCGCGACCCGGCCCGGAGGCCATGACCGCCACGGCAAAGATGATGACCGAGATACCGGCAGCTCTGTCGACCTGGGGCTTTCCCAACCCGCCGAGACTCGGTTTGGCCTGGGAGCGCGTCAGCGGCGACATCGATACCGGAAACCTCATCCAGGCCGAAGGAAGACTGTGGTGCCTGGACGCGGAGGCATGGCAGGAGGCGCCTGACGAGGTACACAGGCTCTTGGATATTTCGGCGGAGATGTATCGCGCCAGGTGGGAAATCGAGTACAGCCGCGGTGATCGAGTCGTCGTCAACGATTCCACCAGTATGAAGATGCTCACGGCCGCGGCAACCGCGGTTCTCGGCCGGGATTCGGTGGTCGCGGCACCGCAAAGACTGGTCAGCGACGGATTCGGATGGTACTTGGAGTCGATTCCGGGAGCACTGGCACGATTGGGAGTCCGCAGGCCGGGCGCTTCGGAACATCGGTACCCGCGTCGGGGATTTTCGGATGTGGATGAAAAATGCATCAGCGCGGGAATCAAGCTGATGGTAGCGACGGTAGTGAACGCATTCGACACCGACCTCGACTAGCCTCGACCCACGCCACGGCCCGCACGCCCAACTCAGGACCACCCGCACCGGATCGAGGTCGTCCGCACGCGTTTCCGCGCTCGGCCGCACTCCGGTCCGGGTGCGGCGAGAGGTGCGCCGAGGAACGAGCTACGCGCCGTCGTTGCCGGCGCGCAGGGAATGGATCATGCTCCGCAGGATCCGGAACGCGCCCGACTGCTCGGTCTCGGTCAGGCCGGCCAGCATTCCGACCTCGACGGACCGGACCGCCACGGTCGCCTTCTCCAGGCTGCGTCGGCCGCGAGGCGTGAGCCGCGCGGGGAGAACCTTCCCGACGGGCGCCTCCGCGGGCCTGGTCACGTAGCCGTCTCGTTCCAGGGCCTGGAGCAGCACGTTCATCGTCTGCCGTGTCACGAACGCGCCCCGCGCGAGCTCGGAGTTCGACAAGCCCGGCCGTTGAGCCAGGAGTTCGAGGCAGGAGTAGTGCGTCACGCTCATCCCGAGTGGCCGCAGCACCTCCTCCATGGCTGCGCGCAGGGCGCTCGAAGCCTCTTTCAGCAGGTAGCCCAGTGATTTGTCCAGGTCGACGCCGGCACCGTTTTGACTCATGTCAGGATTCTGACATACGTTGATCTGTGTCAGGAACCTGACACGAAGAGAAGGAGCACCGCCATGCCCGCCACCGGCCCCGACTTCATCTCGCTCCAGACGTGCGACCTCGACGCTTCGCAGGCGTTCTACGAGCAGTACCTCGGCCTCGTCCGCTCGCCGGCCGGACCTGCGCACGCCGTCGTCTTCGAGACGAAGCCGATCGCGTTCGCACTCCGCGACGTCGTTCCCGGCACCGATCTCGCATCCGTTGCCCAGCCCGGCATCGGTGCCGCGATCTGGCTCCACGCCACCGACGTCCAGGCCGTCCACGATGCTCTCGTCGCCGACGGCCACACCATCGTCTCCGCACCGATCGACGGCCCCTTCGGCCGGACATTCACCTTCGCCGACCCCGACGGCTACCACGTCACTCTCCACGACCGCGCCTGATACGCCCCGCGCCACCGGACGATCACCGGTCCCGAAGACCGCGGTTGCGCCCGAGGCGCGAGAATCCGGGCGACATTCACTTGTCCTGCTTCCCGGCCTGCGAACGGACGGGCTTCATCAGCGGCCGGAAACCGGACGTGGGCGGCGGATCCGGGCTCCGACTCGACGGCGACAGGGCTATGGGCAGTGCTCGGGCCGCGCGCGCGGGGCGGCCGGCGATCGGTCGTCATCCGTACGGATGAGCGCGTGCGGGGCGGGCGGGACCGTGCGCGGACCGAGATGCTCCGGACCGCGTGTCCCGAGTCGACGGGCGCAGCCGTGAGCGGCGCGTCACCGACTGCTCCTTCGGGCTGATCACGAGTCGGCTTGTCGGCGTAGCCGTGACCGTCTGTGGACTGACGACCGGACCCGCCCGGATCCACGAGTCTGGGCCACATGACCACGATGAACGACCTTGGCCCCCAGGCGACTTCCACCGGCACCGCGCTACCCGTGCCGCGCTGGGCGGAGAACCTCGCGCACTTGCTCCCGCTGTTGGCGCTGCCCGTGTGCCTGTGGCGACTGCCGATCGCCTTCGACTACCGGATGGGGATGGACGAACCCGGCTCGGCCTGGTCGCTTTGGCTCAGCGTCCCCTACGTCTTCGGTCTCAGCGTGCTCACGGAGGGGGTCGCGCTGCTGTACTTCGGTCTGGTGCGCGGATGGGGCGAAAAGGTGCCCGACTGGGTTCCGGCGCTGCGCGGCAAACGCATCCCACCGTTTGTGGTGATCGTGCCCGCCTCGCTCGGCGCGCTCGTGTTCACCGCGCTGCTGGTCGACTGGGTGGTCACGACGTTCGGTATCGCGGGCGTGTCGAACGTCGGCTTCACCAACGGGTGGTGGGAGGGGCTCGCGACGGTGGTCAGCGGACTGTTCGTGCTGTGGGGTCCGCTGATGTTCGTGCAGATTCGCGGCTACTACGTGCGCCGCTGCCGACCTGCCGTGCGAGGCTGACGACGAGCGCGCGTCGTCGGCGGCCGGGTGTGCCGGGACGGTGGTCGCGTGCGCCGGGACGACCCCGACGGCGATTGCCGGGCACAGGGCGATGATGGTGGCGAGTGGACGCGCGTGCGGACGTTTGTTGTCGACCGATTGACCGATTGACCGATTGACCGGAGGGCCGCGAATACCGGAAAGGAACGTGGGCGGATGACGTGGCCTTCTCCGGGCCGATGCCACTTGTGGCCGAGGGTGGTTCCGATCTGCCCGCGGTATGGGTGCGGCGGAATCGAAATGGTTCGGGATACGGCGATGAGTTCGGGGCGTGGGTCCGGTCCATCCGTGTGGCGCGGGCTTTCCGCCGGCACGACGAGCGAAGGAGTTCCGGATGTTCGACATCGAACCGCAACAGGCCACCGGCAAGGTGATCTTGCACTTCAGCATGTCGTTGGACGGGTTCGTGGCGGGCCCGAACCACACCATGGACTGGCTGACCGGGGTCACCGGCCGCGACGGCGTGGAAGAGGAGTACATCGAGACCACCGGCGCGGTCCTGGGCGGGCGGAACGGCTGGGACCGCGACCCGAGCGCCCGACCCTACAGCGAGGACTGGAACGGCCCGATCTTCGTCCTCACCCACCATCCCGAGGACGCCACGCCCGCCGACGGTGTCACGTTCCTGAACTGCGACGTGGCCGAGGCGGTACGCATCGGCCTGGAGGCCGCGGCCGGCAAGAACCTCGAAGTCCTCTCCCCGACGATCGGCCGCCAACTGCTCGAACGCGGCCTGATCGACGAAATCGACCTGCACATCGCGCCCGTCCTGCTTGGTGACGGCATCCGATTCCTCGACAACCCCGGCGGCCGGCCGATCCGGCTGCGACATGCCCACGGCTCACAACCTTTTGCCGAGATCGACGTGCGCTACCACCCGGTCGCACCGGCGTAGGAACCGCCCCGGCCCCGACCGGACCGTTCGGGTCCGGATGCGGCCGGGTGGTTCACAGGCGGGATGCGCGGACAGGGCTGCTCGTCCACGAACAGCCGCACAACGTGCGCGCTGCGATCGTCCTACCGATTCTCGAGGTGGGCCGCCAGGGGTCACGCCAGGGCGAGGAAGGTGTCCCAGTGCGGTGCGGGCGCGCTGCCTGTGCCCAGGGTGTGTAGGGCGAGGGCCGCCCCGGCGGCTCCGTCGAGGAGTTCGGGATCGTGGTCGCTTCGGTCGAGGGCGGTGATCAGACGGTCGGCCAGGCGCGGCAATTCCGCGGTGATCTCGGCGTTGTCCGTCTCGACGGCCACCCGCCAGGCGGCGTGCAGCAGTCCGGCCATCCCGTGGCACAGCCCGATCTCGGGGAGTTCGGCCAGTTGCGGTGGGTCGCGCAGCGCGGCGAGGATCGCGTTCTCGGCGTCCCGTACGCGTGCCGGGTCGCCGAGAGCGAGCCCGGCCAGTTGCTGGGCGCGAGCGGCGCCGCCGACGCCATAACACCAGGACGGCCGGGGGCGAAGGCCGGTGTGGATATGGTTGTCGGTCGTCTGCTCCACCGTGATCCGGCCCGGCCACCAGGGACCGGCCTCGTCGCCTCGACGCCAGTGGTCGGTCCAGGAGCAGATCCGCTCGACCGCGTCGGCCATGCCGGACACGGTCGGGCCATGGAGCAAGGCCCTGGACAGCACGGACAGCACGGAGCCGATGCCGTGGGCGATCCCGAAGTCCCCGTGACCGCCGGGAACATCGATGTGGGGCGCGCCGGTGGGCGCGACGGCTGCCCACCAGGGCGGCAGTGCTCCCGGGACGGGCATGGGCTCGGTCAGGCGCACCAGGTAGGCCAGTACGTCCCGAGTGATCTCGTGCTGGGGATGCCGGGTCAGGTGGTAGGCGCCCAGCCCGGACAGGCCCCGGATCAGGTCGAACTCTTCCGTGAGGGGCCGCTCGGCGCGGTCGATGCGCTGGTGGGCCGCGGCCAGGCGATTTCGGGTGACGTCGATCGTCGCCGCATCCAAGCGATCCAGGACGCGGAGGTACCGGTTCGACGCGGCGGCCGCGCCGTACGTGACGAACGCGAGCGCGGGCGCGCCGAAGTACAGGCTCGCGTTGGCCGCCGCGCTGATGTCGCCGCGCAGGGCGGCGACCAGCCAGGTGTGCGCGGTGTCCCAGTCGCCGCGGTCGGTCCGGGCGCGCTCGATGTGCAGCAGAGCGATGCCCGAGGCGCCGCCGCCGAGCGACTGCGGCCAGGCCCGGAGGCCGTCGGGCCGCCCCCTGGGCCACGCGGCGCCCGGGTCGGCCAGTGCCTGGGCCAGACGGTCGGCGGCCGACAGCGCGGTGGAGGCGGTGTCCGTCGTGGTCACGGTGCCCTCCTTGCTCGTGCCGTCCAGCTCAGGGCGGCGGCCCTGGCCAGGTGCAGGTGCGTGCGCTCCTCGGCCGGGTCCGGCCCGCGCGTCCGGACCTGGTGCAGGTGCAAGAGGTCCGGCAGCAGATTCTGGGGGTGCGTGTCCGCGCTCGTGAGCACGCGACGATAGGCGATCAGCGCCCCACGCCGCGCGCACCAGGCCGTGGTGACCCGCTCGCCCAGGGCCGTGGGGCAGGTGTTCACCAGGTCCACGGCCTGCCGGTAGACGGCGCGGGGCGGAGCGGCCGGGCCGGTGCGCGTGTGTTCGATGAGCCAGTGCATCGCCGCGGCGCTGCCACCGAGCAGACCGGTGGCGATGTCGACCATGCTCGCGGCGGTCACCGCGCCCGCGTCCATCGTGCCCGTAGCGGTGTGGGCGGCGAGTTGGGCCATGGCGGCGGCGGAGTCGGCCGCGAAGTACCGCTCGGCCGCGTCGATCGCGGTGGGCCCGCCGAACCGTGCGATCTCCGGGTGGTAGGTGTCCACGCCGGCGTGGGTGATCAGGCCCTGTCGCCGCAGACGTCGGGTCCACTCGCCGATGCGCTCGAAGGCGCCGCCGACGGCTCCGGGCGCACACGTCAGGCGAACGCGAAGGTGGTCGTCAGGGTCTCGGTGGCGGACGAACCACCACCGAGGGAAACCCAGTTCGTCCAGCAGGGCCGGCAGGTACCGCGTCAGGACCGGGTTCTGCCGGTCGCGGTGCCCGTGCAACCGGAGGTCGATGCGGTTGTCGCAGCCGGGCAGGTGGCCATGTTCCCGGGCGACGACGTGGCGAGCCGGGACCGGGGCAACGTCCTGGTCCGCGACCAGAGGGATGACGACTTCGTGTGCTCGGCCGCCGGTCCATCCCAGCTCCCGGGGCCCGGGCGCGGGGTTCAGCACCACCTCGCCGTCGCGGTCCAGGTGCGTGCGCAGAAGGGCCCGGTGCGAAGACTGCGTCAGGTCCAGGGCCACGCGCTGATCGGCTTCGCTCATGTACACCCGCTCGGGCAGGTGCACGTCACGGCGCCATCGGGCCAGGGCAGCGTCCCACCGCGGCCACGGCGTCGACGTGTCGGGGAGGTCGCCGCAGGTGAGGAGCCAGCGGGCCGGGGACAGGATCGTGCGTCCGTAGCGCAGTGCGGGCAGGAACGGCAGGTTGGAGGCGGCGGTCCCCCAGGTGAACCCGGTACAGGGGACGGCCGACGCGACGGGTGCCTCGGCCAGGAACCGGGCCAGCGGATGGGAGTGGTGGCCCATCTCCACGGCGTTGAGCAGCAGGGTGTGCACCGGGCGGCGGCGGGAGAGCGAGACCAGGTGCAGCCGTTCGGCGTCGGCGGTGACCGCCAGGTCCGTCACGGGAACGAGGCCGCTGCCCGGGCTCTGGTAGTCGCCGAGCGAGACGACCAGTTCGGTCACCTGGGGGGAGCGGGCGATGTTCTCGGCGCGTAGGGACAGCGGGGCGGAGCTGATCTGCACGACGAGCGCGCCGTGGTGCACTCCGGGCAGCCCGGCGTACACCTCGGTCATGCGACGGCGGTCCGCGTCGTCCAGCATCGCCAGGAAGCGGCCGGCCGTGACTCCGGCCGAGCGCGCCGCCCCGACGACATGCAGGGTGAACTCGCCCTGTCGGACGGCGGCAACGCTCGCGGCGTCGATGCGGACGGTGAGCTCGGTGCTCGGCTGTACGGGGTGGTCGGGGTCCGTGGTGGCCAGTTCCTCCAGCGCGGCATCATCGAGTTCGACTTCGAGACGGCGCCGCATCCCCGCCGTGTGGGCGAGTTTGACGAGGCGGCCGTCGCGCTCGGGCAGCGGGGAGGGCGCCGACGCGGGGATGGCCCCGAGGAAGCCGGGAGGATATCCGAGCGCATCGATGGCGTCCAGGACGGGGACGATCGCCCGCGGCCCGTACCGTTCCACGAAGCGGCCGTGCCACTCGACCCAGCCGGTCGGCGCCGCTCTGGGGGCGAGGCGGGTGAGGGCCCTCGCTGCCGCTGCCGCCTCCTGGGCCACCGCCCTGGGTATGGTCAGGTCCCAGTCCACGCGCAGGTCGAGCACGGGCCTGGGGATCTCACGTATCTCGGCGGCCTCGGCGGGAGCGAGGCGCTCTACGTGGCCGAGGAGACCGGCGAGGGGGTCGGTGACGGTCATCGCCGGGCGAAGACTGGTGAGGAGGAACCGTTGCTCGACCAAGCCCGAGACGAGGTTGTCGATCGCGCCGGCCGGCGCGCTCGGGAAACCCGCGCGGAGTTTCGCGGCGAGGTCGCTCCACAGGATCGGGGTCCGCGCGCTGTCCAGAGCTTCGCGGATCGGCGCGGTCACGCGAACGCGCACGTGCTGCGGTCCCCCGTCGGCGGTTCCACCAGGGCGGTGCTCGATCACCACATGCTCGTCGCGTTCGACAGCGAGGGCGGAAGCGAGCAGCATCAGGTGGGGTCGCAGCGCCGGGTGCTGCTCGAAGCGGTCGATGAGGGCCGTGCTGTCCGCCACGTCGGCTCTGGCGACGGCGTAGTGTCCGGTGCCCACGCGCAGCGCCGCGGTGGTGCCGACGCGCGCGGCTGCGACCCCGGCGAACAGGCCGAACGGGGTGGCGCGCGTACGGGCGCGCAGCAGATAGCGCAGAACGGCGAGCACCGTGCGCCGTACGGCAGGGGTCGGTAGCGATCGGCAGGCGCACATCTGCTCCACCCGGCTCGACAGGGCCGGACTGGCCGCCGCGACGGCCACCGCGAAATCCTCGATGTGCCAGATCTGTTGCAGCCACGCCCGCCACGACGTCGCATTCGCGCACGGCCCGACGAGATCCGGCCAGAGCGTTCGGCAGTCGGGGTGCCAGGCAGCCGCCCGGACCAGTGCCGCATCAACGTGGCGATACATAGGGCCCTCCTGTGGCCGCGGTGCCCGGCCGCGCCCATGGGTCGGGCGCGGCCGGGCACCGCGCGATGAACGCGGTCGAACCGCCTACGGGCAGCGCACGCACGCCGTCGCGCACGTGGAGCCGCAGCCGTCGTTCGTCAGCGGACGAGCCGGTCCGCCACGTCGGGGCCCGGGTTGCACATGGGCTCCGACATGGCGATGAACCGGTCTGCGGCGGGGCCGGCCCGGACGATGGTGATGTCCAGGTCGAAGTCGGTGAGGTCGTGTTGCTCGTCGGCCGGCTGCGCGGGCGTAACCGGGCGCTTCGTGCGAACGGTCATGCGTGCCTCCTTGGGGCAGGTGGTCGATGGTGCACGGCCCGGGTCCCGAGGCGGGATCCGGGAGTCTTGTGTCAGGCCGCCGTGGCGATGCCGTCGCTCACCGCACCACCGGCGGTACGCCATATCGGCTCCTCGCCCGTCGTGGATCCAGGCGCGCGGGCGGGGCATCCGGCTTCGGTGGGCGCCCGCGCGGACGGCGGGGGTGTCATGCGTGGGCGGCGGCTTGGAGGCGTTCGGCGGCTCGGCGGGTGAGCCTGTCCAGGACGGTGGGGTCGAGGCCGGTACCCACGACGAGGATGGTGACGGTGTTGGGGCCCAGGCGGATGGTCATGGTCTCGCCCTCGATGGTGTCGGAGCCCGAGGCGGCTCCGTTCATTACCATGCGCATGCCCAGGGCCTCGTCCGCGACGTCCGGGGCGGCGATGGCGCGGTACCGAGTGGTGACTCCGGCTCGCACCGGGAAGTCGATGTCCGCGCAACTCTCCACCAGCACGCGGGTTCGACCGAGTTGGACCACCGCGCCGTTCCCGGCGTGGACGTGCGTGGACACGACGAGTTTGAGCGCGGTCCGGTCCTGCTCGAACTCGCGCTCGGCGCCGACCGTGATGTGGGACTCGCCGCGCGGTGCGTGCTCCAGGGCCCTGTCGCACGTGCTGTCGCCGGTGGGTGTCGGGAAGTCCTCCTCGCCGGGATCGGGGACGGAGTCCTTCAGAGCGCCGGCGCTCCAGCCCGGGCCGAGGTCCTCGAGGGCGAGGACGCTGTGCCGTGCCTGTTCCTGGGTCAGAGGCCCCACCGCCCGGGCGAACGGGGGCGCGGGCACGCCGGGCGGAGCCTGGGTTCGCGGGAGCGTGTCGCCATCTGACGTGCAGGCGTTCACGCCGCATAAGAGTACGGCGGCCGCGGCGGCCGTGCGGGCGCGACGGTTCCCCGAAGGTGACAGCGGCACAACTTCCCCCGAAACGCCGATCGATGAGGTGGGCGACCGATCGGAAGACCACCACGAGTGCGGATCGTAGTGCCTGGCGGACACACGGCGACAGCGTTCGGCGCTCGTCTGCTCGGCCCGCACACGGCCCCGATCGACCGTGAATCCCGCCGACCCTTCCGCCGAAGACCCGACGCCGCATACTCGACACGACGCGGTCTCTGAGCGGGCAGATCGTCGAAGTTCCGCCCAAGTGCTAGGAGTTCCTCACGACCGCCGCCTCCCATGCCTGCGCCAGGCGCCCCGCCATCGCTGCCTGGTCCCAGAGCTCGGCCGGGTCGTCCGGCATGGCCGCGTCGTAGAAGGGCAGGCGGGCGGCGTACGGAAGCTCCCGCGACAACCGGTCGCGACCGGCTCTTGCCTCGGCCGCCTTGAGCCGGAGGGTCTTGCGCACCTCCGGCGGCAGGAAGTTGTGGCTGCCGCTCTCGATGTGGGGCAGGCCGGCCATCAGCAGGGCCGCTCCGGCGCGGTCGAGGCCGGTCGCGTCGGCGAGCCGGTCGGCCGCGTCGGGATCGAAGGGGACCGGGCCGCGCCGCTTCAGCTCGCCCAGCAACCGGTACAACCGCTCGCGCGTGGCCCACCCGTCGGGCACCGGGCGGCTGTCGATGAAACCGGCAGGGCGCGGCCTGGTCACGTGTTGCAGATATGCCGCGATCTCGTCGGCGGCGCCGGAGTGCGCCCGGCCCCAGTCGTGATAGCGCATGGCGATGTCCAGCGGCATCAGCGCACCGTCCGGGCCACGCAGCGCGACCCGCTCCCGGGCGTCCAACAGCCCACGTTCCAGACCCGGTTGGACCAGCGGTGAGCGGGCCCAGAAGCGCAGCAGGTCCACCAGCGCGTCGCGATCCGCAGCGCCGGTGACGGCGCTCACCGCACGGATCGCGAGGCCACCGACCCGGCCGGGCAGCTCCGTCCAGTCGCATCCGGTGGAATTGTCCAGCCAGTGCTCCATGGCGGTCTCGCTGTCGATGGTGCCGGCGAGGAACGCCGAGGCGAGCTCGATCTGCACGATCACGCCGGAGGCCCCCGACGCCGTCCAGAGCAGCCCGTCCAACGCTTGGTCCAAGTCCTTGGGCGGCACCTCGAGGCGCGGTATCGCGGGCCTGGTGAGGCGGACTACGAGGGCGTCACGGGAACGCAGCGTCTCCACGGCCTCGCGGACGACGCCGGCGACGCCACGCACCAGCAGTGGATGGCCGATCTCGGGCAGCAGCGACCCGATGGCCTCGCGCAGCCGCTGCTCCGAGCCGGCCGCGGCTTTCAGCAGCCGCCGCACGGTGTCCTCGGAGGTCTGCCGCAGCGCGGCCGAACCGGCCGGGTCGCGCGGCGTGAGGAAGTGCCAGAAGGCGGACGGGGGCATGAGCCGCGTCCCGGCGGCCACCAAGGACGGCTCGTGGGTCGTCCACCCGGTGTTCATGCGTTCCGCCGCCCAGTAGAGCGCACCGGTGTCGGCGTCGCGGGCGCGGACCGGGTCGTAGAGGCGGTCGCCCCCGCTGAGCACCAGCGGGCGGTCGGCGCCAGGTATGTCGAGCAGCCCCCATATGGCGGTGGCTCCGCTCCCGTCGAACTCGCCCCGGACGCCGTCGATGCGCTCATAGCGCACGCGTCCGGTGGTCCTGTCCTCGGTGACCCGCAGCCCCACCTGCGTGCCGTCGCTGCCCAATGGAGAGCCGTCGACCCCATGCGGCAGTGGCGCCAGATACGAGGACGCGAAGTCCCAGCGTTCGCCCTCGCGCAGCAGGGACGGGTCGAGGAAGTCCGGAGGATCGGCGGCGTCGAGCTTGCCGGTGCTCGGATCAATGCGACGCAGCTCCGCATTTGGCCCATCCGCGGTGTGCCACCAGAAGTCCTGTCCGTCGTGGAACATGTGAGCGTGGGGGCCGAGTCGCCGCTCGCGGGGTTTGAGGACCGCGTGCCCCATGAACCGCCGCCCGTTCGGTGCCAGGAACGTGTAGCCGTGGGTCGCCCTTCCGCCGTAGTAGTACGACTTCCAGATCCCGGGCCGTACGGTGAACGTCTCATCCGGCGTGTTCGACCAGTAGTGCGTCTGTTGGCCGTTGATGTAGTGGCAGACCAGAAATTCTCCGTCCGAGAAGTAGACCGCGGGATTGTAGGAGAACCGGCCGGCTCCGTGTGGTACTCGCAGCCGGTGCTCCGCCATGCGCCCACCGGGTCCCACCGCGATCGCCTTCGTGCGGTTGTGGACGGTCAGGATCGGCCAGCTCGCCCGGCACCAGCTCTCGCCGTCGAGCTCTGCGGCGGCCTCGTCCAAGGCTTCCCAGCCCAGTTCGTCGAGGATGCCGGCACGGAGTGTCCGGGTCAGCGGCGTCACCACGTCGATCTCGGCCAGTGGCTCGGCCAGTTCCGGCATGGGTGCCGCGCCGCGGCCGGCGTCCTCCAGCCCGCGGAGGGCCGATTTCACGTCCACCAGGCCGCCTGTCGGGGCCGTCTCCAGTGACGCGGCGAGGGTTTGACTCAACGTGGGCCGCACGGGCTGCTTCGGAGAGATCATGCCGTCGACTATGACAGCGCCTGCCGACGGGCTCCCGCGCATCAGTCCTCGACACCGGCACGATGGCGGACCGCGGGGCGCCGGCGGGTGGTGTCCGCAGCCACCGAAGGCCTCTCCTCCCCGAGAGGCTTCCGGTGGCTGCGGTCGGCCCGTCTCCCGTGTGCGGCCCCCGAGTTCCGGCGGGCGAGTGCCGGTGATCGTGGTGTGTGGCGTGGTGGGTGGCGTGCTGGTCAGGGGCGGATGATGTAGCGGCCGCGGAGGCCGCCTGCGGCGGTGGCCCGGTGGGCGTCGGC
>NZ_JBSFEO010000072.1:0-39628 GCF_053594475.1 Embleya sp. NPDC001921
CCGCAACACCGGCCACCGGCCACCGGCCACGACACGGTGCGGCACATACACCACACACACGCCGAAGGGCGGGGGAACACCACCCCCGCCCTTCGACTGCGATGGAACCCGGTCTTTCACGGGCGCAGGGCGCGCCGCACGAAGCCGGCGTGCCGCGGTGATCGTCCACCCCGGAGACAGATGCCGCGGTGGCCCGTCGGGGCATGAACGCCGGTCCGCCCCGCCCCACCCCATCCCGCGCCGCCGCCGGTCGCGTGCACGCGGGCCCACGGCACCAGGTCCGCCGCGCGCCGGTAGCCCTCCCATGTCCTGAACCGGCCTCGAAACCCGGGGTGTGGACGGATTGTGCCAGGGCCTCTTCCGGCCGGCGCCAACCTCTGTCACCCCCTCTGACCAGGCGACATTCTCTTATCAAGGCCGGAACGCACAACGCCGGCCGACCGGAGAGCGTCACCGCGGGATGCCCTCCGGCTACGACATCGAACGCACTTCGAGACGTGAGGGAACTGCCATGAAGCGCACCAACACGACGAGGACCGCCGCGGGTGCCGTCCTCGGACTGGTCGCCTCGGCGACACTGACGCTGGTCTCCCTGGCCGGCGCGGCCCACGCCGACGACGCGGGTCTGCCGACCGGCACCGCCACTCCTGTCCCGTCCGCCGCGATGCACGACGACAACATGGGCTGGCAGTAGCCGCCGGGCGGTCGACGACGCACTCGGCGTCCACCGCCCCGGCCGTCAGGTGGCCGGGGGACCCAGGGGCTCCAGTGTCAGCCAGCCGTTCTGCGCTGCCCGAGCACCTGCTTCGAATCGGCTGCGAGCATCGAGCAAGGACATCAGGTCGGCGGCGACCCGTCGCGCGGTCCGGGGTGAGACCCCCAGCCGCTTGGCGATCGCCTCGTCCGTCAGCCCTCGACCGAGCAGGCGCAACACCTCGGCCTCCTGGGCGGTCAACCCCCGCAAGTCCCGCGTAGGCACATTGCCGAACGGCGCCGCACCGGCCCAAAGCGTCTCGAAGAGCGCGCACAACGCGGTGACCGTGCCATCGCCGTGCAGGACCACCGCGCCCTTACCCGAGCTCTGCCCGTCCGTGGGCACCACGGCAAGCTCTCGATCCACGATGATCATCCGCACCGGCAGCGACGGCAACGTTCGCACCTGTCCGCCGAGTTCACCGAACCACGTCGCATAGTCCACCGACGGTTGGCTGTTGCGCACCGCGTCCAGATACAGGACGCGCAGCCGTACCCCTCGTCCGAGCAACTCCCGGTCGAGGGGCTTGGAAGCCTCCAGATTGTCCGCCGTCTGCGGTCCCCCGGCCGCGAAGGTCATGACCTCCGAGCGGACGTCACGCGTCAGCTCCGCCAACCGCTCGCGAATGCGGTCGAGACCGACCAACTGTTCCACTTCGGGGGTTTGCGAGGCGGGCCGTAAATCGGCACAGTCGGCGATCAGCCGGGCGGCGGCGACCCTCGACCGCTCGACCTGGTGCTGCAGCGCGGCCAGTTCCTCCTGCTGGCGCGCCAGCAGCAGTTCCATGCCACGCTCGGGTCCCACCGCATGGAGCTGTCCGTCGTTGTCGTAGGAAGGTCGTACCAAAGCGAGCTCACTGAGCCGATCGAGCCCGGACCGGACGATGTCCTCCGTCAGGCCGGTGTTCGCGGCGAGGCCCAGGACACCCAGGTCCGGACGAGCCAGCATCGCCCTGTAGACGATTTCTGTCGCACTGTCGATTCCGAGCTGATCCAGCATCTTTCCCCCACACCAGTCGCCAACTCGACTCACCCCACCGGCGGCTTGCCCCCACACGCCGCCCGATGTCCCCCGGTGATCCTTTCGGGCCAACCTCCCAGCCACCCACGGAATACCGCATGTACCTCGTTCACGTCACAATTCTCGAGACTGCCAACCACTCGTCCGGCAGCATCAATATCACACGACTGAAGTGCCTGATCATGCAAAATTCTTGCAAAATCGAAGTGGAGCACGTCGTCGTTCACAATCAAGGAAACTCGGTAATTATCGGACTCTTCATGATATCCCCGACTCTGGCCGATGCGGAATCAGATGCCTTGACCGTCTCCCGCGCGGCACTTTCCGCCATTCCTGAATTCGCGGCATTTGAAGTAATGCAATGCGAGGTCCCACTCCTGCTCGGCCCTCACGACAATCCTTTTCGGCGACCCTGAGAAATTCCTCCCGATATGGCTTTTGATCTTGGGATGGTGGTCGGGGTGCCGGGGCTTTCGGCGTGGGTGGGCCGGCGCAGGCCGGCCCGCGCCGAGGTCCGCACCGATTCCGGTGATTGCCGGGATATCCGGGTGTCCGCCGCCGCGCTCCCGGGTCGTTCCGGACCGGGCCGGTTGTCGGTCATCGATCCGGCCGTGAGGACCGGCCCAAGCCCGGATCCACCGACACCCTCGCACCCGGCGGTACGAGGGTGTCGGTGGATCGGAAGCACGCCGGTGGGGTGCGGGGGTGTGGGGGTGCGGTGCGGTGAAGTGCGGTTGCGGTGCAGCGGCTGTCAGTGCGTCGTCGTGGTGGCGTAGCGGGCGAGGAAGAGGTCGACGCCCGAGGCGATCATCTCGGCGAGTTCCGCCTCGTCGATGTCCGTGCTCGGGGTGAAGGTGTGCACCAGTTGTGGGACGCCGAGGGTGACGGCGACCAACTGCTTGACCGCGAGTCCGGGGTCGGGGGCGTCGAGCGTGCCGCGGGCGTTCAATTCGGTGACGGCTTCGACGAGCGGGCCGTTGTTCATGTCGTAGCTGACCTGGTACCAGAGCCGGCCGAGCTGCGGGAAGCGTTCGAGCTCGCCGATGACCAGGCGGCGCAGCGACATGATGTCCGGGCGCAGCAGGATGCGGGCCCAGTCGGTGGTGAGCCGGATCAGCGCGTCGCGCAGGTCGGGGGCCTGGAGGATGCTGGTCCGGGTCGGCGCGAGGTCGGCGTACGTCCTCGGCAGCAGGCCGCCGACGACGGCGAGGAAGAGGCGTTCCTTGCTGCCGAAGTGCTTGTAGATGGTGGCTTTGGAGACGCCGGAGCGGGCGGTGATGGTGTCGATCCTGGCCGCGGTGTATCCCTCGGCGAGGAATTCGGCGAGCGCCGCGTCGATGATCGCGTGGCGCTTGCGCACGGCGGCGTCGTCGGGGTCCGGGATGATCGGGATGCCGTAGTCGTCGGTGGCATCGGGGGTGGCGGCGGTCATGTGGGGTGCCCTTTCGGGTGGGAGTCGTGCGGCGTTGCGGGCGTGCGGTGAGGGACTGGCCGGAACGGTTCAGTCTAGGAACTGAACCGTTCAGTCGGCAAAGCCCACGGCGTCCGCCGCGCCGGCTCGCGCCGCGCCGCGCCTGCCTGCGCCGGCTGCGCCGCGTCGGACCGCTGCCCGCGGCGGGCGGCCCGCAGGTGGCGGACCGCGGGTTCGTGTGTGGTGTCAGGGCGCCATCGAACCCATCAGTCCGAGGCTGTAGTCCTTTTCCGCCCGCCGGAGTTCGGCGGTGGTGTTCATCACGAAGGGGCCGCTGCGGGCGACGGGTTCGCCGATCGGTTCGCCGGCGAGCACCAGTACCTCGGCCGGGCCGTCGGGAGCCTCGACGGCGAAGCGCTCGCCGTCGTGGTCGAGCAGCGCGAGGTGGCCGTCCGGGAGCGGCGTGCCGGTGCTCGCGGCCTCGCCGGTCATCACGTACAGCATGGCGTTGTGCCCGTGCGGCGCGGTGAACTCGGCGCGGCCGCCGGTGGCGATACGGGCGTGGACCACCAGTACCGGGGTGTGGGTTGTGAACGGGCCGGTGGCGCCGTGGGTGGTGCCGGCGATGACGGTGAGTTCGGCGCCGTCCGGTGTGGCGACGACGGGGATGTCGCGGGCCTGGGCGTTCTGGCTGTGCGGGGGGAGGGACTTGAGGGCGGCGGGCAGGTTGACCCAGATCTGCAGCAGGTGTTGGCGACCGCCCGCGGCGAGGAACTCGGGTGCGGGCAGCGCCTCGTGGACGATGCCGGAGCCCGCGGTGAGCCATTGCACGCCGCCGGCCTCGACGAGAGCGCTGTGGCCGCGCGAGTCGGCGTTGGCGATGTCGCCGTCGATGACGTACTGGATGGTCTCGAAGCCGCGGTGCGGGTGCGCGGGGGCGCCCTTGGCCTCGCCGGGGCCGACCTCGATCGGGCCGACCTGATCGACCATGAGGAACGGGTCGACGAAGGGGAGCCCCGGGGTGGGGAAGGGGCGGCGGACCGGGAAGCCGGCGCCCTCGTACGTGTGGATGGGGCGCGTGACGCGGGCGACCGAGCGCAGGGCGCCGGTGATCTGGGTGGTCTCCATGCCCATGAGTGAACTAAACAACCCTGTTCAGTGTCAAGACTGAACAGTACTGTTGACGAACAGAACGGTTCTGTTTAGTGTCGTCCCCGTCGAGAGCGGACGACGCGCCGCAAGCTTCCAAGCGCTCGACCCAGCCCAGAATTGACCCATGAAATCGGGGCGTGAATGCACACCCTCACGGGTCTTTCCGGCTCCTAGATTTGCTTCTGCACGCAGCAGCGGGACGGCCGAGCGGCCGGTCCCCAAGCCTTGACCCGGGAGTACATGCCATGAGCAAGAACACGACCGCCCAGACCCCCGCCGCCCCCGTCCTGGTGCGCGCCGAGCAGGCCGAGGCGCTGCAGGACGGCCCGACCAGTCTGATCACGTTGCTGGCCGACGCCGGTGCCACCGGCGGGGCGCTGACCGCGAACCGCGCGACGTTCGAGAAGGGCTCGCCGGGCGCCCCCGCGCACTTCCACACGAAGGCCACCGAGATGTTCCTCATCCTCGACGGCACGATGCGCATTCTGGTCGGCGACGAGGTGCTGACCCTGGAGAAGGGCGACTTCCTGACCGTCCCGCCGACCGTGCCGCACGCCTTCGCGCCGGCCCCGGGAGCGACCGGCGACATGCTCGTGGTCTTCACGCCGGGCCTGCACCGCTTCGACTACTACCGGCTGCTCGAGCGGGTCAACCGCGGCGAGGCCACCGTCCAGGACATCAAGGACAGCTCGCTGCGGTACGACAACCACTACTTCGCGAGCCCCCAGTGGCAGGCCTCCCTGGCCGAGGCCGCCGCACACGGCACGGCCGGCTGACCCTCGCCGCCCCCGCCCCGCACCCCCCGCCCCCGCTCGGCCATCCCGCACACGTTCAGAGAGTCGGTCTTCGCCATGCCCGAAAACCCGCCCACGCCCACCACCGCACCGCCGCGCCGCCGCCTCGGAGCGACCCTCGCCCTGCTGGCGTTCGCCCAGTTGATCATCTCGATCGACTACAACATCGTCTACGTCGCGCTGCCGCAGATCGGTGACGGACTCGGCTTCTCGGCGCAGAACCTGCAGTGGGTGATCAGCGCGTACGCCGTCGCGTTCGGCGGATTCCTGCTGCTCGGCGGCCGGGCGAGCGACCTGTTCGGGCCGCGCCGGATGTTCGCCCTCGGCCTGAGCCTGTACGCCCTCTCATCGCTGCTCGGCGGCCTGGCCGCCGACCCGGGCACACTGATCGCCGCCCGGGCCATCCAGGGGATCGGCGGCGCGTTCCTGTTCCCCGCGACGCTGACACTGGTGTCCACGAGCTTCGCCGAAGGCAAGGAGCGCAACCGGGCGTTCGCGGTGTGGGGCACGGCCGGCGGCAGCGGCATGATTCTGGGCTCGCTCCTCGGCGGAGTCCTCACGGACACGTTCGGCTGGGAGTCGGTCTTCTACGTCAACGTTCCGCTCGCCTCGGTCGCGGCCCTGCTCGCGTTCCGCCTGATCGCCCCCGACGCACCGCACACCGGCGAACGCGTGTCGTTCGACCTGGCGGGCGCGCTCACCTCGACGATCGGCATCACCGCGCTGGTCTTCACCCTCGTCCAGGGCCCCGAATCAGGCTGGACCTCCCCGCTCGTGCTCGGCGCCGCATTCGCCGGCGTCGTCCTGCTCGCCGCCTTCGTCGCCGTCGAACTGCGCAGCACCCAACCACTGTTGCCACTGCGGCTGTTCCGCAACCGCAACCTGAGCACCGGCACCGTCATCACGTTCCTGTACATGGGTACCTTCGGCACGCTGCTGTACTTCCTGACGGTCTACTTCCAGGGTGTGCACGGCTACGGTCCGATGACCACCGGCCTGGCGTTCCTGGTCCCGATGGTCGCCATCGCGACCGGCTCCCAGACCGCCGGGCGCCTGGCCACGCGGTACGGCATCCGCCCGATCTTGATCGGCGCGTTGGCGGTCGGCGGCACCGGCGCCGTCCTGGTCGCGCTGACCATGTCGGCCGACGCGTCCTACCTCGCACTGGTGCCGGGCCTGATCGTGCTCGGCGTCGGCCAGGGCGCCGGCTACACGCTGATGTTCGGCGCCGCCGCGCTCGGTGTGCCGGCCCAGGACCAGGGCATCGCGTCCGGCGTCGCGTCCACCAGCCAGCAGATCGGCGGCGCGGTCGGCCTCGCACTCCTGGTCGCGGTCGCCAACGCGAACCTCGACGGCCTCACCGGCGACGCCCTGCGCTCCGCGACCACCGACGGCCTGCGCACCGCCGTACTCATCGCCGTCGGCGGCATCGCCCTCACCGCCCTGGCCGCCCTGGGCCTGCGCAAGCCCGCGCCCCGCGACGTCACCGGCCACGTCCCCGTCGAGTCCCGCCCGATGGCCCACGTCTGACCCCCTCCCACCCAGCCGCCCGAGGCCACTACCGCCGGACCCATCCGGACCCATTCAGTCAGGACGAAGAGGTCACCAATCCCCGCCCACCACCCCGACCTTCGAGCAGGTGACAGGCCCTTCCGGTACGCCGGAAGGGCCTCTTGCGCACTCTGCCACCGATGAAGGAGCCGCAGACGCAAACCAGTTGCCCCTGCCGCAGACCCGCCGGTCACGCCCGCGTCCACACCCACACCCGCATCCACACCCACAACCACAACCACAACCACGCCCACACCCGCATCGACAGCGTCCCGCGAGCGCCGCCCCCGGGAACGCCGCCCCCGGGAACGCCGGCGGCGCCAGGTAGACCCGAAGCAACCGTCGAGGACGCGGATGCTCCCTGGTGCGCCGTCCTCACCCGACCGCGACGCGTACTCCGACCCCGGCCGAGGGTCGTGGTTTCGATGTCCGGTCGTGACGCGGTGGTTGGGGTGGTCGTCAGGGGTGCACGGTCCAGTGGTGGTTGGGTGCGGCGCGGGTGAAGGTCAGCGTCGGGCACAGGAAGTCGCTGCCGCGCGGGCTGGTGCTGGTCCAGGGGGAGTCGGCGGGGGTGGCGAGTTGCCACGCGCCGGCCCTGCGGAGTTTGATGTCGGCGCTGTCGAAGGCGGTGTTGCGGGCCTCGGTGCAGAAGTAGCCCTTGCCGGTGGCGGGGTTGACCGTGGCGTAGATCTCGAAGATGTCCCAGCCGTAGGCGAGCCGGCTCTGATCGGTGCCGGAGGAGCAGAACAGCAGTTCCCAGGCCTGTGTGCGGTAGTTGTACAGATACGACGACCACGCGTTGCCGGAGGTGGCGTCCTTGCTCAACTGCACGCTGTAGGACGTGATTCCGTTGGCGGTGGTGGTGTACTTGGCCAGGAAGTCGGCGTTCACCTTCAGGGTCTTGGCGGGACCGCTCGTGCCGCACCAGTCCCATGCCCATATCTCGGCGCCCAGGCTCCAGTAGGCGGTGACCACCTCCATGCACGAGTTGTGCGCCTTGGTGGTCGGGGCGTAGGTGAAGTTCTGCGAGTTGGTGACCTTGTAGGAGGGATCCACGCTGTGCGTGGCGGTGATCCCGTCGTGCGTGCCCGGCTGCGGGAAGACGCCCCAGAAATTGTGTGTCGGCGCGAGGCTCGCGCCCGCGTCTGCCGGCACGGCGTGCTCCGGCGTGCCCGCGGAGTCGCCGGCGAGCGCCGCGCGCAGCTCGGCGCGCTGCTCGACGAAGGCCCGAACGGCCGCGTCCCGCCCGAGAGTCGGCGCGTCGGAGCCGGTCTGCGCGACGACTCCCCGATGGGGCGCGGTGGGCGAGGGAACGGCGCCGGACCGCGGCGAGCCGGCCGCACCGGCGGGTCCGGCCGGACCCAGCGCGACGAGCGCGACGAGCGTGGTGACCACGGCGGTTGCCAGGACGACGGGTAACGAGCGAGGACGGGGACGGGCACGGCGGGACATGCGTCTCCTCGACGGGGCGGAAGTGGCATGAAACCGGAAGACGAGCGCCGCCGCGGAGTCCGAACCAACCACCCTCGAGCGGGACGTTCCCGTACAGCTCCGATCGGACGGCACCAAAGTAGCCGGTGGCCCAATCCCCGGGGTAATCACACCTGCCCATAACATCGCGCAATCTGCCGGCCCCAACGCCGTTGGCGCACAAGGCGGTTGACTGCCCTCGAAGAAGCCAGCCGTTCCCGTGGAGCGCCCGAAACCGGGGGTCGGCGATCTTCGGAGAAGTCCGTTGCAACGCGCGGCACTTGCGCGCCAGACGTTCGCAACGCAAGCTTCAACTCGGCATCCCTGCGCGACTTCCGGGCGCAGCTCGGCCCGGCCCGGCCCGGCTCTCAGGCGGCCGAGAGATCGATGTCGGCGGCGAGGGCCTCGGTGAGCCAGTCGTGTGTGGCGCCGGGTGTGGGCTCCGACACGCCGGAGCAGGGCGTACGGATTGCGGCCACCTGCTGCCAGTAGTGGTCGACGCGCGGGTCCGAGGCGAGTTGGCCGTGCAGGACGCGGCGGAAGGTCGCCGTGTCGCCGGTGCCGCGTGACGTGGCGTACGCGTCGACGAAGCAGTCCAGGGCCTCGCCCGGCTCCGGTGTCCGCCGCGCCCGCAGGTGTGTCGATGCCAGCGCGTACGCGGCGACCAGGCCGTCGTAGAGCACCGCCGGCCGATAGCCCTCCGCGGGCCGGTGTACGGCGGGTTGGCACGCGTCGAGGTTGTCCCCGGGGCAGTTGCCGGTGACGAACGCGTGCAGTCGGGCGAACGCCAGGACCTGTTCCGGTGTCGGGTTGTCGGGGGGCTGCGGCACCGCGTGGTCGATGATCGTCGCCGTGACGCGGGCCGGGAGCCGCGCGGGGAGCCAGCGGCGCCAGAAGCGCGCCATGGCGGTGGTGTCGGGTGGCGTGGCGATGGCGCCGACGAGGCGGAGCCGGTCGGCGCGTTCGTCGGGGGCGGCGTCGCGGAGCAGCAGGAGGGCGGCCTCGCGCCAGCGGAGCGCGGACATCTGCGAGCCGAGTTCGCGCAGGTGACCGGCGACGGCGTCGTCGAGGGCGTCCTCGTCGACATCGCCGGGGGCGCCGTCGCGGTCGAGGATGCGACGGATCGCGGGGAGGGGGAGGTCGAGGCCGCGCAGCGAGCGGATGAGGCGGAGGCGTTCGAATGCCTGGGGTGCGTAGCGGCGGTGACCGCCCGCGCTGCGGCACGCCTCGGGCAGCAGGCCGTGGTCGGAGTAGTAGCGCACGGTCTTGACGGTGACGCCGGCCTGTTCCGCGAGTTCCCCGATGCTGCGCAGACCATCGGCCGACGAAGATGCGGACGAGGGCGAGCGCGAGGGTGAGGGCAAGAGCGAGTACGAGCGCGAAGACGGTGGCGACGGCGTGATCGGGGGCCGCTGCGGAGACGACACTTAAACCTCCCTCAAGGGGAGTTCCTACCGTACCCACCAGCGCGGACGGCCGATCGGGCCGGGTGCGCGGCGACGCGGTGTCGCGGTGTCGCGGTGTCGCGGTGTCGCAATGGTGCGACTGTACGGAGGGAGAAGGTCATGACGGCATTCGTCCTGGTGTCGGGTCCTTTCACGGGCGGCTGGATCTGGCGGCAGACGGCCGCGCGGTTGCGGCGGGAGGGGGCGGAGGTGCACGCGGTGACATTGACCGGTCTCGGCGACCGCCGCCACCTCGCGGGCCCGGGCACGGACCTGGAGACGCATATCGAGGACGTACTGCAGGTGATGGAGCACGTCGACGCGGGCGAGGTGGTTCTCGTGGGGCACGACTACGGCATCCATCCGGTGCTGGGCGCGGCCGACCGGCGGCCCGACCGTATCGCGCGGGTGGTGTACCTGGACGCGGGCATGCCGAGCAACGGCGATGCGGCGCTCGCGCTCGTGCCGCTCCAGGGCGTCCGCGACGGGCTGTCGGAGCGGTACAAGGAGCGGACCCCCGGAGAGGTGGACACGCGGCTGCCCGCACCGTCGTCCGACGAGTGGCAGATGTGGGGCAGTACGGAGGGTCTCGCGCCGGAGGCGTTGGCGGCGATGACCCGGTCGGCGGCACCGCATCCGGAGGGGACGCTCGGACAACCCCTCCGGCTCTCCGGCGCGGTCGACGAACTCCCGACGACCGGCGTGTTGTGCACCTCCAGCGGTACGGACATCGCCCTGCTCGAATCACTCGCCAGTCTCGGTGATGCCCGCCTCAGGGCCCTCGTCGACCGCCGCGTGACCTTCTTCGAACTGGCCACCGGGCATTGGCCGATGGTGTCCGCCCCCGACGAACTCGCGACGGTGCTCATGGGTGCGGCCTCGGGCGAGGGGTACGTGATGAGTGCCGCGACGCACGAGGAGCCGGCGCATCGGCGGCCGTTCCTCCTCGACGTTCCGCCGTGCCCGCGCGAGCGGACCGGTGTCGTCGACCTGCATCTGCCGGACGACGATTCCCCGCGTCCCGCAGTCGTGTTCGTGCACGGCGGCCCGGTGCCCCCGGACGCGCTGCCGACGCCGCGCGACTGGCCGGGCCTGGTGGGCCATGCCCGACTCGCGGCGAGTCTGGGGGTGGTCGGTGCGACGGTGGAGCACCGGCTGCACGGTCTCGAGGACTTCGAGCGGTCCGCCGCCGACGTCGTGGAGGCGATCGAGCGGGTACGCGAGCATCCGCGCGTCGACGGCGAGCGCGTCGCCCTGTGGTTCTTCTCGGGCGGCGGCCTGCTGACGACGGACTGGCTCGCGGCTCCCCCCGGGTGGTTGCGCTGCTTGGCGGCGAGCTACCCGGTGTTGGCGCCGCTGCCGAACTGGGGGTTGGGGGACTCGCGGTTCCGTCCGGCGGACGCGGTGAGTGCGGCGGGCGGGCTGCCGATCGTGCTCACCCGCGTGGAGTTGGAGCACGAGGCGATCGCCGCGACCGTGGCGCGGTTCCTGTCGGTGGCGGAGGCGGCGGGGGCCGACATCGAGGTGGTCGATGTACCGCTCGGCCACCACGGCTTCGAGACGATCGACCACACGGAGGAGGCGCGCGTCGCCGTGCAGACCGCGATGCACTCGGTCCTGCGCCACCTCGCCGAGTGAACTACTCGGCGGGGCCGGGATGTCGGTCCCCACCGAGGCAGATCCGACGCCGTCGCGACAGGCGCGTACGACAAGGCCGGTACGCCAGGCCCGTATCCGGTCCTGACGGATCGTCACGAGATGGGCCGCGCCCGACCGGACGATCCTCGACGACGACCGTGCCACCATCGCCGTCGCGGCGGTGGCCGGCGACGATCACGCTGCCGGGGGCTGTCTGCGCCGTCACGGTTGCATCCGGGCAACCGTCTGGTCGGTCCGGATGTGGGATTCGTCCTCAAGCGAGTCGGGCGCCGTGTGGCCTTGGTCCTCGGGTGTGAAGGGCAAGCAGGCGTCGCGGCCGGAGAACGGCCGAAGAGGAACACGGTTCCGGCTCAGACGGGTTCGGCACGGCGTGGGTTCGGTTCTGCGGCGCGGACGGCGGCGATGAGCTGCGGGCCGGCGAACGGCCGGAAACGAGGCCACAGTTCGGGGTCCAGCGACAGCGGGGTGACGACGCGGATGTGGGTCGCGTCCCGGACGTCCTCGTCCGGGGACGCGAGCAGTGCTTCCACGATCGCGGCGAGCGCGGGTAGTCGCGCGACGTCACCGGTGCGGGCGGCCGGAGCCAGGACGGGCCAGAAGAAGGCCTCGGACAACACGCTGTACGGGTTGAGCCCAAGCGTGACCGAACCGGGGATCGCACGCTCCGCCGGCGTGGCGTCGAGCCCGGCCTCGTGTGCCAGTCGGTCCAGGTGGGGCCGAGCCGCGGGGCACGCGCGCCAGAGCCGATTGAACAGCCGACCGGATGCGGGCCGGGTTCGTCCGTATTCGTATCGGGATCGTGTCATCCTGCGGCCTCGCGCTCATGGTGCTGGTGGGTCGGTGGAGCCGGGTTCGGGTCAGGATCCCGGTTCCGGCCCGGGGCGCTCCCGCCTCCGATGGGGCTGCGCCGGGGCGGCGGCCGGGCCCGGGCGGCCGTCGCCGGGTTCGATGGGGGAGCGGCTCGACGTCGGCCGGCCGGCAGCCGCGATACGGGTGGGATCGAGACCGGCAGTGGCCGGCGGCGCCGCTCCGCGACCTCTCCTCGCGGCCCCCAGGTCTCGGAGCAGTCCCCGCAGCGGTGCGGCGGCGATCAGGGTGCGCCTGCCGTACGGGGAAGCCTCGAACCGGGATCCGGTGGCCGGAGCCAGGTCGGGATCGCGCCGGACCCGGTCGGCGACGTCCAGGACGGTACGCACTCGTGCGGGATTCCCGAGCAACCACCGGGTGATCGCGCCGGCTTCGTCGGGTGCCTGAAGCGCGCTCCACAACTCGGTGGACTCGGTGACGGCGACCAGGTGGTCGCGTTCGGTGAGCGTACGGTCGTGGCGCAGCAGCTTGTGATACCGGCCGAGGAGGTCGGCGACGTCGACCGCGTGGAAGCGGTCGTTGCCGGTGCGCTCCCCCGTGCCGAGTTCGTGGGCGAGGGCCGCCGACGCCTTGCCGTTGCCTCTCCACGTCGACGTACCCGGCTTCGCATAGGTGTCACGAAGCACCAGCGCAAGCCTCTCGCTGTCCACCTCGGGAGGCGTGGCCTTCGCTTCCGACTGCCGATCCACCGCGATCCACCGCCCTGTACCGACTCGGATGTCCGAGCGGTTCGGGCCGATGACGCCGTGCGCAATCGCCGCCTTCCCCGGCTCGACGTTCCGGGGAACCGGAAACGGATGATGATGATAGATGCCCGACTTCAAACGCTTTGCAGCGGCTCACACCAAAAGGTCAACCGATCCCGACCACCGGACATCGAGGCCCCCGAACTCCCCGACAACAAGGCCGACATCACCGATTCCCGATGAACCCACGCCCGAACACATCGCCGACAACGCCGCCCCACCCACCGCAGACTCGCGGCCAACCCCACCCCCCAAACTCCCGGAGCACACCGAGGCGAAGGAGGGCCGCCCCGGAGGAACGGGCGCCGGTATCGCTGGGAGCACCCCGCCCGTGCGGGCTGTGCGAGCCCCGTCGGCGACGTGCACACCGAGTGCGACCCGCCGGTCGATCAACACGGACCGCAGATCACCCAAACGCGCTGCCCGTCCCCGGCACAGCCCGCACCGCCCGATACCGCGAACCGCACACCCCGGCCGCCGCGCCGCAACTACGCCACCGCTGCCACTCACGCCCACCCGACCCCAGCTCACCCACCCCACCCCGCCCCGCGCCGCGCCGGTTCCACTCGTCCCGTCCCACACCGCCTCACTCACCGGCAGTCTCGACATCGTCATCCAAGACAGCGCGAGGCAATGCCGCCACGCGCCGCCGCCACGCGCCCACCCGACCCTTCCCGGCCCGCGCCTCACCGTCGATGCCAACGCCGACGGCACCGCTGTATCGGCACATCCCCTGACACCACCACCAAGGTCGTCACCGGTGTCGCCGTCACCCCCGCGCCCGCCCCGCCCCGCGCCTCACCGACGCCGCCGAAGGCACCGCAGCGCGGAGCCGCACATCGACGACCGGCTTCGTCCCGGGGGGCCTCCTGCTCACGGGTGGGCCTCCTTCGGCACACTGGGGAGGCGAAGCGTGGGGGTGAATGAAGTCGATCTCGCGGCCGCTGCGACGAAGCCCCCGGCCGGTTGGCGGCCGAGTTCGTAACGACCGGACCCGACCGCACCCGACCGCCTCCACCTGTGTGCCGGACGTCTCACACTCGTTCGATCCCGTCGACGCGGCCATCGCTGATCGCCGCGCGCATCGTGGCGGCCGGTTCGCAGCCGTCGAACCGGCGGGCGAGGATTTCGATGGGGCCGGGTGCCCTGTGACGACCTCCCGCGCGACCC
The DNA here is from genome assembly GCF_053594475.1 of Embleya sp. NPDC001921. Lineage (NCBI taxonomy): Bacteria > Bacillati > Actinomycetota > Actinomycetes > Kitasatosporales > Streptomycetaceae > Embleya > Embleya sp. NPDC001921. Next base: position 14,040 of record NZ_JBSFEO010000072.1, read on the forward strand.
ACCGCGATGCCCCGGGGCCTGCCGGAGGATCCCCATGGCCGGATCGTCGACACGGTGCCCGCCTCCTCCGCATCCGGAGCCCACGGTGATCGAGCCGCCGCCCGAAAGGGCCGATACACCGTCAGCGCCGAGGGCACGGGCGAGGGGGCCTCGTCGATCCGGCGGTGGCGGGGGAAGAGGCCGTGCGCCGGCTGCCCGGCGCTTCCGGTCCCTTCGTGTCCGGGGCCGGGTCCCGGAGGTGGGAACGGGCCCTTGCCGGCGGGCAATCCGGCTCGTGGGCCGCGCGCCGGTCATCCCCCGAGGGGGGAGGCGGTCGTGGCAGGCTGCGGCGCTGTCGGTGGGGATGTTCCCGGGCGCCGCGCTTCGCCCGACGCGTCAAGAACGCCGCCGCTGTCGTCCAGACCCCGTCGCCGCCAACCACGTCCGCGCGGTCGCGCAACGCATTCCCCCCGGACCAAGGGCGTTCACACCCACACGCGCGGTGATCGTTCCGAGCGACAGGCGCCGGGGACTCCGGCAGGCCCGACGTTACGCCGCCGTGCCCCACACCCCCCGGGCACCTTGTCGCGTCGTTCGCGTCGTCGAGGCCGTTTCGACAAGGGGAGCGGGCCCGTTCGTGTGGAGGCCGTCGGTGTCGGTGTCGGAGTCGCAGTCGCCGGGACCGTCCAGCGGACTCGCGCCGTCGGGGCTTCCACAAGAGAGGGGCGGCCTCGTCCGTACGAGGGCCGCTTCGTGTCGGTGTCGCAGTCGCCGGGACCCGTCCGCAAGGTCGGGGTTCCGAACCCCGGGGAGGGTCGGGACTTCGAGGCGCGAGGGTCGGGATTTCGACCCCCGCCGGGTGGGGGCTTCGAGGTCCGGTGGACGGGGGCTCAGGACAGGTCGAGTTCGCCTATCCGTTCGTCTCCGCTGGTTTCTCCCGTCGGCCGGAAGCCCAGCCTCAGGTAGAAGCCCTCCGGTCCGTCGTCGCCGGGGTGCCAACTGGTCGTCAGGCGGGTGCCGCCGCGGCGTCGGATCTCGTCGGCCACGGACGCGACCGCGAACCGGCCGTATCCGCGGCGTTGTTCCCCGGCCGCGATGTTCAGCCGCCACAGACCCGAACGCAGATCGACCGCTTTCGCGCCCCCGCCCGTGTCCCCGCCTCCGTCCCCCGCGGCCCCGACCCGGTTCCGGTCTTCGGCCGGTTCGTCGTCGAAGAACGCCATGTCGATGTCGAAAAACGCCATGAGGAACCCGACGGCCCGGTCGCCGTCAAGGATCAGACGAGGCCAGGCCGTATCCGGATGCACGTACGCCTCGGCGAGCGACTTCACCACCGGAGCGACCAGATGCGCCTGATCCGGGCGTACCCGCAGGCCAACGGCCTCATCGAAGTTGCCAGGGGTGATCTTCTCGAGACGGAGTGTGGTCGTCATGCGTGAACCCTCGAACGTGCGGGCGCCAGGGGTCAAGCGGATTTCTCCGACCACGGCCGGCGACGGAACGCCGATCGCGTCGAGCGCACCGGTGTCGAGGAGCCCGGCAGCCGAGGCACACCGGCCCAATACCGATGGCGCGAGCACCACATGCCGTGCGCGGGCGGATACGCCCATGCCCCATCGGCGGCACCCGGGTTCGGCGGCACACGCACATCGGGCAGGTCCGGACGGGTTTCCCCTTCACCGCCTACGGCAACGTCCCCCTACGGAACGTCCCCGGCCACGCCCGCCCGTTCCTCGTCCGGGTGCCGCCACAGGCCCTCCGCGGCCAGCCTCGGCAGCACCCCCTCCCCGAACCAGTACGCCTCCTCCAGATGCGGATAGCCGGAGAGCACGAACTCCTCGATCCCCAACGCCGCGTACTCCTTGATCAGTTCGACGACCTCGGCGTGGCTGCCGACCAGCGCCGTGCCCGCGCCCCCGCGCACCAGCCCGATCCCGGCCCACAGATTGGGATGGATCTCCAAGCCGTCCCGGTTGCCGCCGCCGTGCAGTGCCAGCATCCGTCGCTGCCCCTCCGACTCGCTGCGGGCCAGGCCCGCCTGTACGGATCTCACCGTTTCGGGATCGAAACCGGCCAACAGCCGCTCCGCCTCCGCCCACGCCTGTGCCGAGGTGTCGCGGGTGATCACGTGCAGGCGGATGCCGAAGCGCAGCACGCGCCCGTGTTCCGCCGCCAGCCCGCGGATCCACGCGATCTTCTCCGCGACCCGGGACGGCGGCTCGCCCCAGGTGAGGTACACGTCCACGTGTCGGGCCGCGACCTCCCCGGCGATAGCCGAGGAACCGCCGAAGTACACCTCGGGCACCGGATCCGGGACCCGGGCCAGCGCCGCGGCCTCGACCCGGAGGTGGTCGCCGCGCACGTCGACGGTCTTGCCCGCCCACAGGCCGCGCACGATCTCCAGGAACTCACCGGTACGCCGGTAGCGGTCGTCCTTGTCGAGGAAGTCGCCGTAGGCACGCTGCTCCTGGCTCTCGCCTCCGGTGACGACATTGAGCAACAGCCGTCCACGGGTGTGGCGTTGAAAGGTGGATGCCATCTGCGCGGCCAGTGTCGGCGAGACGAACCCGGGCCGGAACGCGACCAGGAACTTCAGCCGCGCACTGTGCTGGGCGACCATCGCGGTGGTCAACCAGGCGTCCTCGCACCAGGCTCCGGTGGGGGTGAGCGCCCCGACGAAGCCGAGATCCTCGGCGGCGCGGGCGATCTGGCTCAGGTACGCGACCGTCGGCGGCCGGTCCCGCCCGGAGGTGGTGACCGGGGCCCCGTGGCCGCCGCCGACGACATGCCGGCTGTCGCCGTTGGTGGGCAGAAACCAGTGAAAGGTGAGGGGCACGGGAAGACTCCGCTTGGATCGTCTTGGATCGTCGGCACAGTGAGGGTGTTGTACGTGCGGGTCGGGTCGGGGCGGGGCGCGCCGTGGCCGACCGCCGAGGACCGCGCCGCGTGCACCCCGTCGAGGGGTGAAGCTGCCGCTCTCGGTGAGGCGCCGGCCGAGGTTCGTCCCCGTCGTCGTCGTGAACGCTCAGGCCCGCGGTTCGGAGCGCACGATCGCGAAGAAGACGCGGTCGTCGGCAGGCGCCGGCATGCGGAACTCCCGTTGCGGATAACGCCGATCGCGGATGCTGCCGACATCCTCGGTACACCGATGCCACCCCTGAACGCGACGTACGCGACGCACGCAACGGGCACATCGGATGGGCCGGGTGCGCCGGACGCAGCTTTCAGGCGCTGCGGTGATCGCGCGACCACCGCCGTCCACCGGTGGACGAGGGCGCGGGAAAGGGGGGCGGGCCTGCGGGGTCGAACCCGGGATCAGGCCTCGGCGCAACAGCAGGCGCTGGAGACACGCGAGAGGTCGACATGGCGTCGCCGCGTGAGTACCGGTCGCGTCTGCATGTCGCCGATGCTCGCAGTCGACACCGATGATCGTCAAGATCCGGGCCGCGCCGCCAACCGGAAGGCAGCAGGGGGAGAGCCCCCACCCGAGAGCCGAATGCGGCGGTCGACGCCGCCCGGCCGGCGTCCGGCTTCGCACGAGTTCGCCCACCCAAATGTGGAAGGGGCGCCGTTCCCACCGCCCAAGGACTCGCCCGGCGGCGTTTCCGCCGACACGCATGCGTTCGCCGGCGATCCCGCAGCCGCGAAACCGGTCGGCACGACACTGCGCGGGCGCGGCCGGCAATGTGCGGGTGCGGCGGGCACTGTGGGGGCGCGGCCGGATCCTCGAAGGAGTGCGAGCGCGCCCGACGGCCTCCGCCTACATCTGCACGCCGCGCTGGACGTCCGTGCGAGGGATCGCCGCCGGAGCGCTCGCCGGGTGCCGGGAATGCGGGGTGAGCGAGCGCGGCATCCGGGGCGCGGGGGCAGGGCGTACATGACCGGAGGTCGCCCTCGCGGGTGACCAGCCACGGCCGGCGAGGACGGCCACGGACGTACCCTCGGCGCGTGCCCCGGGGCGGTATCGGTCGGAGTTGATCACGCTCGCCGCCGTGAGGACCAGATCGTCCTCCACCATCCATTGTCCCGAAACGCCGGTCAGTGGACGGCCGTTCACCTTGGGGCCGACGGCGTTGAGCACGTTCACCCGGAACGTCCCTCGATCCGGGTCGATCAGCACGTCCGCTCCCCGAAAGCCCACATAGATCCCGGTGAGCGGATGCCACGCCTTGTACGCCGCCTCCTTGGCGCTGAACAGGACGCGGTCCCAGGGTACTTCGGGTCGCTCGGCTTGAAGCTTGGCCAGTCGGCGCAGTTCCGCCGGCCGCCCCATGACTGGATACGTCGTCTCCTGGATCCGCCCGGCCTGGGCGTCGATCCCGATGCTGAGGATGTCTGCCACTCGCGCCACCACGACGCCGCGGTATCCGTCGGTGTGAGTGATCGCGCCGGTCACCTCGTCCGGCCACAAAGGCGCCCCGCTCGGACCCTTGAGCAACGGTGCGGGCGCACATCCGAGTTCGGCCAGAGCGCGATGGGCGCATCCTCGGGCGGTCGTGAACTCCCTGCGCCGTCCCGGGGCGGTCTTGTCCGGGAGCATCGCCTCCTCCTCGGGAAACAGGGCAGGCCCCGGCGGATCGCCGAACGCCTCCGCGACGACGGTTCCGGGAGGCAGAATTCGTTCGATCATCGTCTGCCTGTCTCGGACGCACGGAACCACGGGGCGAAGGAAATCCAAGATCATCTTATCCGCCTCGGCCCCGGCCTCCGCCCACGCCCCCACCCCGGCCCCCACCCTGACCCACAACCCGGCGCCGGGCGCCCTGATCCCGGACGAACCCGGCGCGGACCCCTCAAGCGCTCAGCGACCCACACCGCGGGCACCACCGGCTGCGAGACATCCACGGCAACGCGCCCTCAACCCGCAACGCAACCCGACGCTGCGCAGGCAGGCCCGTCGCCACCGACCGGCGCGCCGTCGAGCAGTTCAGCCCATCGGGCGGAGCGCGCCGCCGTGCGTGTCGTCGGCGCGCACCGCGCTCCCGTCGGGCCGCACATACGAGTTGTCGAGACCGGTTCGTCTCGTACCGACTTCGCGCCCGACCACGCGTCGGACTTCCCGCCCGACCTCGCCTCCGAGGCCGGACGGGATGCCCGTGTCAGGAGGGATGTGGTCCCGTCGTGACCCGCCGGGCCGCGTGGTAGTGCCGCGCGATCCAGCCGCCGGGGACGCGGTGGGCGACGATGGACACGCGCACCGGGACCGCGTCCCCGGTGGGTGGGGAGAAGTCCACGTCGGCCAGCGCCGTCACCGTCCGGTCGTCCAGTCGGTGCGCGTGCAGGAGCCGTGGCGTTGCCGTGGTCCCGGGGACGACGGACGCGTAGTAGTCACCGATGGCGTCCCGGCCGAAGGCCGCTTCGACGTCGATGCCCTGGAACAGGGCTTGGGGGTGGAACAGTTCGGTGATGTCGCCGACGCGGTGTGCGTCGAAGGCGATGCGGAAGCGGTCCAGCCAGTCGCCGACGACACGTGCGGGCGCGTCGCGGTCGGTGTCGGGTGTGGTGGCGGTTCCTCCGGCCCGATCGCCCCCGACGCGGTGGCCCGTGTCGGTGCGTTCGTCGGTGCGTCCGTCGTGGACGACCTCGCGCTGCCACGCGGACCGCGGTTGGCGGTGCAGCCGCCAATAGTGTTCGGCGATGTCGTCGGGATCGAAGGCGGTACCGGGGGCGACCGGTCCCGCGACGGTGACGCCGGCGACGTGTACGCCGTCGGGGCCGTATGTCTGGTCCAGCATCGTGACCAGGGCCCGCAGCCCGACCTTGCCGAGCGAGAGGCTGACGTAGTCGGCCTTGGGCTCGGGCATGCCGCCGGTGACGATGAAGGTACCGCCGCGTTCGGCGAGGGCGGAGGCGGTGTGGGTGGCGGCGGTCAAGGCGCCGAGGACGTTGACCGCCCAGGTGCGGCCGTGTTCGAGCGTCGTGAGTTGCCCGGGTGTGTCCGAGCGGATGATCGCGGCGTTGTAGACGACGACATCGGGCGACCCCATGGCGTCGATCGCCGCGTCGATCGCCGCGCGCAGCGCGCTCTCGTCCGCGACGTCCGCCGACCACCGCGTCACGGGAACGTCGTGGTCGGCGATCGACGCGGCGACCGTGTCCAGCGACGCGCGCGTGCGCGCGACGAGCGCGATCGGCATCCCCTCGGCCGCGAATCTCCGCGCGACCGCCCCACCGATCCCCGGCCCCGCGCCGATGATGATCACTCCCGGCATCGCCGTCTCCCTTCGTGCTCCCCCGCCCTCGCGGAGGTTCGTCACGCGGGACGCTAGATCGTCACACCGATGTGAAGGTCAAGTCCTGCGCCGGGTCGACGCGCCGCGTGCCGGTCGCCCACCTCGAAACGCGTCCCGGGCCCAGGGGAGTCGCACACACGCGGACTCGGACCGAGTCGAGGCGTCGCGGTCGGGAATCCGCGAGCGGCGCACGCCGTTTCGCCATCGTCCACGACGCCCGATCGCGAGGGCGGGCGGTGTGGCGTCACCGACAGCGTCGAGGGAGTCTCATGCGTATCGGGGAACTGGCCGAAGAGGCCGGTGTGAGCCGCAGATTGCTGCGCTACTACGAGGAACAGGGCCTGCTCCGTCCGCTGCGGTCGGCGAACGGTTTCCGGGAGTACGCGGCCTCCGACGTCGCCGTGGTGCGCCATATCCGCCTGCTCCTGGCGGCCGGCCTGCCGACCGCGGTCATCGGCCGCGTCCTGCACTGCGTCCACGACGACGGCGGACACCCCGTCCCGTCCAGTTGCCCGGGACTGGTCGAGCGACTCAAGCAACAGCGAGCCCGGATCAACGCGTCGATGGCGGCGTTGGAGGCATCCCGGGACGCCCTCGACACCCTCCTGACCAACACCCGGCCCCGAGGCCACCGCCGACCTCGCGGCGAATCCACCACCCCGCATGTGCCGCAAGCCCCGGACCACCCGAGCCACCAGTCCGGATTCGCTCGTCCCCACACCCCGTAGAACGCCGCCGCCGCCGACGACAGTCAACGGCGCGCCGGCGGCGGGCGTGGCGGCCACGGCCCCCGCAGCCGTTCGGCGCTGTCACGGGGGATTCGCCTCGGCGCAGACCCCGTTCGTCGCAGGAGGCGCACACGGGACCGTCACTCGGAGGGTTCGCGGGCTCGGTGATGACCTGCCGTCAGTTTGCGGGAACGCGGGAACGCGGGCTCGATGATGACCTGCCGTCAGTTTGCGGGAACGCGGGAACGCGGGCTCGGTGGCCCGGGTGGCCTCGTCCGGCGGCCTCGTCAGGTGGACGCGCCCGCTCACGCGCTCGATGCCGCCGCCCTCCGGCACATCGGTGGAAAATCGGCCGGTCCGGCGTTCGGGCCCGTCGGTTCCCGGCGCCGTGACGACGTCGACCGAATACTCGATGTGTCCCGAACACGCGGGCCCGCGTGGCCGGTTCGCGCGGATACAACGGGAGAGAACGCGGCCTGGCATCATCCCCCGAAGTCAGGCGATTCACGGGGGTATGGCAATGAGCGGTGAGCACTCGTCCAACGGAACGGGGCGGCAGCGGGGAGCCGGAGGCCGTCGGGCGTTCCTGGCCGGCGCGGTGACGGCGGGCGCGGCGGGGGTCGCGCTCGTGGCGACCACGTCGGACTCGGCGACCGCGGCGGGCAACGCCGTGGACTGGTACGACGTCAAGGTGCACGGCGCGATCGGCGACGGCGTCGCGGACGACACCACGGCCATCCAATCGGCGATCGACGCCGCGGCCCGGGCGGGCGGCACGGTCTACTTCCCGGCGGGCCGATACCTGGTGACGCCCAGGCCGGTCGCCGGCAAGCCCGCCGCCGCGCTGTCCGTGGGCGGCGACGGCGTACGCCTGGTCGGCGCGGGGAGCAAGGCCGCCATGCTCGTCAAGAAGGCAGACGGCATCCTTCTGCGGATCTCCGGCACCGGCCCCTCGCTCGACGCGAAAGGCGCCACGCACCGTCGCTACTGCGCGGTCGAGGACCTCGGCCTCAGCGGAAACGGCAGGACGGGCCTGCTGCTCGAGCTCTACTACAGCAACAACACCTACGTCCGCGACGTGTATCTGACGAGCAACTCGGACATCGCCGTGGACGCCGTCGAACTGTGGGACTCGCGGTTCTACAACATGGTCGTGGAATCCTGCACCGGCCCCGCGGACAGCAGGCAACACCCCAACGTCTGGCTGCGGAACTCCTCGGCCGCGAACGCCCAGGAGTGGGGCTACAGCAACGACAACGTCAACCAGGTCCACCTGATCGGCTGCCGCCTGGAGAACTTCGGGACCGGCGCGCTGTGGGTCACCCAAGGCACCGCGAGGACCAACAACCCCAACGGAATCCACATCACCGACTGCAAGTTCGAGACGTCCGCGATGAAGGGCGGGCCGCACCTGAAGGTCGACGCGTCCTGCCGACACGTATTCGCCGGCAACATCTACGCGTACGCGGGCAACTTCGCCACCGGATACGGCACTCCCCAAAACATCATCGACTGGGCTCCGTCCGCGAGCGCGCTGGAGAACACCCTCATCGCGTGCGGCACGACGGCAACCGTCAACTCCGGTGTGATCCTGTACTCGGCGAAAGGCCAGACCGGCGTTCTGCGCAACGTCAACGGCATGTACGGGATCAAGCCCGTCGGCACACACATCTACTACGAGCAGAGCTCCACCGGCGACTTCCGCGTCGAGAACTCGTACGGCAACACCGGCGGACAGGCGAGCGGCGCCATCCCCACCCGCAACCAGCCGAACCCACCGCTGCGCCTGGTCACGGGCCCGGTCACCGACGCGTCGTTCCAATACCCGCCGCTCGACGGCACGATGGCCGTCGACACCACCAACACGCGCCTGTACGTACGCGTCGGTGGCGCCTGGGTGTGGACCGCATTGCGGGCGTGAGCCCGGCGGTTCGCCCCGGCTCGGGGGACGGGTGGGGTGCGACGGCTTCGCGGACGGGCAGCCCCATCCGTGGTCGGGCGCCACCTGCGTCGTGCGCACGCCCCATGCCCCAGGCAGACGTACCGGTCCGCCGGCCGCGGACCGGGCACGACCACGTCCCCCCGCAGCACGCGGCCCGGCACACCACCAACACCGGATCGAGCAGTGCGCGTCCGTCACCGCGACCACCTCGGGGAAGACGACCGCGTCCCGCCCGACCAGCCTCCACCACTCGCATCGCCCCCGGCGTCCCCGCCCGCGGCCGCGTGGAGCCGCCGCAGCCATCCCTGTTCCCGCTCCCGGGTTGGCGCCGACTCCCACCACCGGCACCCCGCCCGCGATGCCGAACACCTCCCCGGGATCCACTCCACCCCGCGCCACCCCGCCGCGCCGCACCCGCCCACCGCCGCCGCGCCACCGGCACTTCCGGGACCTCACGCAACCCCGGATCTAGAACACGTCGCGCAGGGTCTCCAGCAGACGGGTGATGTTCGCTTCGTCGCGGCGGTAGTAGGTCCACTTGCCCCGCCGGGTGGCGACCACCAGTCCCGCTTGCCGCAGTATCGCGAGGTACTGCGAGGTGGTCGACTGTCCCAGGCCCGTGCGCTGCGCGATGTCGGTCACGCAGACGCCGATCTCGACGTCGTCGCGCTCCTGGCCGGGGAAACTCATCGGGTCCTTGAGCCAGACCAGCATCTGACGGCGGGTCGGGTTGGACAGGGCCCGGAACACAGCCACCAACTCCGCCTCCGAGAACATGCGGTGATCGTAACGCACATACATATTGACGATTCGCAATACGTCGATCTAAGGTCGCCGCATGCCGACTTCGATGCGTGTGATGGAACTCGTCCGCTTCGGTGACGCGGACACCGCGTTCGCCACCAGAGAACTGCCCAGGCCCACTCCCGGACCCGGCCAGGTGCTGGTGCGCGTGCTGGCCACGTCCGTGAACCCGCTCGACCTGCAGACCCGGCGCGGCGACTACCGCGACCAGGTGGCGCTGCCCGCGGTGATCGGCAACGACGTGTCCGGCGTGGTGGTCGCCACCGGCCCCGGGGCAGGCGACTTCCGGCCGGGCGACGAGGTCTGGTACCTGGCGCCGATATTCGCCGGACAGGGAACCTACGCCGAGTTCCACGTGGTCGACCAGGCCCTGGTAGCCCGCAAGCCCGCACGGTTGTCGCACGTTGAGGCCGCAGCTCTCGCGCTCGTGGGCGTGACGGTATGGGAGGCGCTGGTCGAACGCGCCGGGGTGCGGGCCGGGGAACGGGTCCTGGTGCACGGCGGAGCGGGCGGGGTCGGCTCGGTCGCCGTCCAGGTCGCCGCCGCGCTGGGAGCCGAGGTGGTGACCACCGCGCGGGCAAGGGACCACGAGTTCGTCACCGGACTGGGAGCCGACCTCGCGATCGACTTCTCGGCCGGCGACTACGCGCCGCGGGTCCGCGCGCTGGGTGGTGTGGACGTGGTGCTGGACACGGTGGGCGGGGACACCCTCGCCCGCAGCCCGGAGGTCCTCGCCGACCGAGGCCGCGTGGTGTCCATCGTGGACATCCCCGAACCCCAGAACCTGCTCGCCGCGTGGGGCGTGAACGCGACCTACCACTTCCTCTTCGTCAGCCCCGGCCGGGCGAAGCTCGAAGCCCTCGGTCGGCTGGTCGACCAGGGCGAACTCCGGCCGGTGATCGGCGCCGTGCTACCACTGGCCGACATCGCACAGGCCCACACGCTGCTGGAAGGCGGCCCTGCCGCCGAGGGCCGCAAACGCCCACGCGGCAAGATCGCCATCGCGGTCCACCCCCCGACGCCGGAGCCGGCCGCACGCTGACCCCCAACGCCCCACGGCCCGCGGCGAACGCCCCCGACACGAGCACCTTCCCCCGCTCCACGACGATCGTCTCCGGCACCACGGGACCGACCGCACCGCCGCGCCCCCGAGGCGTTCGCCGTCGTCCTCAGCCGATCGCGCGAGAGCAGCCAGGCGTGGGCGAAACACAACGCGTCGGCCCATGTCGCTGAGGCCGTGGCCGTCGTGGTCGGATTCGCCCACGTCCAGGCCGAGGAAGACTTGAATGTCGCCGGTGTCGAGCACCGCACCCCCCAGGATGACGTTCCGATCCCGGCCCCATGCCTGCGCACCGCCGGCGCGCGTCCACATATCGAGGCCGCGACCCTGTCCAGAGCACGGGACCCGACCACAGGTCCCACCACAAGGGCCAGGGCTGTCGCACCCGCGCCGCCGACAAGGAAACCGGTCGCCGCGATCACCGGCCCCGACTCGAGAGCGACGGCGAACTCGACGGCGCCGCCGCGCGGAAGGCGCGTGACGAGGCCGTGTGGACGGTCTTGTTCGCCAACTCGCGGGCGCAGTCGGTGTCGAGTTCGTACACGGGCATGAGGGGAACCCGGTCGGACTCGGGGCCCGGGGCTTCGCACAGGTCGGCGGACAGACGGTCGCGCAGGGAGGGAACCCGTGCCGCGATGCCGGTCTCGGGCTTCCCAGCCGAGCAGGGCACCGAGTTTCCAGGCACCGCGAACAAGAACCGGACCGGCCCGGTCTGTTTCGCGAGTCCGCCGGCCGCGCGCATCGCGGCGAGCATGGTGGGAAAGACGCCCGGTCCGGCTCCGGGCGTGCGGAACGCCCACACGTCCTCCACCCGGAAGTCGCGGGTGAGTTCGTGGATGCGCCATGGCTGATCGGTATACGCGGCGTCGGGAAGCTTCATCGGCAAGACATCCTCGAGCGCCCGGACACCGCATATCAAAACGTGACGCAAGCGGCTGGCATCGCCGTCTCCGTTCATATATACGGTAGCGTATAAGACGAGGATGGTCCGGTTATACGGTTGCGTACTCCCGGGGTGAAGTGAGGTGGAGTACATGGCGCATGGCGCTGCCGCGCGAGATGTTCAGCACCTTCCGCTCCGACCCGGACGAGCTGCTGGAACCGGACCGGATCGCCGAGACGCCGCCAGCGCCAGGATGCCTATCCCGGCAACGAGCCAGCCGCCCGTCACCGGGAACTCCACGACCGACAAGAGCACTCCGCTCGCCATCAGATACCACCCGATCTGCACGGGGAGGCGACCGGTGGTGCGCAGGCAGTGCCGACCGAGCGTGCCCAACGCCAGCAGGAGAATCCCTGCCACAGAGAACCACAGCGTGGATTCCCGCTGGTGATAGTCCACCGAATCATGGTCGTCGGCAGTTGCCAGAAGGCCGTCGCGAACCATCTGCGGCCAAACGTAATCGTCCACGGCCAGCGCGTACGCGAAATGAACAACCGCCAGTCCAACCGTCAATCGCGGCACCCACGCCACAAGTCTCGTCATGAGTTCACCTTCGCCTTCGCCTCCGAGCCGTGAATAATCGAGGAAATACCATACTGCCTACAATGTCCGTGATTTCGAACGGATTGGCAGTGGCAGGTCCGTACAAAACTTCTCGCCCGGCGTCAACGCCCCGCCCGCAGGTCGATCCCCGCTGCGACGCCGGTTTCCCTTGAGATGTCAGGCCGCTCGGGCAGCGTCGCGTTCCGCGAGACTCCTCAGTCGCTCGAGTTGCCGACGCATCATGACTGCATCGCCGGCGCTCAGAATGGCAGCCCTGCACCGCGCTGCCGTTCCATGCGCGGCCGCGACGATCCTGACGACGATGCGGCTCCCTTCGGCGGCGTGCTCCACGCGGTAGGTAACCGCGAGATCCCCATAGAGGCGTCGTTTCGACGCAGGAATCACGCCGGTGATGTGCCTGTCTCGTTCGAACTCGGCGATCTCGAAGACCATGAACGGTCCGCCGCGCGCGAGGTGGTCCGCGCCGGGCGTCAACTCGTCGCTGCCGCGGTCTCCGTAGCTGTACGCGGCCGTCGTGAGTTGGCACAGGCGGCGGAACGTCACCGCGGGTGGGGCAGCAACGGCTACGGCACGGTGGTACCGACGAGTTGGCGGCCGCACGTAGGCGTCGCAGGGGAATTCGTCGCGGGCTGCGGCTTCCATGAACTACCTCCTCCGTCATCCATACCATACCAGATGGTATGCCAGCGTGCTGATCGCTTCCTGTCGCACGGGGGAAACAGCCCAATCCGTGAAGCGCGGTCAGCGGGGCGGGAACACGAAGACGTCGCCGGTGGTCTTGGCCGGGATGCCCCAACCGTTGTCGGTGAACACGGGCGCTTCGGGAGCTTTGTCACTGAGCAGCTCGTGGGTCGCCAGGTCCACAGCCACGGTCGCGCCGCCGAGATCGGCGTACGGCACGCCGGAAGGTGAGATCGCCACGGGTGACAACTGGCGGTCCCGCGGCGTGCGTTGCCCTAGGGGTGCTCCCATGTCCGTGTTCCAGGCCAGTGCACCAATCGGCGGCTACACCCCCGACTTCATGCCCCCGGCACGCAGGCCGGCGCGGTACCCGACCTCACCGCCGAACTCCACCGGATCGCCACCACACCCGCGCCGACCATCGCCCAGGCAGATGCACAAGCTGCTGAAACCGTCGATCGCGGCAGGCGACCCCCGCAGGCGGTCCGCACTCACCACCGTCCGGCGCCATCTCGAACGCGGAGAAGGTGAGTTCGCCCACCGCGTCGCGGGCGAGATGGAGGCGTTCCGGAACGCTTGTCCGGCCCCGTCGTGGACCGAGATCCGTTCTCGCCCCGAGGCCGACCCGGACCACCGTGCCCTACTCGCGTCGACCGCCGGACTCAGGGCCGCGCTCGACTCCCTGCACGCGGGCATCCGCCACCGGTCCGGCGCCGTGAACATCACGCACACGCGCACCCTCGACGTGCCCGACGTCGAGGGCATCGTCCTGCTCCCGTCACCGCTCGCGCAGAGATGGCTCGTCAGCGTCGACCCGTGGCGCCGGCGCCTGGCGTACCTCATCCACCCCGCGCGTCAACACGCTCACGCGGACCGGGCGGTGAACGCATCCGCGGCCCCGCCGGGGGACGTCGTCGGGAAGTCAAGGATAAAATCCGTATCCATCAACGACTCATCGGAACCGCGTCTACATCACCGGAGGTACCGCCGCATTCCGGTCAGGAATCCTCTTCGACGACGTCGCGAAGCACCTGCTTGTACACAGCTCGTAGGTCCTCGCCGACCACCGGCGGCATGATGTGCGTAGCCCCCACGCGGAGCAGATAGAGGAGGCGGCCCATCGTCTTGGCCTGCTCCGCGTCGCCGCTGTACTCGAGCCATACGGCTTCCAGATAGTCGAGGCGGGCACGATCCACCCGTGCCTGTGTTTCCGCGACCTCCGGGTCCTGCAGTGCCCAAGCCCTGATGGCGGCTTCCGGGTCCGAACGCGGTTCCGTGACGACGCGTTCCAAAAGGCGCCGGAGCTTCTCCGGGGCGGGAGGGCCACCCAGTTCGGCCTGTTCGATGTAGCGCGCGGTCAGCTGTTCCTCGTAATACTTCATGAGGGCCGTCTTGAATGCCGGCATACCCTTGAAATGATGATAGAAGGAACCCTTTGTAAGCCCCATTTCTGCCATCAGGGTTTCCAATGTCATTTCCCTGGCGCCCGATCTCGCCAGGATATTCAGTCCCGCTTCCAGCCAATCCTGTCGGCTTGCCACGCGTTCGATCCACCTTTGCTGTGCATAAAGGAAGGCGTCTTCCCCGACGGTACCATGGGGTATGTATCCCGTACTTCCGTAGAATTGCACCGATACCACCGTGCCGTCCGGTTGCACATCGGGAGCAAGCGTCCGACACCGGTTCCGATTCGGTGAACAAGGCGTCCCGGCTCGCCGGCCGCCACGAACCCGCTGAGTTTCTGAGCGTGGGGGCGCCTCTATGTCTTTCGTCAACCGAGATCGGGTCGCGCTGCGACCGGTTCGGCCGGTCGGGATTCGTAGAAGGTTCCCTCTCTGAGCATGGCGAACAGGACGTTGATGCGTTGTCGGGCGAGGCGGAGGAGGGCTTGGGTGTGTGCTTTGCCGCAGGCTCTGCGGTTTCCACGCCGGCGATCAACTCTTTGAACGGTTCGCGTGTGCCGAGCCGTGCGGGGAGCGCACCGCACTCGACCAACGAGGCCCGTCCGGCGAGTTGCGCGCCGCGTACACCCCCGAACAACGGTGTGGCGGTCACGTCGATGCCCGCGTACACGAATGTCGCCCCGATGCGTTCGGTGAGGTCTTTCAGCAGGTCGACGGTTTCGGCGCCGGTGGTGGTGCGGGGTCGAGGACGGCGGGTTCTCGTCGATGGGGACGAGGTGGACGCCGGCCCGGTGGTAGGTGTGGCACACGGCTTCGGTGATCTGGGCCTGCGCCATCCGGGCCTAGGCGGGGATGCCGAGGTAGCGGGCGAATTCGGCGGCAAAAACCTTCGCGGTCGCGCCGGGCGGTACGAGGACGTACGCCACCGGCACGCGGCCCTTCACCCCTCCACCCCCTGCGCCGCGTCGGGCGGTCTCCGCGAGGTGGCAGGCGCGCCCGACGCGGGTGCAGGGCGGTGGTCTTGCCCGCGGCGGCGGGCCCGCCGGCGATCAACGCCGGTCGGGCGGTGGTCCGTTGCCGGCGGCTCCGGGCCCGGGAGCATCGGCGTGCGGACGTTCGTGGCGAGGGTGGTCGATGGTCGGGGTGCGGACGGTCACGAACGCGGAGTGACAGGCCAGGCGTTCTTCCCGGCCGCGTGGCGGCGCGTCGGGCCCGGGCGGTACCGGGGGCGGTGCGGCCGCGAAGTCCTGCCGGCCCTGCCAGATGGTCACCGGCCGGCGTCCCGTCGTGTCGGTATCGATGTGTACCCACGTGTTGCCTCTGT
This sequence comes from Embleya sp. NPDC001921, assembly GCF_053594475.1. Classification (NCBI taxonomy): domain Bacteria; kingdom Bacillati; phylum Actinomycetota; class Actinomycetes; order Kitasatosporales; family Streptomycetaceae; genus Embleya; species Embleya sp. NPDC001921. The sequence continues at coordinate 29,701 of NZ_JBSFEO010000072.1, forward strand.
CGTCGCCCGACTGTTCACCGGGGCTCACCATTTCAGGGCCTCCTCGTGGTCGTCGTAGAGCCCGTACCCCGGGTACGGCGGTGCGGGGGAGTCGGGGTCGTCTTCGTCGGCATCCGGACTTGGGAGCGGTGACTCGTCGAGGCCGTCGTCGAGTTCGTCGAGACCGTCCTCGCCTGTCCCCGGGACGCTGTCGCCGAGGTCCTGCCCCCGCCCTTCGTGCACGGGGCGTCCCGGCGGGGGGATCCGGTGGGTGTGCCGCGGACGAGGAGGCGTTGTTCGGTGCGGGTGCCGTGTCCGGCGCGGGCACGGCGCATGAGCCGGTCGAGGGCTTCCGCGAGGTTCGCCTCGTGGGTGTCGGCGTCGGTATGAGGGGCGACCGTGGCACGCAGGTATTGCCAGGTGCGTTCGTCGAACGGGTGGTGGGTGTGGTCGCGGCGCATCCACGGGATCTCCGTCAACTCGCCGTCGGGCAGGCGGACCCACACCTGGCGGCCGTCGTGGGGGTTGTGGTGGACCTCCCATTTCCCGCCTCGGGCGACGATCCCGGAGGACTGCCCGCGAAGCGGGCCCAGGACTTCGTGGTCGTAGGTGCGGTGGTCGATGCGGATCCCGCGTTCGGTGACGGCCTGCCATCGCACCGGCAGCAGCTCGAGGTGGTCGCCGCCGGTCAGCGGTACCGGTACGTACCCGGCGACCGCGACGAGCGCGGCCCACATCCGGTTCGGTGTCAACGCGACCCTCGGCATCACCGGATGTCGCAGCCCTTCGTGGGGACGCTGATGCCAGTGCACCAACCACTCGTCGAGCAGGTCCTGGAGTTGGGCGACGCTGAGGCACGCCTCACGCTCGGCGTTCCTGCCGCGTCGGGTGACGTCGGAGCCGGTGTATCCCGGGAGGTGTCGGCAGAACTGGGAGTTGATCGATCCGAAGGTGTGCTCGACGATGCCTTTGGCCGTCGGCGCGAACGGCGGGGCGGGCTGCACGCCGATCCCGAGCGTTTCGCACGCGGCGGTGAACACCCTCGACAGGAAGACCTTCCCCCGGTCCACGACGATGGTCTCCGGTACGACGACCGGCCGGGCGGCAGCGCCCCTGAGGTGTTCGTCCAACGTCATCAGCCGATCGCGGGCGAACAACCGGGCGCGGCGAAGCGCAGCACGTCGGGCCATGTCGGCCGGGCGGGATGGGGGACGGCCGTCTTCGCGGGCGACAGCGCCGCGTCCACCGCCCTGGTTTCGCCCGGCTACGGCACCGCCGCCGGGATTGCTCTGGCCCACCGTTCCGTTCCCTTGACACTTTGGCTGTCCACGATCCCGGAGCCTGGGGTCGAATCACGGCCCCGACCGGCGCGTTCCCGCTCCCGGAGCGCGCCCGGGATCGCCTCCGATCGTCCCTCGGTCCGCCACCTGCGCCAGTAGCGGCAGACCGTCCGGTACGGCCGGAAGTCGTGCCGAGGCAGGCGCCATGCGCAGCAGCCCGAAGCCGATACGAGAGCGCGTTGAGGATCTCGCGCCGGGGATGCCTAGTCGACCTCCCGGCCTCGGCGGCGGCACGAGAGGGGCGAGGACCTCCCATTCCACATCGGACGGATCCGTCTCGTACACAGCGCGTGGCCCGCATCCCCCGAGACAGGCGACTACCAAGTCGGCTTCCCTGAACGACCCTTCCGGACCCCCTCTACGTCTCTCCGGCCGTGACGTCTACTGTGAGCCGATGAGTGAGGACTCGAAGCCGCAGGTGTTTCCCAACCGGTGGGCCGATGCCACCGGGCCCGGCGATCAGGGTCCGGCGCGCGAGAGATGCGGGTGTATCGAATACGTCTCCCGGACACAGTCGCCGGCCCGCTTCCATCCGGAACGTCAGGACACCACCGCACCGGGATGGATCCGCCTTCTCGAACTGATCGAAGAGGCCGCGGCCGACGGACGGGAGGTCTTCAAGCCGCTGGTGGAACTCACCGCGGAGCAGCGGCGCCAGGTCGTTACGCTCCCGGCGACCATCGCCGAACTCACCTCGGTGAAACACCTCGTGCTGTACGGAAGCAACCTGGTGCGTATCCCGCCCGAGATCGGTGCGATGACGAGCCTCGAGGAGTTCACCCCGTACACCTCATACCGCCTGCACTGGTTCCCGTACGAGATCACCCGGTGCCTCAATCTTCGGCGCAGCACGGTCAGCTCCCGTGCCGTCTACGGCAACTACAAGCAGCGGCCGCCGTTTCCGCCGCTCCGGGCTGCGGCAACCGGTGATCGGGCCGTGGACCTCGACGACGTCGACCCCGGGGTGTGGGGCGCCACTGCGATCCGCACGTGCAGCGTCTGCGACGAGCGTGTCCACGGTGCGAACCTGCGCCAGGTGTGGATCTCACTGTGGACATCCGGCGCCGACGTGCTGCCCTTGCTGGTCAACGCCTGTTCGACGGCCTGTGTCGATGCGCTGCCCGCACCGACCGAGGGCTACGTCCCGACGCCGCACACCGGCGGGCCGGACATCGGCCAGCCGCCGGCAAGTTTCTCCCCACCCCGGCTGAAGCATAGCGAATAGCGTCCGGTCGTTGGCGTCGCCGGCAACGTGCTCGATCCCGTCCGCACTTGCATGTGTGCTCGCTGCCACCAACCACCCGTGCCACAGGACGTGGAAGTCGATACCCGGCTGGCCACCGCAGGTTCGCCGCCGACACCCGATCCGGCGGCCCCAACCGCCGATAGACCCAGCCGACCCGCGTACACGCCCCGGCCATCACCGCCGCGGCCTGCAGCGCCCGCACCCCGCCCGCACCGGGCGAGCCCGGGCAATCGGCCGGCCGCGCGGGCCGTCCCCGTGGCGGGCGAAGAGCTGCGGCACTCACGAGCGTGTCCGTCCGTCCACCGCGTCGCGCCACAGCAGCCGTCCCGTCAAGCCCACCACCCGCGAATCACGGCCTGCATCACCAACCGCCCACGTATCGCGTTCGACCCCGAGGACACGTGCCGCCCGCGGTCGACGATCACTACGATCCCGGCCCGCCACCGTCCCGACACGACCCGGAACGTCGTCACCGGATCCGGGCTCCGAACGCCACCGCCGATGGTGCGTTCGCTGTCCGTCGTGTCGTCCGGGGCGGCTCCCGAGTCTCGGCCGGACCTGCGGCGTTCCCTCGCCCCGTGCCGGTGTGTACCGGCCGAGGAGAGGGTCACTCGGTTCAGTCGGTGAGTTCGAGGTCGACGCGCAGTGCGGCGGACACACGGGTCATGACGGCGGGGTCGGCGGTTCCCAGGAACGTACCCGAGCGGATGCGCTTGTCGGTGAGGGCGACCAGGTCGACGGCGACGGCTGCGCCCGGCACGGGTTCGGCGATGGGTACGGTGACGACGGTGTCCGGGGCGCCGCCGGCCTCGGCCCGGGTTCCACTCGTTCGGGTGGGTCTCGCGTACCCCACCGCGGCTGTGGAGAGGATTGGTCCATGGCTGCCGTAGGTTCCGGTTTCGACGTTCCCGAGTACGACGCCCACGATCCGTCCCGGAGCGCCGGGGACTCGCCGTTTCGTGGGTGGCTGGTCGGCGATCTCGACAATCCCCAAGCCGAGTCCGACGACTACGACCCGGCCTGGCGCACCCGGGACACCCCGTTCCGGCGGTGGCTGGTCGCCGGGCTTATCGCGGCCGGCTCCGACCTCCCCGCCGAGGCCGTCTCCTGCTTTGCTCCGGCCGATCGCTACCGGGGTCTGAGCCGCGAGAACGCGGAGTTGTTCGCGGTCCTCACCGATACCACCGTCGTCAGGGTGCGGGCCGCGCACAAGGTCGACCTCCGGGACCGGGCGCGTGAGCGGGAGCTGCGGGACCACTCGGACCTGGCCGTCCTCGACGCCGGCCTGGACCGCATTCGAGATCACTCGTGAACCGGTCCTCGTCCGAGCGGGCGGGGCGACGACGGGCACCGGGCGCACGAGCCCGGTGCTCGTCGTCGTGCCGGGCGGGTGGGTCGCCGGCGCCGTGTCGGCGTGCCGGGCACGGTCGTGAGCGGTCATGACCCTGTCGCACCTGTCGCACCTGTTGCCCCCGTGCGCCCTCGCCGACTCCGTCGAGGACCCGCAGGACGTGCCGACGGCCGGGCAGCGGGCCGTGTCGGAGGCCGGGCGGGCCGTCGGGGAGCGGGCCGCGGTGTGGCTGCGGGGTATGGCGGCAGAGAAGGGCGGCAGAGAAGGGCGAGCGCCCGGAGTGGATGCGTGGGCAGGTCAGTCCGCTGCTCGATCTCGCCGACGGCGTTCGTGAGGCCCTCGGTGGTCTCGACCGCACCGACGGTGACACCCGCGCGTCCGGCGGGGAGTGGACCGAGGGCAACCACGGGGTGCCGCCCGAGGTGCACCGCCTCCTGGACGCCGGCCCCGTGATCCTCGACGGAGCGTTCGGCGGGAACCGGCTCACCGCGGTCCGCAACGCGGCGGTCGTGACCGTGGCGGCCTGCGCCGCCATGGCGCCACACACCCTCGCCCGGGGCGAGTACGAGCGGGACCTGCCTGTTCTGCTCGACACCATCGACCACGCCCTCACGACACCCTGAGCGCCTGTCTCCGAGGAGATCCGATCATGGCCGATTCACCCGCCCGCCGAGATTCGTGACCGGCACATCGCCGACCTGCGGGACGCGCTCGCGCGCGTGGTTCCTCTGCTCGCCTTCTCCGCCGGGCAACTGGCGGCCGGATGCGATATCGACCCGGCCTTCTCGAGGGCTTCATCGCCGAGACGGGACTGATCCTGGCCCGCCGTGGTCACCCCCAACCGAAATTCTCGGCAGCGGCGCCGATCTTTGGTTGGGGATCGCGTGCCGCCGTTACTGCCGGTCGAGGGCAGCAGCGACCCGGTCCATGATGAGCTGCCAGTGTGTTCGCTGTTGTTCGCGTTCTGGGGCGCTCGCCAGGCGCTCTTGGTGGAAGCGGAGCGTTGTCCGGGCCCTGTCGGCGGTGGGGGCGACGGCGACCTGGATCGTGGTGGTGCCGTGGGTGACCCGGATACGGTCCTGCGGGCGGTAGCCGCGCACCTCCCCGGCCGCGCCCGCGTCCGTCCGGTAGGGGGCGCCGCGCTCCGGGGCGAGGACCGCCCCGGGGCCGAGCCAGACGGCGATCCCCTCGGGGCTGCCGATGAAGTCCCAGACGACGGGCACCGGGTGGGGCAACGTGCGGGAGACGCCGATCTGCCAGCCGGCGTCCTTGGTCAGTCCTGTGGGCATCGTGGTCATCCTTCCTCGGAGTGACGGGCGCGCAGCGCCCTCACCTTGTGACGGTTGCCGCAGTGCTCCATGGAGCACCAGCGGCGGCTGCCGGGGCGTGAGGTGTCGACGTAGACGAGGTGGCAGTCCTCGGCGGCGCAGGTACGGATACGGTGCGCGAAGGGTCCGGTCAGCAACTCGACCGCGTCCCGGGCGACGGTGGCCGCCAGGTGCGTGCCGCCATGGGTTTCGGCCCACTGCCGCTTCCCGGTCGGTGCGATGGCGGGGGCCAGCGCCGGACGGGCTGCCGCCTCGTTGACGACCTCCAGGTCGCCGGGCGGGTACGGCTCGCCGCGTGTGTGGGCGACGATCACCCGCAACAGTGCGTCGCGCAGCCTTCGCAGGTCGGCCACCTGGGCTTCGGAGACCTCCAACACGGGCGTCGGCGTCAGCCGCGACCGCTGCGCCCAGGCGGCCACGTCCGCGGGCTCGTGCAACACCTCGTATCGGCGGTAGGGGCCGGGACCGCCGGTGACCAACAGCTCCAGACACAGCGCGCCGGGGTCGAACCGGTAGGCAACGCCGGTATGGGAACGCAGGGTCAAACCCTTGGTCGCGAAGGAATCCATGTAACCATTATAACTGGTTACACGGCATTGAGCCGGAAGTCGGTCATCGACGGCACAAACGCGTCCGCCCTCGCGGACTTCTGGGCGGAGGCCCTGGAATACGAGGTGCAAGACCCCGGCTCTCTCATCGAACAGCCGTTGGCCGCCGGCCACATCGGCGAAGAGGCGGTCATCGAGCATCACGGCCGCAAGACCTTCCGCGGCTACGCCGCGATCGCCCACCCCGAGGACCCGTTCGACGAAATCAACGGCGTCGGCCGCGTCCGAAGGCCCTGGCCCGCGCCCGCACGCGCCTGCCGTGGATCGGCGACTGCGCCTGTTCGTTCACCGTCGACACCGCCCGGGACCGGCGGGCCGACGTCAGTGGCGATCACGCCCCGTTCGGCCGACGAGTACACGAACGGCAGGCGGTTGGGCGGACCTCGGGGGGGCTGCGGTACGGGCCGTCGACCGCGATCGCCCGCCACCGGCGCCGGTGTCCGCGTGCACCGGGCCGGCGGCTCGTGTCGCGCCGAAGGGCGTTCAGGTCTGCCCGGATGTCGGGGGAGTGGCATCCCGGCCCAGGGCGTCGATGGCGGCGGCGTGCAGGTCCTTCAGACGTGCCAGGTGCGCGCTGCGGGGTTCACCGGTGAAGGCGGCCAGGCGTCGGTAGCCGTCGGCGTCCGAGTTCACGAAGATGTCGGTGGTTCTTTGTACCGATTCCTCCGTGACCGTCGTCGAACTGCCGATGCCGACCTCGGTCCAGCGGTAGGGGGTCGACGTGCCGTTGTGGGTGTGGACGACGCCGTGGGTGAAGCAGTACAGGTGGGGCACGTCCGCTCCGGCACGACCTTCGTACCGGAGGAACCCGTAGACGCCGATCCAACCGGCCGCCATGGCGGAGAAGATCCACACGAAGGCCGACCCGTCGTGTTCCGCCGCGGCGGGAACGGCGGTGAACGCGGCGAAGGCCAAGGGCAGGTTTCGACCGTCCAGGCCGGGACGTGCCAGGCACTGGTATCGGCCGAGCCCGTGCGCGGCCCCGACCGCCTTCGCATCCTCGCGCACGCCCATGGGTCCTCCCTCGCCAGGACGAGACGAATGTTTCGTCGATAGGCCCAAGAATGCCGTGCGGAAACCCTTCCAGGCAGGTGTATCACCCGCCCGGAAGGGTGAGTTCGTCGTGGCCGGCGGATACACGGCGGGCGGTGGCGGCGGTGGCCGCGGGGCGCCGTCGAGGGGCGAATCCGAAGGGAGGGTGTCCGTCTCGGCACCGGCCAGGTGTCCGAAGGGACTTCGCCGGCCCTGCGGCGGGACTGCGTCAATTCTTCGCGTACAGAGGGGATTCCACGGCCCGACCCTCCCCCCGGCCCGGCAGCGCACCCTGTACCGGCGGTGGACCACCCACCACATCCACCCGCACGAGGCCTTCATCGGCCTCGCCGCCCTGCTCCACGCAGCGACCATCACCGAGTTGCGCCTGCTCACCGACACCGGAATCGACCCCCACCGCCAGAGCGCCCGGTTCCCCGGCAGATCAGTGGCCCTCCCACTCGACGAGGCGACCTGGACGGCACTGCAACGCTGCCAGGATCACCGACACCGACTCGACACAAACAACCCCCACCTCCTCGTCACCCGACTCACCCGCACCCACCGCGGCCCCGCCGGTGCCGCCCACATCCGCGACACCCTCGCCCCTGCCGGTTTCCCGCCCCGCGTCCTGCGCTCCACCCGGCTGCTCACCCTGGCAGACGGACTCGATGCCAAGATCCTCACCACATCACTGGGGATGTCCTCCGCGGGCGTCTCCCACCACCAACCCAACCCGCGCCTCACCAAACCGATATGACGAACCATCCGATACGGGCTACTGCGGACACATCCTTACGGCTGGCCGCATCCATGGCGCGCGAAGGCGCCCGACCGGAGGCCCGGAAGGAATCCGGGCCGCCCACAGAGCCGAAATGCTCACGCGCACTGAACCGCACCGGCCACACCACCGTCGACCGCGACACCCTCCGCCGGCCCTCCAGCCGCCTCGGCCAACCCGACACCAACCCACCCCCGACCTCACTGCGAACCTCACACCCACCGAACACGAACCCCCCGACCCGACGCCGCCCCTTCACCAGCGCATGCCGAGTCCGGTGAGCAGCCCCACCCGCTCCTCGCTCAACGAACTCCGCCGTGTGCGTTGGTTGTTGACCCACTTGCCCAACCGCACCTCGACGACCCCGCTGAGCCTGGGGGGTGGTTGGTTGGTGTGTGGGTGGTGGTGTGGGCTGGGGTGTTGCAGGTTGGATGAGAATGTTTTGTGGTCGTCCGGGTGAGGGCCGTGAGGGGTTTGGCCTGGGGGTGTCGTAGTTGTGGTGAGAACTCGCGGGTGTGTTGCACATACCTTCTCCGTCTAAAGGCCCGGATCGTGTTTGTGCTGGTCACAGGGTTTCGCGTGGTCGCGGATGGCGGATGTGTCTACCGCCCGCGGGTGTGTGGCCGGGTGGTGGGGTGGTGCCGGGTTTCGGCGGTGTGGTCGAGGCGGATCGCGTCGAGGCTGGTTTTGGTGATGCGTTCGGTGCCGTCGTCGATGGCGGTGATGGCGGCTTGGCGGATGAGGCGGGAGGGGGCTGCCGATCCGGCCGGCGGTGCGTTGGCGGGTGGTAGGCGGCGAGGCGGGGGAGTGTCCCGGTGCGGTGTGCGTTTCGGGTCGAGGGCGGCTTCCACTCCGGCGATCAACTCTTTGAACGGTTCGCGTGTGCCGAGCCGGGCGGGGAACGCTCCGCAGTTGACGAGGCAGGCGCGTCCGGCGAGTTGCGCCCCGCGTACACCCGCGAACAACGGTGTGGCGGTCACGTCGATGCCCGCGTACACGAACGTCGCCCCGATGCGTTCGGTGAGGTCTCTTCGACAGGTCCGCGGTTTCGGCGCCGGTGGTGGTGCGGGGGTTGAGGCGGTGGATCTCGTCGATGAGGACCAGGCGGACGCCGGCCCGGTTGTAGGTGTGGCACACCGCTTCGGTGATCTGGGCCTGTGTCATCCGGGCCCAGGCGGGGATGCCGAGGTAGCGGGCGAACTCGGCGGCGAGGGCCTTGGCGGTCGCGGCCGGTGGCACGAGGACGTACGCGACGGGCACGCGTGGGTGAGCCTGCTCGGGTGGCGCCGGGGTGCGGCGGGTGTGGGCGAGGTGGCAGGCACGCCCGACGCGGGTGTAGCGCGGTGGTCTTGCCCGCGGCGGCGGGGCCGCCGGCGATCAACGCCGGTCGGGCGGTGGTCTGTTGCTGGCGGCCCCGGGCCCGGGAGCGTCGGCGTGCGTATGTTCGTGGCGAGGGTGTCGATGGTCGGGGTGCGGACGGTCACGAACGCGCAGTGGTGGGCCAGGCGTTCCTCCCGGCCGCGTGGCGGCGCGTCGGGCTCGGGTGGCGTCGGGGGCGGTGTGGCCGCGAACTTCCGCCGGCCCTGCCAGGTGGTGACCGGCCGGGAGTGTTCCGTGGTGTCGGTATCGGTGTGTGCCCACGCGTTGCCTGTGTCGTCGCCCGACCGCTCACCGGGGCTCACCATTTCAGGGCTTCTTCCTGTGCGTCGTAGAGCCCGTATCCCGTGTACGGCGGGGCGGGGGAGTCGGGATCGTCTTCGTCGGCGTCCCATGCCGGCAATGGTGACTCGTCGGGGCCGTCGTCGAGTTCGTCGAGGCTGTCCTCGCCTTTCCCCGGGACGGTGTCGCCGGGGTCCTGCTCCCGCCGTTCGCGCGCGGAGCGTGCCGGCGGGGGAATCCGGGTGGGTGTGCCGCGGGCGAGGAGGTGTTGTTCGGTGCGGGTGGCGTGTCCGGCGCGGACGCGGCGCATGAGCTGGTCGAGGGCTTCGGCGAGGTTCGCCTCGTGGATGTCGGCGTCGGTGTGGTGGATGACGGTGGTGCGTAGGTATTGCCAGGTGCGTTCGTCGAACGGGTGGTGGGCGTGGTCGCGATGGATCCACGGGATCTCGGTGAGCCCGAGTTCGGGGAGGCGGATCCAGATCCGGCGGGCGTCGTGGGGGTTGATGTGGACCTCCCACTTCCCGTCCCGGGCGGCGATCGGGGAGGCCTGGCCCCGGTACGGGCCCAGCACCTCGTGGTCGTAGGTGCGGTGGTGGAGGCGGAT
>NZ_JBSFEO010000073.1:0-38062 GCF_053594475.1 Embleya sp. NPDC001921
TCCGTGAACGCATCTGACCAACCGTCAACTATCTCCATCGACACGAACGGACCAACGACCGTGATGACTTCCGGTCACGGAGTGTCGTTGCAGTACTAGGGGCCCGATACGGGGTCCGATTTATATCGGACCCCCCACGCCGGGCAAAACCCCAGGTCAAAGCCCCCGTATGCACCCTCGGACGGCGCAGACTGGTATGGAGCATCGACCTTCACTCCAATCCACCCGCCCCGCGCGGTCACGCTCGGTTCGACGACTACCGGCGACGCCGGCCCTGGCGGCTCCCGCTCCTCGATCTCCCGGTGTCCCCGTCCCCCGGGGCATCCGGGCGAGGGTGACCGCGCGTCAGGTCGGAGCGGGGGACCGGCGCGAATGTCCCGCCGGCCTGCGCCCGACGCCTTGGCCCGGGCCGGCTTCGGCGAGCACCACCAGGAGCACGACGCCGACCGAGTTCGGCGACGCCGGCCCGCGACCGTCCCTGTCGCTGCCGGATGCCCGGCCGCCGTCGAGCGGGCCGGCAGCGCCGGCGACGACCACGGCACCGACTCTCGCGGCCCGCAAACTGGCTGGATTGCCTACTGGGCGGATGGAGGGGTTCTCCTGCTCGATAAAGGAGTCGATGTCCGTGGGGCAACAGGGGAGACAGGGGGATCATGTCGGACCACAGCGACGAGATCACGGAAGAGCAGGTGCGGGAGAGGGCCGCACCGTCGCCGCCCGCGGGATCGTGTGTGCGGCGACCCCGGCCACGACAGGACGGTCGCGCTCCACCAAGCGTTGCGTCCGCTCCCGCGCCGCGTCCCGGTACGCCGCGCCGGTCGCGGTGAAACCGACCCTCCCCCGGTTGCGCGCCGCGCTGCTCACCGCGTTCGGCCTGCCGGCCACATCCCTGACGAACCGCGCGGACGCGGCCGAACGCGCGCTCCCAGGCGCCCTCGCGCCCCCCGGGTGTGCTCGTGATCGACAATGCCGGCGCGTCGCCGCCCCCGAGCCGGACTACCTCCGCCTCCTGGCGAACGCCCCCGCCACCCACACCGGCCTGGTGCTGTGCGGAGCGGACGCCGAACGCACCCCGACACGGGCTCGCCGAGCGCACCTGGCACGGGCTCCCACCCTGGCCTCCCGCGTCCTGACCCCGGCAACACGTGCCACGTCCGGAGGCATCGCAAGTCCCCGGTGTGCTGCGCCTGTTCCATCCGCTGTGGGACGCCGCGACCGACGAGGACCTGCTCCACAGCGACACGACGCACGCGCGGGGGAACTTTCACACCCGGGCGAAGATCACCTCCCACGCCTACGCCGCCCGCAGCCGAGACCCCGACACCGCGGTGGATCACGCGGTGCCGGCCTGGGCCTGCTCCCGCATCGGCCCCAACCCCTGACCCGTGCCGATCCACCGCTCCCACGGCAGGAACGAGGGACTCCGATGCCCCCCACGACGACACCACCCGGGAGTCTTCGACACCTCCGGCCGAGCCCGCCCTCGACACCGTGTCGTCGACCGCCCTGCGCGCCCCGGCGGTCCGCCGCCCTCTCGCGCTGCGCGCCCGGCGCCGCCTCACCCGCACGCACGTCCACACCACCGCGCAGTGCCTGAATGTCTCCGACCGCACGGTACGGCGTTGGCCGGCCGTTGCCACCACGACATCCGTCACCGCCGCCTCCCTGGTCGCCCGCGACCGCGACCGGCTTGAGATCACCCCACCCATCCGGATACTGTCGGCCCATCGGCGCGGCAACGCCTGCGCGGTCCACCGTGAACTCGTCGCCCGCGCCCGTACGGCCACCAAGCCGGAGACGCCGGTCGGCGACCCCGCCGCACCGGCCTCGACCGCCTCACCACCACCCTCGCCGAGCGGCATGCGCATCCCGGGCGGCGCACCGCCGGCCGCCCTGCCGATGCTGGATCCGCTGCCGTCGTCGCCGACGTTCCTGCACACGATCCGCCGGGATCCGACCGCGGGGGAGCGGGAGGCGGCGGTGCACGTCCAGGTCCTCGCTCACAGAGCCGAGCGGGCGTCCGTCGTCCGGGCCGACCATCACATTCGCTTCGGCCCGCGCAGGCTGACGATCCACCTCGCCGGACAGCACGCGTGTTCCGCACGGTTCGACCGTTCCTCAGCCCCCCGCCACAGGCACCGAGCCGATGAGTCCGCCGTCGACGACGAGATCGTGTCCGGTGATGTACGAGGCGTCATCGGATGCCAGGAAGGCCACTGCTGCGGCGACCTCGTCGGGGTGACCCAGCGAGCCGAGGGGAACCTCCGCGGCGTTGCGGGCCCGCTCACTCGGGTCGGGGTTCGCTTCCCGGTAGATGTCCGTGTCGATGTAGCCGGGGCTGACGGAGTTGACTCTGATGCCGCGAGGGGCGAGATCGGCTCCGAGCGTGCGTGCCAGGTTGTGTACGGCGGCCTTGCTCGCGGAGTAGACGGATGCGATGGAGAGCCCGCGATGCAGCGTCCACGATGCGTTGACGACCACGGCTCCACCGTTTCGCAACAAAGGCAGTGCTTTGTGAATGGTGAAGAAGACGCCCTTGAAGTTGATGTCCACGGTGTAGTCGAAATCTGCTTCGGTGAGTTCGGCGCTCGGCTTGAAGATCCCGACGCCCGCGTTGGCGAAGACGACGTCCAGACCACCGCGCCACGCCTCGATGCGCCGCATCAGACGGTCGAGATCGACAGAGGAGGACACGTCGGCACGAACGACGAGGACTCGTTCGGCCGCGCCGAGACGGGCGGCGGCCGTCTCCAACCTCTCCTGGTCCCGACCGGTGACGACGACATGGGCGCCCTCGTCGAGAAGTCGGCGCGCCGTGGCGAATCCGATGCCGCTGCCGCCACCGGTGATCAGAATCGTCTTGTCCGTGAATCGCTTCATGTCGCGATCATCGAGCGCCTGGGCTCCGTGCGGCAGTGTCGGCTGAGCCTGGGTCTGACACCACCACTCTCGGCATCCTGCTCAGACCGCGCTGGATTCCCGGACCCGCAACAACCGCGCGAGTCGGGACTCGGTATCCGTCCCGGCCACCGGGGTGTGCAACAGCAGCCGATGACCCGGCAGGTCAGTCAACGGGAGCGAGGTGTATTCGAAGGTCAACGCCCCTGCGGTTGGGTGGACCAGCGACTTGACGCCCTCGGCGGCGGTTCCGATGGGATGCTGCGCCCAGATCTCGGCGAAGGCGGGACTGACCGCGCACAGGTCGGCGGCCAACCGACCGAACTCCGCATCCTCCGGGTAGCGCGCGGCGTCTGCTCGGAACTGGCCGACCATCGTTCGGGCGACATCCTCCCAATGGAGGAAATCGGATCGGAAGCGAACGTTGGTGAAGAAGCTCACCAGACAACTGATGTCCCTGTCGCCGTATCCGAAGACCACTTGAGCGGCGTGGTTGACCGCGATCAGGTTCCAGTGTCGGTCGATGACATAGGCGGGACGCGGCGACCATCCGTCCAGAACGCGTCGAAGTCGTGGCGAGACCTCCCGGTCGGCCGGCGGCGACTGTGGCGGATTCAGGCCGGCGAGTAGATACAGGTGCTCTCGTTCCGCTGCCTCCAGCCGGAGAACCCGTGCGATGGCATCCAGAACGTGAGCGGAGACGTTGATCTCCCGCCCCTGCTCCAACCACGTGTACCAGGAGACTCCGACCCCCGCCAGGACCGCCACCTCCTCCCGGCGCAGGCCCGGCGTACGCCGCGCACCGCCGTCGGGCATGCCCACATCCCGAGGGGTCAGCCGCGCCCGCCTCGATCGGAGAAACGTACGCAACTCGGCACCGCGTCGCCTACGCGCATCCACAGAGATACCGGAGGTGTCCACATCGCCATGTTAGGCAATCGCGAGCTTGCTCCGCTTTGACGGACACCCTCGTTGTGTTGTTCAGGCCGTGAGGGCGGTTTCGTATTCGACGGGTGTGCGGTAGCCGAGGCCGCTGTGGAGCCTACGGATGTTGTACCAGGCCTCGATGACCCTGTTGCCCAATTCGGGGGAGTTTACGTCGATCACCCGGTCGGAGTCGGCCGACGAGCGGATGCTGCTGATCAGGGGCGCGTGAAGGGGCCGCCCTGCAACAGGGGGTGGTCTGTGTCGATGGGCTCGGCTTCCGGCAATGTTCCCGAGAGGACGAGTGCGGTCGCACATGCCGCGTTCCGAAGGGGTGTCTCGCGATGCGGATCCCCAACCGACTCGGGTCCGTGTTCTCGAACGAGGAGTTCCGGGAAGCGTTCGGAGATCGAGGCCGTCCCGGTATCTCCCCCGGGCAACTCGCCCTGGTCAGCGTGCTGCGGTTCGTCGAGAACCTGACGGACCGGCAGGCGGCGCACGCGGTGCGGGCCGGGATCGACGTGAAGTACCTGCTGGGTATGGAGCTCACCGGCCCCGGCTTCGACTTCACCGTGCTCACCGGGTTTGGACAACGACTGCCGGACAACTGCTTGCAGGAGCGAGTACCGGACCTGCTCTTGGAACTCCTAACGAAATGACCTCGATGCTGGTTGGATGGGCTCAGGATCGTGGTTCGGGGGTGGGCTGTGGCACGGCCGAAGCCGTGGGATGTGGACGACGAGTTGTGGGCGGTTGTGGAGCCGTTGTTGCCGAAGGTCGAGCGGCGGACGCGCCCTCCGGGACGCAAGCGTCATCCCGACCGGTTGGTGTTTCAGGGGATCCTGTTCGTGTTGCACACCGGGATCGCCTGGGAGCACTTGCCGCAGGAGATGGGTTTCGGCTCCGGGATGACGTGTTGGCGTCGTCTGGCGGAGTGGACCGAGGCCGACGTGTGGCCCCGGCTTCACGAGGTCCTGCTCGCGAAACTGCGGCGCGCGGACGCGCCGGACTTCTCTCGGGCAGCCGTCGACGGGTCCCACGTGCGGGCGTTAAAGGGGGATCCGCGACGGGACGAAGTCCTGTCGATCGGGGCAGAACGGGCAGTAAACATCACCTGATCACCGACGCCACGGGCATCCCGCTCGCGGTCACCCCGACCGGTGGACACCGCAACGACGTCACCCAACTGATCCCGCTTCTGAAAGCCGTGCCACCGGTCCGCGGCAAACGCGGCAGGCCCCGACAGCGGCCCGACGTGGTCCTGGGCGACCGCGGCTACGACCACGACGAATACCGCCGTCTGGTGCGCGCCCTCGGCGTCAAGCCGCTCATCGCACGGCGCGGTGTCGAACACGGATCAGGCCTGGGCACCCAACGCTGGGTCGTGGAACGCGCCTTCGCGCATCTGCATTGGTTCCGCCGCCTACGGATACGCTGGGAGATCCGCGACGACATCCACGAAGCCTTCCTCAACCTCGCCTGCTCAATCATGTGCCGGCGACGCCTGAAGTCATTACGTTAGAGGTTCTTGGAGCGCCTGGCCGACGAGGGCCTGGTCGGCGCCGGAGGGCGGCAGCGCACCGACTCCACGCATGTCCTGGCGGCCGTCCGGCGCCTGAACCGACTGGAGTTCGTCGGCGAAACGCTCCGGGCCTGCCTGGAAGCACTGTCCGCGGCAAATGCCCGGTGGCTCGCGAACTGGATGGCCCCGGCATGGCAGGAGCGTTACGGCGCCAGGATCGATGCCTACCGGCTGCCAGATCGTTCCGCGGGTCGGGCGCTGCTTGCCGACGGCGTCGCGCAGCGCGTCGGCGACCGGGTCGGTGCGCAGGTGGTCCGCGGTGGCCCAGCCGACGATCCTGCGGGTGGCGATGTCGATGACGATGGCCAGGAACAGCCGGCCCTGCTCGGTCGCAAGGTAGGCGATGTCGCCGCACCGGCGCGTCACCGGTGCCGGGCCGGGCGCGAAGTCGCGCCCGATCAGGTCCGGGCGGGCGGCGGCGTGCGGGTCCGGGACGGTGGTGCGGCGGCCGCGTCTGCGGTGTCGGCCGGCGAGTCCGGCCTCGCGCATCAGACGCGCGATGCGGCGGCGCCCGACGACCCGGGCGCCGCCGCGGACCAGGACGGCGTGGACGCGCGGGACGCCGTGGCTGCCGCGCGAGTGGCTGTGGACGGTGGTGATCCGTTCGATTGGACGGTGGTGATCCGTTCTGGGAGTGGGGACGTGCGGCTCGTTTCTTCGTCGGTGACGCGAAGGTGCGCCGGTATTTCGAGGCGCCCGAGGGTGTGGACGTCGACGGCCGGGAGATGGTGGGCCGGCCGGGTGCGTTTGCCGGGGGACGCCGTTCGTGGTGGACGCGTCGATGTGGATCCGTGGGAGCCGCGGGTTCCGCGTCCGTGCGGTGCGAAACGCCGAGAACCGACGGCCGGCCGGTTCGTACGCAACGACCCGGGGCATGGCGATGAACTCGGGCGGCGGTCCCGGTCCGTCGTCGGGCGTGGTGCACGACGGCCGGTCGTGACCTGGGCCGGGGCCGCCCGCGATCAGGCGAGGGTCAGGGGTCCTTCGGCCAGGTACGCCGCCAGTGGGTCGGTCATCCGGGATCGGGTCGGCGCGCGCAGGGCGAGCGCGTCGGCGAAACCGGCGAGGTGGGTGACCTCGTCGGAGCCGGCGGTGTCGAGGTGGCCGAGGAGTTCGACCGCGTGCGGGACGACCCGGGCCAGGGCGTCCTGGACGCCGTAACGCACGTACAGCGCGTGGGCGAGTGTCGCGTCGTCCGGGTCGCCGCCGTCGATCCGCAGCGCGACACCCTCCACCGCGGACATCGCGGCCTCGGTTTCCACCAGCAGGGCGACCCGTTCGGACTCGGGTGCCCGACCGTCGCGCAGCACCCGCTCGACCAGCGTGTCGGCCGCCCCGACGTGGGCGACCGTCGCCAGCAGTTGGAACAGGGCGAAGCCCGCGGTCAACACCGCGTCCAGAGGTTTGTCCAGGGTCGAGGCTCGGATCAGGAACTCCGGGGGCACCACGACGTCGTCGAGGGTGACCTGCCCCTCCTCCGCCCCGTCGACGCTCAAGCCCTCGCTCTCGGCGGGCACCAGCACCACCGCCGGCTCCGGGCCCGGGCCGTCGGTGCGCGCGATCGTGACACCCGCGACGAGCAGATCCATCGATCGGGCCAAGGCGCCCACGCGCGTGGCGCCGGCGACTCGTACCCCGTCCGGTACCACCGCGGCGGTCATCGACGGCACGAGGACTTTGCCGTCGGGACGTTCGAAGGGGAAGTCGCACGCCAGGAAGCTGTTGCCGGCGGCCAAACCCTCGACGAGCTGCGACTCCACGCCCTCGTTGTCGACGGCGGCCAGGCCGAGCAGGACCGCCACCGAGAAATGATGCACGGCGCAGGTCGCCGCCAGGGACGGCGACCTGCGGGCCAGCGCGCGCTGCACCCGTAACGCCTCCACCGCGCTCGCCCCCCGCCCCCCACAGGAGACCGGAACCACCAGCCCGGGGCCACCGCCGTCGGCAAAGAGCCCGATACCGGGGCCGGCCGGGTCCTCCAACTCCGCCGACGGCACCGCCCGCAGGCTCTCGTCCAGTCCCGGCAACAGCCTCGTCGCCGCGGCCCGCTCCCGCTCCAGAAAACGCATGTCCCCCACTCTCCCCGCAGCGACCACCCGGCCGGCGGCTCGGGCCGCCCACGACGCCTGGGCCGCGCACGGCAGTTGCCACGCCCACCCGGGGCCGCACCGACCCCGAAAGGCAATGTACCCGGGCGGCATCCGCAGGTACCGCCCGTGCCGAGCCGGCCACCCCGGCAGCCGTCGACCGCGCCCCGGCCGTCTCGGTCGGATGCGATCGCGCGGGGCCCGAGGACGGGCCTCGGAGGGTGTGCGACCGGCGGGCCGGCGCCGATCCTTCCCGGCCCGTCGGCGGCGCGGAACCGCGACATCCCTCGAACGGGGGGCGGGTTCACTTTCGACCGCGGTGGGGTGACGGGGAAGGTGGCCGCATCGGACCGGCGGTCACCCGCTCCCGCACGCCTGCCGGATCCTCTCGGGGTCGTCAAACCCGAACACCGCGCGCAGGTACGAGTCGATCGTTCGGGATCGCTGACCGGTGGCCTTGATCCAACACGCGTCGGCCTCCCGGCCCGCCGACATCCACACGACGAAATCGCCCATGTCCGCTCCGACTCCCCTTTGCCCCCGGCCGTCGAGACCTGCCCGATGTGGATGTGCTTCCGGACGGCGAACTCGTGGTCTGGCACGACGGAAAGCTGGCGTTCGACCTGCTCCGGCGCCCGATGAACCGCACCCGCGCTGCCGTACCGCGCGTCGCCCGCGAACACCCGGCCGACTCTGTGGCGTTCGACCTGCTGCGCGTGAGGGGAGCGGGACCTGATCGCCATGCCGTATACCGCCCGCCGCGCCGCGTTGGAGGACCTGTTCGCCGAGCACGCCCTGGGCCCGCCGTGGGCGCTGTGTCCCTCCACCGCCGACCGTGCCTTGGCGCTGCGGTGGATGCGGGAGTGGGCGCCGGCGGGCCTCGAGGGCTTCTGGTGGGGGAGGTGGAAAGCCGGTCCCGGGAGGGTGTGTTCCCGGGGCCGGCGTGGTGGTGTGGGTGGGGGTTACTTGTGTTTGACGAGGGTGTGCAGGGCGAGGAGGACGGCGATGCCCACGCCGATGGCGACGCCCAGGGCCGGGTCGCGGTAGCTGAGGTAGACGGTCAGGCCGGTGAGGGCGAGCAGGACCAGCGTGCGCACGTCGAGCGGTTCGGACGGGCCGTGGTGGTTGTCGGTGGGGTCGGCCGGCATGAGGTCCTCCTTGGCGTGGCCTCGTCCGGGTCTTGCCCGGTCCCTCGCCCCGAGTGGGGGGCGGGGTCGGGCAGGTCCGGGCGTGTTCGCGGATTCGGTGTTCCGAGGATGCGTGGGCGTGGAAGCGTTGCGGCAGAGGTCACGCGTTGCCGTCGTCGGCAACGCGGCGAGGCGTTCCCGGGGGGCGGGCATGGACGAGGCGGAGCCGTTTCGCGCGGAGTTGATGGACACGTCCGGGTTGAAGCCGATCCCCGCGCGCGTGTCACCGCAGGGGCGCGCGCTGGCGGTGGATCTGCGGGCGTTGTTCGCGGTGTTGGGGGTGTCGGTGCGCGTGTACGCGCTGCGGACCTACATGGACGCGGGCGCGCTGTCGCGTTATCTGAACGGGACGCGGATCGCACCCGCGGAGTTCGTCGAGCGCCTGTTGCGGGACGTGGAGGTCAAGGCGGGCCCGCGGACCGCCGAGGCCACCGCGCGCGTGCGCGCCGCCCAGCGTGCCGCGTTGGCGGTGAGCAACCCGGTCCAGGCCCGGTTGCAGGAGATGCGGGACGACCTGGCCGAGGCGGATCGTCGGTTGCAGGAGTCGCAGGTGCGCGAACAGGCGCTGGCCGAGGTGTTGCAGGCCCGGCAACGCGACCTCGCCGACCTGATCGGCCGCCACCGGGAACTCCAGGTCGCGGCCGAGGGGGAACGCGCCGACCATGCCGAGGGGCTCGAGAGCGCGCGCGAGGAGCAGCGGCGCCTGCGGGAGGAACGCGACCGTCTGGCACGGCAGGTGCAGGCACTACGGGAGGCGTTGGGCAAGGCCCACCACCGCACCCTGGACGCGGAACGCCGCTGTGAGGAACTCGAACGCCGCCTGGACACCGCGGAGATCCACGCGGCCGACGCGCAACCGGACGAGGAAGAGGGGAAGGACGACCCACCCACCGCCACCGAATCACCGACGCGACCCGCACTGGCCACCGGTGCCACCCGCGAGACGTCGCAGGCCCGCGTCCCCCACGCACCGCACGCGCCCCGAAGGCCCACGGCCCGCATACCCGCGGCGCCTGTCCCGGCCCGGATTGCATCCGGCACCCTGAGGCGGTACCTGCGCGCTCTGCGCGAGGCGGGGCACGACGCGGACGCCGAACGCTTCCTGGTGTCCGTCGCCCGGGACACGCCCCAGTCGCGGGGCTGGGTGGGCGACCTGGTCACCGACCTCGCCAAGACCGACCCCGTCGACGCCGGCATCCTGGGGATCCTGTCCGAAGGAGCACTCGAGGACCGAGCGCTGGCAGCGATCGGCCGGGGAGCCGAACCCGACGAGATCGTGCGCGTCCTGGAGGCGAAGGACCGAATCGCGCCGGGAGACACCCGAACCGAATCATTGTTCGAGGGGGTGGCGGCCCGAGGGTACGTGGACTTCGTCCACGGCCGGCGATGGGCCGGTGCCCTGGTGGTCGCGACCGCGTGCGCGATCATAGCCGGGACCCTCGGACACCGGACCCCGTACGTCGTCGCGTTCGTCGCGGTGTGCTCGATGGCCGCCCTGTTCGGCTGCGTCGCTCTCCTCACCATGTACACGTCTGCGGCCCAGCACAGCATGGGGTCGCTGCGTACCCCGGTCGACGTGGTCGAGGCCCTGCACCGCGCGGGCCGAACCGAGGACACCGTCAAGGTGTTGCGCCATCCCGGCATCTCGATGCGGCAGGAACGCCGCAGTCTGCGCAGACAACTGCGCAACCAGGGCCTGGCGCACCTTGCCCACCACCTCTACCGCCGCCCGAAGCGCCGCCCCGTGCTCCCCGCGGTGTGGTGCCCGCCACCCGGATACCGCAGGCACGCCGAAAGCCCCATGACCGTGGACCAATACGTCGACGAGGGCGGCGGGTTCGCCATGGTCGCCCCCCTCGCCCTCGCCGCGCCCTGGCTCGCCGTCATGGTGTTCGGCCTGCCCTCGCTGTGGGCCCTCGCCGCGACCGCGGCGATCGCCGCGCCGCCGCTCCTCCTGTGGGCGTGGTCCAAGCCGACACCGGGAACCGATCGCACCTGGTGGTACGGCTTCCCCAGCCAGGCCCGCGCGCGCCACCACGACCACGGGGACTACGACTTGTTCACTCGCCCCGCTCCGCCGGCGGGATCCTCCGGCAAGGAGATCGTGCCGTGGACACCCCCACCTGGCCACGTCGGCCCCCACCCCACAGGCCGACACGAGGACTCCGTGGCGTACCTGATCCGAACCACCGGCAGATTCCGCCTCCTCCCCACCCCCACCGCCCGCCTACGACACGACCGATCCCGCACCGCAACGCCCTCCACATCCACGTCGAAGTAAGCCCCCAACCCGGCCCCGAGCTCCCTGCCGGGAGGTCGCCAAAGGGCGTTGCCGGCCCCGCAACACCCCCGATTGGCTCGGCCGGATCCGGAACTCGAAGCCCCCATCGAGCACGCGAGCCACCACGGTGCGCTCCTCGCGCGCACCGGACGGGCCGGCGATGACCCGAACGCCGCAACGTCCGCATCCCACACCGCCTCGATCGCGTTGAGACGAAGTCCGGGTCCATCTCGACAGGGTGACGGCGCAGCCGTGCGCGGCCGGTAAGCACGGCGGTGCGGTGGCACGCGCCGCCCGGATACCTCATGCCGGGGCGGCGAAGCCCGCGGGTCTACAGGGCCGGATGTGTCGGAACCGCGTGTGGGTCGCTCGTGCCCGGTCGGGCGAGCGGGCACCCGGGGTGGGTTGCCCCGGTCGGCCGCGAACGGCCCCTGATACCGGCCGGGTGGGGCCGGCTCTTGGGCCCGTCGCGTGGGGCGTCGCCTGCCCCGTCGCACTTGGAACCGACCGGGGCACATGCGGTGTTCGCGCCCCTCGGGGCGCGATGTGCACCCTGCCCGGCCGCACAGCCCGTATGTGGGTACCTGTGCGGAGAGATCACCAATCCATCGCCGCCCGGGGGCGCGGTGCGCTACGCCGGGCCGGTCTCGGTCGGTGTCGTCGTTCGCGGGTCCGGAGCCCGTTCGAGGGTGTGGTCGGGGTGTTCGGCGTGGTCGAGGGTGGCGTCTATCGCGTCCGTCGGGATGTCGAGCTGCTCGGCCCCGTCGGGCCGGGACAGCGTGTGCGGGGCCGCGCAGCCGGGGATGGTAACGACGGCGACGGTCTCGGCCGGGCGAGCGGTACGGCGGGGCTGGTAAAGCCACCGACCGGACCGGGGCGAGCGACCCGGGCGGCGACGACAGAGGGGCAGGGTCCTGTCATACCGCGGGCACCGGTCACGCTCCGCCGGCCGAACGGTGCGAGGCGCATCTAACGGTGGCGCGGCGGCGGGCGACACCGAGCAAGCCGCCGCCCACGACGGTTACTCATGCTCGGTCGTCGGACCACACACACCTGCCCGGGGCACGGTGGGGCTCGGCGCGCCGGGAACCGCTCGATCCCCTACCGGACCCACAACATATCCTCACAACTTCGTGGGGCTTCGGGGTGGGGCCTGATCGAAGGGTGGTCAGAGCCGGACCTTCCGAACGACCGATACGGGCAGGGGTTCTTCGAGGCTTCGTCCCGCAGTCCGGTCGACACGACGCGGACGGCGCGGCGGCGGGTTGGTGGGGCGGCCGGTGGCGGCATGGCTGAAGCATCCACCGTCACACGGTGCCTCCGCGCGGGAGCAACGCTCTCGCACGGCGCCGCACCGCGGATCGGACCCCCTGCACCCCCGGCTCGCCATGGCGGGTTTCGCCGGGCCGAGGGGTCAGAGGCTGAGGTCGAGGACGCGTACTGCTTGTCCGGCCCATCGGTCGGGGATGGTGGTGGCCACGAACGCGCCGTCGGGGCGTTCGGGGGTGGGCCGGGCCGCGTGGCGGGCGTGTGCCGCGCCCCAGGTGTCGTCGGGGGCGATCGCGAGTGCGGCGGACAGGTCCAGTTCGAGGACGCCGACGCCGGGCAGCGCGGCGATGTGTTCGGCGGTGCCCGGGCGGATCCGGTCGGCATCGACGAGGGCGCAGGCCGGGGCGTACAGGAACCAGCCCGGTTGGGCGTGCGCGCGGTGGATGAGCCTGGAGGCCATCGCGTTCCCACGCCCCGCGGCGACCATGGCGCTCTCGTCCAGCACGATATGCAACGCGTCGCTCACCGCGGGCCCGCCGCCGCGATCCGCCGGTCCAACTCCGTGTCCAGGTTCGCCTGTTCGGCCTCGCTGGGGTCGTAGCCGCTCCACTCCCGCAACAGGCGGCGGGCCTGCTCGGCGCGTTCGGCGCGTTCCCGCGGCGTGAGGAGGGTATCGGCGAGGTGCGCGAGATATGCGCGCAGCGACATGCCCTCCGCGGCCGCCACCTCGGCGAGCCGATCACGGGTTTCAGCGGGAATACGGACATTCGCATCCGACATCGTGGAAC
Organism: Embleya sp. NPDC001921; assembly: GCF_053594475.1. Taxonomy (NCBI): domain Bacteria; kingdom Bacillati; phylum Actinomycetota; class Actinomycetes; order Kitasatosporales; family Streptomycetaceae; genus Embleya; species Embleya sp. NPDC001921. Next base: position 13,017 of record NZ_JBSFEO010000073.1, read on the forward strand.
TCCTCTCGCTCATGGACACCAGTGTACGGGTACGTACCCGTACACCAACGCCGGTACTCGCGCCTTCGCGCTTCCTGTCGACACGCGGCGACCCGCTTGGACGCGGGAAGGGGTCGATTCGGGGACGGTGGGCGAGAGCAACGTCGACGGGTGGGAGTCGGCAACGCTCGGGAGGTCCGCCGGCACGCGGCCCGGAGCCGTACACAGCGCGGTCGACGCGGTGGCTCGACCCGGGAGAGAGCCGTGCCGTCAAGAGCGCGGACACCGACGCCGCCGACAGGCTCCAAGGAGGCCCTCGGCCTACGCAGTTCAACCGATTCGGGGCCGTCGGCCGCCCCCACCACCACCCGTACACCAACCAACCACCCCTCAGACTCACGGTGGCGCGTCGTCCGCGCCTCCGTGCGACAATCGAGCCTCTCACCCCGGTCTGTGCTGGGCAGGCAGACCAGGTCCGCGTAAACCCGGCGGGGCGACGACTCTGTGGGGCTCCCGCAGTCCCTCCTCGATGAGGCAGTCGTAGAACAGCCGCACCGGCACCGGTTGACCAAGCCGGCCTCGGCATGGACGGCGACACGTTCAGTAGAGACAGGACCAGGTAGGGAGTCGTTCGTCATCAGCGAGACACAAGAGTGGGCCGACCGGTCGAGCCTCGCCTATGAATATCAGGACGACGGCGCGACTCTGAGGGTGGAAATACCCGGCGAAGGCGCCGAAATATACGTCTATGAGTTCAGAGACCCGCCCGACTCGGACAGCATGGTGCTTACCATGATGCCGGTGCGCAGGACGGCTTCGGCCCGGGCGCGGATCAGGTCGGCGGGCGGCGGGTCCGCGCCGGTGGCGAGGGCGGTGTGCCAGTGCGCGGCGGCGTGGGCGAACCGGTGGCGTTTCCAGGCGCTTTGCCCGGCCAGGCGCGCGGCGGCGGCCAGGGCCGGGTGGCGAGGGTCGGCGGCGCGGTAGTGGTCGAGCGCGTGCTCGGCGTGGTCTTGGGCGTCGGTGTGTTGGTCGCTCTGGTGGTGGAGCCAGGCGCGGGCCAGGTGGGCGTCGGCGAGGTGGGCCGGCTGGTGTTCCCCGAGTGTGTCGCGGGCCTCGGGGTCGAGGGCGAGGTCGGTGAGCAGCCGGACGCGTGCCGGGTCAGGCGGTGCGGTGAGGGCTTCGGCGAGCTGGGTGGTCCAGGCGGGGACGAATTCGCCGAGCGCGAGGCGGTGCCGGGCCTCGTCCGGAGAGAACACACCCGGGGTCATGGCGTGGTGATAGTCCGCGGCGGCGCGGTGCAGGTGGGGCAGGAGCCGGTCCGCGGGGACGCGGTCGGCGTCTTTGCGGGTGTAGGCGTCCAGGAGCCAATCGCGTACCGTGCGGTGAAGCCGCCACCGGTCGGTGCCGGGGACGGGGCTGACGGCGGACAGCGCGCTGAACCGCCGGAACCAGTCGTCGTCCCAGGCGGGCAGTTCGTGCGGGTCGGGTCCGGCTTCGGCGACGGTGCGCAACCCGCCCGGGGTGAAGGTGCGCAGGATCACGGCGGCCGGGAGCAGGGCCTTGTGTGCTCGGGCCAGGCGCGGCAGTACGTGGGTCGCAGCCCAGGCGTCGCGGGGCATGCGGGTCAGATCGGCGGCCGCCCGGGCGTCGGCGTCCGGGGTGGTGGTGACGGCGTCGGTGGTGAGGAGGTCCGCGAGCCATGCCGCTTCGACGGGCAGGCCCCCTTGCCCGGCTTCGACGGCGGCTCGGGCCCATGCGGGGTCGGTGACTCCGCGGCGCTCGAGGTATCGGCGGGTGTCGGCCGGGGTCCACCGGCGTAGTTCGTGGACCGTACACGGGTGTCCGCCGACGGTGGGCGGGGCGAGGGTGTCGGGGGTTGCGGGGGTGAGGGTGACCGGCGCCCGGTGGGCGGCGGCGAGGACGACGCTCAGTTTCGGCATGCGGGTCAGCAGGCCGGCCAGGACGGAGGTGAACCATCCGCCGAGCCCGTAGGGGTCGCCGCCGGCGGTCGGGTGCGTGTCGTCGAAGTAGGCCAGGCGCTCGCAGGTGTCCAGCAGCAGCACGCACCGCCGGCGCCGCGCCGGCCGTGCGACGGCGTCCAGTTGTTCCTGCCATCCGGTGCGGCGCTCGGGCTGGGTCGCCTGCGGCGGGTGGAGGATCTGCGGCGAGTGGGCGACGCTCCCGCCGCGGGCGACCTTCACGGACGCGTGTTGGCGGACCGAGGGCACGGTGCCGATGGCCCTCGCGCGGCGTCGTGCCCACCGGCGGCTCCACCACGGGGCGGCCCCGGCGAGCCGGTCGCCGACCTGCCGCAGCAACTCCAGCGCGGCAGCGTCGGCCCCGGACTCGGACTCGGCCATGCGCGCGACCAGGGCGTCGATGTCCAGCACCCCGCCGAGCACATGCGGGCAGCGTGTTGCGGTGCGTTCCAGCAGCGTCGACTTGCCCGTCCCCGACACCCCCGTCAGCAGCAGCACACGCGGGGCGCTCCCCGCCGTCTGCTCCACGGAGGCGCCGGTGACGGCGTCGATCGCCGCGAGCGCCTGCTTGCGGTCGGTGAACCACTTCCCGGCCCCACTCATCCCCCACCCCTCGAACAGCCCGCACCGCGCCCCGATCCAGGGGCGGATGAGCGAACATCCCCCACCGGAACAGGATTTCAGTCGTACCGTGGTCAGGAAGGGGAATCCGCGCAATCACGCCCGCCGGGCGGGAACCGGCGCGGCCCGTGGGGAGGCAACCGTGGCGATCGGGCCGAAGACAGTCGCGGCCGCCGGCGTCGTGGTGGGCGTCGCGACCGGCGCGGTGACGAACCTGGTCACGAACGCGTGGAGTTGGACCCTGGGGGCGGCGCTGGCGGTGCTCGTCGCCGTCGGGGTGTATCTGGCCGTGCGGGTCACCGCGAACCCGCCGCAGCGCACCCGCATTCGCACGGTGGCCGGACGCGGCGCCCGCATCACCCGCGCCAACGTGACCGCGAGCGGCGGCGCCGACGCCCGGCAAACCGCCGGACCCGACAGCGAGATCACCGACTCCCCGATCACCGCTCGCGGCGCCGACGCCGACGTGCGCACCCGCCGCGGCGCACGCATCACCGACACGCGGTACAACGCCGACCCGTAACCTGTGTCGTCAAGATCGGGGAGGTTGCCCCTCTTGTGCTCGGACACCCGCGGTGCGGGGATCACCGGGCTTGGGGTGCCCCCGGTACGCGGTGGTACCGCATCGGAGCCCGCCGACCGGAATCGGCCTGCCGACGCCCGAGAGGGCGCGACCGGCCTCCTCCCGCAGGATCCCGATCTCGGCGGTGCCGCCCAACGCGGCGGCGAGCATCATCGCGGTGCCCCGGTCGGGAACGAGGCCACCGGCGAGGACGTCGGCGACGGTGCCCGCCGGTACCGTCACGTCCGAGCGTGCGCACAACTCGCCGAGGTCGGGACACGAGCGCGCCAGGTAGAGCCCCCGCAAACAGGTACGCAGGCGCCACGCGGCCAGGTCCGCACGCCGGGTCGACGAGTCGACGTCGCCTTGCGCGCACTCCCACAGAACCCGCAGATCGTCGGACTCGCCTCCGAAAAGGGTGGCGAGGATGGCAAGGGCCATGAGGCGAGCACGTCGCCGCTGAGCACGAGTGAGACGTACGCGGGGGGCAGATCCGCGCGCAAAGCCGCGTCCCCCAGCGTCATCGGGGCCTCGGACCGCAGATGACGCAACGCCGCAGCGAGGTCACGCCTCATTCGCGCCGTGCCCCCCGCTCCCCCTTCCTCGACCGTGGCGCACATCTGCGACTCCGCTTCATGCGGAACCACAGGCGCAGTCGGGTGCCCGTCGGACCGCGCGGCATCCGAGCGGGGCCCGCAGGCCGGGTACGGGAGGCGGGTCTGCATGCCACGCGGGCATTCCAACGCCCGTTGGCCGTGGCCACGTCGACTCCCGCCGCGGCAGCGATCGCCTCCCAACCGATGCCGGACGCGCGGGCGTCCTGAACGGCCGAAGCAGTGAAGCGCCGGACCTCGTCGATCAGGTTCTCCGCACCGGCCGGCAGTACCGGCAACGGCGCGTGCCGGATCTCGGCTTCCGCAAGCTGCATCGACGCCGTCTGTACACTCTCGACGGCCTCGGCTGCACGCCAGCGCGGGCTCGAATCCGGCAGAACCCCCTTGCCGTCGCGCAGGCGCTGAGCCCTGCGCCGACACGGCGTGTCGCAGTAGTCCCGTTTGCGCCCCGGGCCGCCCTTCCGGGGGAACCACAGACCACAGTGCGCGCACCTCCTCGCGTCCACGAACGCGCCCTCCTTCCGTAACCCCCAGGTCCAGGTGACGACCGCCACGCCGAACCCGGGATCGACACGCTCCGAGCCCTGGGCGGGGAGCGGGTACCTGCCCGTGTCAGTGCCGGCGTACCCGTACGTAGCCCACCGTGGATCGTCCGGCGATCCCGGCCAGGGCCAGCAGGAAGGTGGCCTTGCCCGGATCGAGAACGCCCTCGCTGGCGACCGCCCACAGCGCGGCGACCATCGACACCAGGAGGCTCAGCCGCACCGTGGCGCTGCGAATCTCGGCGACTCGGGTTTCCATGACCTCGGGCCACGGAATGGTAGGTTCGTGGGTCATCGAGGATTGGTGGGAAGCCCCTCGAAACAATAGGTCGAGCATTTTTCTGCCTCGATCGGGTGTTGTGGCCCCGGGATCGGTTTCCAGGACCGAACCCGGGGCCTCGCTTTGTATGACCGGGCGGACGCCACCGCCCCAGTTCAGGGGACGTCAGACGAATTCCAGTGCTGCAAATGGACCTGGGATGGCGCCCGTTCGTGGTCCATACGGGTGCAAGCTGGGCCTTCGAATCCACCGCTCAAACTCGAGAGAATAACGACGCCTTGCGGTCGAAAAGGAATCGAACTTCTCACCAGTGGGCTCTGGTGTTCGAATTCGGACGCTTCCTTCCGTCCTGATCCGCGATCGGAGGACACTCATCCCATCGATCACAGGATTCACTCGAACGAGGTAGAGCCCGCCGGCGCGCGAATACCTCGGGCATGTTCGGCGAACCGCTCGCGCGAGGCCGAGCAGGTAGGCGATGCGGGCTGGCCCCAGGGCGCAGGACGCGGACTTTGATGATGCGCCGCTCGGTGCGGGTCGGCGTCTGACGCGGGCTGAGGTGCGAGCGACTGGAGCGATCCGTCATCCCGGCGGGTCCCTGCTCGCAATGGCGGTCGGCCCACCGTTTCGCTGTGGTGGGTGAGACGTGGAAGCGTTCCGCCGCACGGCGGAGTGGCCATTGGTCGTCGACGACGCACTGCGGTCTCGGTCAGGAGTGCGATGCGGTGGACCGTGCGGGGTCTTTCCGGCTCGGAAGATGACGATGGCCGGGCGCACGAGTGATGTCTCGTGCACCCGGCCGTTGGATGGGCGCCGGCAAGTGGTGAGGTTCGGTGGCGGGTTGTGAAAACGTGGGTGGGCTCGCGCGGAACGCGTGCGCTATTCGCGGGTCGCCATCTCTCTCAGGCGGGGCTCGCCGCTCATGCTGGGCATGTCGGTGTGGTGTGGGATCCACCCCGGTTGCCGGCGGCCGCGTGACGCGCCCACTGCCAACTCGGCGCTCTCGCGCGCGCAGAGTTACCAGGCGACGGCTCCCTTGTCGTCGAAGAAGCCGCCTCGGGGGCCGTCGTCGGGCAGGGTGGCGAGGCGAAGGGCGATCGCGGCGCCCTGCTCGGGTGTTCGTTCCCCGGCGAATCCGGTGAAGTCGGTTGCGACGTATCCGGGGCATGCCACGTTCACGATGATGTTCGTGTCGGCGAATCGGCGGGCGTACTGGGCTGTGACGCTGTTGAGCATCGACTTGGAGGGTGCGTAGGCGGCCATGACCGGGCCGGTCCGCAGCGTCAGCGATCCCATGTTGCTGGACATGTTGACGATCCGGGGCGAGGCGGCACGGCTGAGCAGCGGGAGCATCGCGTTCGTCACCCGTACAACCCCGAACACGTTCGTTTCCAGGACTGTGCGCAGGACGTCGAGGTCGAGGTTCGTGGGGTCCTGCGCCCCGTCCGCGAACCGGCCGGAGATTCCTGCGTTGTTGACGAGGACGTCGAGTCGCCCGGCTTCCTTCTCGATGCTCGCCGCCGCTGCGGCGACACTGGCGTCGGAGGTGACTTCGAGGGCGACTCCGAACGCATCTATGCCTGCGGCATGCAACCGCTGCACGGCCTCCTCGCGTCGGGCGTGGTCACGCGCCCCCACGGCGACGGTGAAGCCAAGGACTCCGAGGCCCTGAGCGATGGCGAAGCCGATTCCCTTGTTCGCGCCGGTGACCAGCGCTGTCCTGGTGTTGTTCACGCCGCCCATGCTCAGCGCGCGGCGTCCGTTTCGTCCAATATCGATCAAGTACGCTGTGATACCCGGCGGGTATCACAAGGTGGATAGGGTACGCGCATGGACGACCTGGAGACCCGTGAGCTGCGGTACTTCGTTGCGGTCGCCGAGGAGCTGCACTTCGCGCGCGCGGCCCAGCGACTCGGGATCGCGCAGCCGCCGCTGTCGCGCGCCATCCGACAGCTGGAACGTCGGCTCGGCGTCCAGCTCCTGAACCGGGACCGACGAGGAGTGGCCCTCACCGGCGCCGGCGGTGTCCTGCTGCGCGAAGCCCGGGTAGCCCTCGATGCGGTCGCGGCTGCCGCACGCCGGACCCGGCGGGCAGAGGATCTCCAGCGGCCACTGGTGCTGGTGACGAAAGCCGGCGCATCACACGAACTGCTGCAACGACTCCTCGCCTCGTCGGCAGCCGACACCGATACGGCACCGGTCGAAGTCGTCCTGTGCGAGGTCGGTGAGCAGGCACGGTTCCTGCGCGGCGGGCGCGCAGATGTGGCCCTCATGCACCGGCCGGTCGACGACCTGGCCGGGTTCGATACCGAAGTCCTCTGCACCGAAGGCCAAGTCGCGCTCCTCCCGTCGGGACACCCGCTCGCCGCACGTCCCCAGCTCACCCTTGCGGACGTCGGCAACGTGCCGGACCTTCCCATCGCCCGATGGCCCCGGCTCGACGGCTCCTACCCCGACGGCCCCGGGCCAGAGGTGCACACCCAGTCACAACTCGCCCAGCTCGTCGCACTCGGCAAGACCCTGCTCGTCATCCCCGCCTCCAGCCGCGCCTGGCAGTGGCCCGACCATGTCGCGGTGCCCGTCGTCGACGCCCCGGACATCACGACAGTGCTCGCATGGCCGGCCGGCCACCACTCATCGGCCCTCGCCGCACTGGCCCGAGCCGCGGCCGGGCTTCGCAACACGCCACCATCAGCGCCCACGCCCTGAACCTCCTCGCCACCCGACTCCGCGGATGCCAACGGGGATCAATCTGGGCTATATCGCTACCAACCTCTGTGAACAGAACACCTACTGCCAAGTTCCGTTTTGGGCGGGTAAGTAGTAGTCAAACAGCGGTGTTTCGGCTGCTCGGGGGCGAGTGTGGTGCCGAAGTTTCTGATGGCCCGTCAACCCGTGGACGGGAACGAGGAAAAGAGGATCCGGCGGTTGGCCGGGGCGCGTCACGCGCCGGGCGACTGGATCCTGCGGGCGAGGATCGTCACGCTGAGCTGGGAAGGCCTGCGCGTGCCGCAGGTGGCGGCTCGGGCGGGGTGCGATGCGAAGACCGTGCGGCGATGGCTGCACCGCGACCGGTACGAGGCCGGCCTCGTCGACGCCCTCGAGCGGCTCATGCGCCGCGCCCACACAGGACACTCCACCCGTGCCGAACAGCGGCTCCTGTCCCGCGGCGCACCCATCCGGACTCCCCCACCGGCACGCTCGGTACGCGAGGAGTGGGAACAGGACCTCGGCGACACGGTCTGCGGAGAGGACGAGGACGGCCTCGACGCGCTCGACGACGGCATCGACGAGTCACCGCTGCCGGACACCGGCGAAGACGAACTCGACTCCCCCGCCCCGCCGCACCCGGGACTCGGGATCTACGACGCACACGAGGAGGCCCTGAAATGGTGACCCCCGATGCACGATCGGGCGACGACAGGTGGGGCGTCGGTGCGGAGACGACGGAACAGTCCCGGCCGGTCACCACCTGACAGGGCTGGCGGGACTTCGCGGCCAAGGCGCCCCCCGACACCACCCGACCCCGATGCACCGCCACGCGGCCGGGAGGAACGCCTGGCCTACCACTGCGCGTTCGTGACCATCCGCACCCCGACCATCGACACCCTCGCCACGAACATACGCACGCCGACGATCCTCGGCCGCCACCAACGCACCACCGCCCGACCGGCGTTGATCGCCGGCGGCCCCGCCGCGGCCGGGAAGACCACCGCTGTACTCCATGCCGGACGCACGTGCCACCTCGCGGAGGCCGCCCGACACAGCGGGAGAGTGGAGGGCCGGGTCCCGGTGGCGTACGTCCTCGTACCGCCGGGCGCAACCGTGAAGGCCCTGGCCGCCGAATTCGCCCGCTACCTCGGCATCCCCGCCGGCACCCGCCTGACACAGGCACAGATCATCAGCAGCCGGGCCGGCGGTGGTCGACGCCGGCTGCGCCACTGGTGTTCGCGCCACTGCCGAGGCCGTCTGCCACACCTACCACCGAGCCGGCGTCCACCTCGTCCCCATCGACGAGACCCCGCCGTCCTCGCCCCCGCACCACCACCGGCGCCGAAACCGCCGACCTGTCGAAGAGACCTCACCGAACGCATCGGCGCGACATTCGTGTACGCGGGCATCGACGTGGTGACAACCGCGTTGTTCGGGGGTGTACGCGGCGCGCAACTCGCCGGACGGGCCTCGTTGGTCGAGTGCGGTGCGCTCCCCACACGGCTCGACACACGCGAACCGTTCAAAGAGTTGATCACCGGCGTGGAAACCGCCCTCGACCCGAACACACACACCACGCCGGGACACCACCGCCGCCTCGCGCCCTACCTCCACCAACGCACCGCCCGTCGCATCGGCAGCCCCCTCCCGCCTCATCCGCCAAGCCGCCATCACCGCGATCGTGGACGGCACCGAACACATCACCAAAACCAACCTCGACGCGATCCGCGTCGACCACACCGCCGAAACCCGACACCACCCCACCACCGGGCCCCGCACACCCGGGCGGTAGACCGCCGTCCGACCTCTGCGACCCAGACCAAAACGCTGTGACCAGCACAAACACGATCCGGGCCTTCAGACGCACAGGGGTATGTGCAACACACCCGGGCTTTCCCAACGAAACCGCGACACCCCCAGGCCAGCCCCCCACCGAGCCCACCCGAACAGACCTGAAACGTTCTCACCCAACCCGCAACGCCCCAGCCCACACCACCACCCACACACGAACCGGACACCCCCGGAATCACGCGCGCCCGGTCCTTTGGTCTGTTTCGCTCCGCGCCACCGCAACCGGCCGTCGGCGTCGTACCAGTACTGTCGGACCCAGACTCGCCGCAGGACCCGCACCGCGTCCAGGTCGCGCAGCCGAGTGGGGGAGGCGCGATCGTGGACCGCGTTCAGCACCGCCATTCCGTCCTCGCCGACTTGGAGCGTACGCGCATCCAGCGCCGGTTTGCCCTTGGGCAACCAGTCGTGGCGGACCGAACGGCCATAGCGCTCCGCCCACTCCGAGGTGACGACCCCGGCGAGCCACACCTCGTCCTTCTTCGCGAGCGCCTCCAATGCGCACCGCAACGTCTCCCCGACCGGTTCGGCGCGATTGAGCGTCCGTACCGCCGCGAGGACGTGGGTCCGTCCGCTGCCGGCCACCGCCACGGACCAGCCCGGCCTCGACCAGCCGACCGACGAACAACCCCAACAACCGGTCCGCCCGGTCCCCTTCGGCGATGCGGGCGCGGAACTCGCTCAGCACCGAGTGGTCGAACCCGGGATCGTCCGGCTCCAAGCCGAGCGCGTACTTCCCGTCGATCCGGCGCCGCACCGTCTCCGCAGCCTGCCGGTCGGTCAGGTTCTCGGTGAACCGAAGCACCGACACCAACGCCAACCGCGCCGGGACAGACCCCGACGCCCGTCGCGCGGGAACCAGTCGGCGAAATCCTCATCGCGGAACACTACCGACATCCGGTCCCGCACCCACATCGCCGTAGTACCACAGGGGGTTCGCCGCCCGCGCGACCTGCAACGTCCGTACCGGAATACCAAGCCCTGATGCCGTTCCCATCGACACCGATGCCCCCTCACCACGACCCTTATCCCATGGAAGCGCCGACACCGGCAGCCGTCACCATGGCGAAAAGATCGCCAACAGCATCCCGAATGTGAGACAGAGCCGACCGATTCTTCAGACCCCCACTGACACACCACCGTCGCAGACAGTTCGGTGTATCGCCTTACGGTCAGGGCCTGTTGGATGTCCGGTTCGCCGTTGCCTCCGGAGTTGGCGCGTTTGTCCAAGGGTGCGAGTCGGCCCCGCCGTTACTTTTCTCGCGTTGCTCTTCCAGGGTGTGACGGCTGTTCGGATAATCAATCGCAAGGAATACTGCGTATGTGGGCGCTCCAAAAGGCACCCAACGAGCTGGAGCCACCTCACTCGGGATTCAGCCTTCGCGACGACCCACCGTCAAGCCGTGAGCGGACGAGGATGTCACGGGTGGGCGCGTTACGCCTCTGGGGCGCGACGGGGACTCTGGCGATGGCGGTGGGCGGGTTCGGGTCGGGATCCCTGCCCGCCCACGACGCCTGGGGACTGTGGGTTCCCCGAAGTGGTGAGGTTGCCTTGGCCGCAGAAATCGTGGCCTACGTCGGACTGGCGATCCTCGTGGTGACATGGGGGGTCTACGGGAGGCTGCTGGCCCGGGGCGAATCCACGAGTGCACGCGAAACGGTGAAGACCCTCGTCTGGTGGATCGTGCCGCTGGCATTGGCTCCGCCGCTCTACAGCGCCGACGCCTACAGCTACATCGCCCAGGGCGCGATGGTTCTGGAGGGCCTCGACGTTTACGTGCACGGTCCTTCCGTCCTGCCCCTCGACTCCCCGGGCGCAGACGCAGCGGCGAGTGTCGGTCCCAGGTGGGTGGAGACCCCGGCCCCGTACGGTCCGGCCTTTCTCCTGCTCGCGAAGGTCCTGGTCGGACTGACGAACGGGGCCATTGTGCCCACGGTGCTCGGGATGCGTCTGGTGTCGATGGTTGCGCTCGGCCTGATCGTCTGGGCGGTGAGGCAGTTGGCGAACGAGTACGATGCGCCCGCCTGTCGTACGTTGTGGTTGGCAGCGTTGAATCCGTTGACGGTGATGCATGTCGTCGGCGGCGTGCACAACGACGGACTCATGATTGCCCTCATGCTGGCAGGCATCGTCCTGACCCTGCGAGGGCGATGGGTGTGCGGGAGCGGGTTGGTCGGCTTCGCGATGATGGTCAAGACGCCCGCCGCCGTCGCCCTGCTCTTCGTCGTGGTGATCGTCGCACAGGGAGCCCGAGGATCGCGGTTTCGTCGCATGGCCACCGGGATAGTCGGTCCGGGCACGATCGCGTTGGTCGTGGTGATGGCAACGACGATCCTCAGCGGTACCGGCTTCGGCTGGTTGCGGACCCAAGGGGTCGCCGCCACGATATACACCCCACTTTCGGCCACCAGTTCGATCGGGCTCTCGGTCGGTCACCTGGCCCAAGCGTCAGTCGGCTTCGATCCGGCGACGGCGATGCGCGCCGTCCAGACGCTTGGCCTCGTGGCGATGGTGACGGCGATCGCCGTCCTCGTCGTCGGAACTCTGACCCGACGACTTCCGCCAATGGTCGGCCATGGATTGTCATTGTTGGCGCTCGTTGCCTTCTCACCCATGGTCCAGCCCTGGTATCTCCTGTGGGGAATCTGTGCGGTCGCCGCCGCGGTCGGCTGGAACGACCGGATCGGTAGAACCTTGATCATTTTGTCCGCTGGGTTGGCGTTCGAGGGCCGCCCCTCGGGTGCCACGCCGCCGTGGGTAGCCGGCTTCGTGCTCGTGGCGGCCATCGCGGCCTACCTGATGTCGAGCCCTGCTCGCGTTGGTCCACGGTACGTCGCGCCGGCCCCGGCGCCCGCGCGAGTCTCGTGAGGCGACAGGGGTTCCGAAGTGCCAATGGGGATCGGCCGGCCCGTTTCGAGGGTCATCGCAGGCGATGGTTCCCGATGGCCGTGCGATTGGGGGGACCGGACATGCTGACGGCGCCGGACGCGAGTATGGCGCCCGAAGCGGCATGGGCGGCGCGTCAGCGTGCCGACGCCGGACCTGCCAGGCATTCGCCGCCGCGTTCTCGGCGGGGAGCACGGTCTCGCTGTGCAACAACCAGTGGCGTATCACGCCGATGAACGCTCCTGCCGCGCAGTGCGCCCGTGGTCGGGCGCCCGCCAGGTGCGGGTGGCTTTGACGCCCGTGGTCAGCTGGAATATCACTTGCACGGCGACCAGGCGCTGCAGACGGTCGATGAGCCGAGCCGAGCCGCACGTCCCCAACATCCGTTGGTAAAGCACTGCGGCGGATTCGACGTGGCTGAAAACGGCGACCGGTTCCGGCGGCATCGACCTCGGCCGGGCCGCCGGCGGGCGGCGGGCGACGGGCGACGGGCGACGGGCGACGGGCGACGGGCGACGGGCGACGGGCGACGGGCGACATGACCAGTTCGCATCCGTAGGCGGCACATGATTCCACTATTTGGGTGATCTCCCGGACGGTGTGCCGGAAGAGACCCATCGTCTCGGTGAGACGGTTCACCCGCACGCCTATTCGATTCGCTTCTTCCAGGATCGCCTCTGCGGCGGAAATCGAGTCGACGGTGGGGATCTCGACTCGATATGAGCCGCCGTCCGAAAAGCGAAGGGCCGACGGCGGCAGATCGAGCATGTCCTCGTGCGGCACGTTGATCCGACGCAGGGAACGGCGCGTGTCGCCGAACAAGGTCTGAATATCGTTACGCGGTCTCGGCCACTCGGGGTAGTGCGCGTCCAATCCCTTTTGAGGGATCTCGTGGCGGTCGAGGGCGAGACGAAGTGGTCGTTCATGGGCCGGCGCCGACACCCTGGCGGGGCACCGGCGGTGGCTCGACCACCGCCCCCGGGGCGTCGGGTCACCAGTCGCCCGGGGTCGGGGTGATGGCGTAGTGGGCCACGGCGTCACGGAGTTGTTCGAGGAAGTCGCGTAGGTCGGTTGCGATGGGCGTGTAGTCGCCGTTCAGGGCGGCGTCGTGTGAGCGGTACACCTTGTTGTCGGGGCCCATGGCATAAAGATTCCTCCGCGGTTGCTGGCGAAGATCGTGCCGCTTGCCGTCGTCGAGGACGATGGGGTCGCCGACGACTTGCCTGATGACGTGGCTGGGCGGGTGGATGAAGAACGCGTTGGCGAAGGCGCCCATGAGCACCTCGTCGATCACGCTGTAGAAGGTGATCAGGTCCGGTGGGGTTCCCGGGTGGGCGCGAAGCGTCTCGAGGCCACGTTGATCGGAGCCCACCGGGACGATCTCGTTCCTGCCGGGCGGGTAGGGGTCGTCGCCGTCGAACGCCGACATGACGGACTGCAGGTGCACGGTGACGTCTGCGGCCCAGTTGCGGACCCAGTGCGGGTCGAGGGAATCCAAGTTCACGGGGATGTCCTGTCGCTTGAGGGGTGGCGCTGGTGAGGGTCGAGGGGCCATGCACTGACTTCGGCGGGGTGTTCGGGCCGGTCACCCGCGGAGGGGTGTTGCCGGGCGACGTCGGTGGATGGCGACCGGACGGGCGCGGTTCGCGGTGGCGGGTTGGAACAGCGGCCACGCTCGCATCGCCCCGGGGCGTCCGACCACGATCACTCCCGGGGCGGCCCGGACCGGGGGGACGCCAAGCGGACGGTCGTCGGTCTTCGCGACGTCGCGGCGTCCCCGTCGAGGGGTTCGACCCGTCCCGGGGACGCGGTGCGGGTCGCGACGAGGTCGTTTCGGTCCCTGTGCCGCTGGACGAGACGACCATGTCCGAGCCGGAGGACCACGATGGGCTTCCCGAAGACCCTTTGGCGGAGTCGGCCGCAGACCGTCGACGAACCGGGGTTCGGGAATGAAGCGTGCCCGGACGATGAGTGCGTGGTTCGGAGTCGGCGTCGAGTGAGTGGACGTGGGCACCGTCCCGCGTCCGGGACTCGTATGGCCCGTGCAGGGCCGTGTTGCGGCGAGCCCTTTCGCCACGCCGGCGAATTCGGTCGCCGGCGTATGGGCGTGTGCCCGGAAGGTCGAGTCCCCGCGCCACGGCGCCGACCTCGGGTCGCGCACCGAGCACGGTCGAAACGAGGAGCCGTCGAGCGGGCGGGCATGCAGCCGCGACCGATGAGAGCGGTCGACGACGCGAACAAGGAAGCGGGTGGCACGAGGGGTCACACGATCATGATCGGATCGGGATCCGGCGCGCGACACGGACATGCAGGTCTGAGGAACATCGATGTCAGATCGTGCGCTAAGGCCGCGTCTGTCCTGGTGGCAGGCCGACGTGCCATGCCCGGGCGGTGAGTTCGGAGATCGAGGCGCAGATAATGACCTATTATCTGTGTCAACCGTGAACTTGAGCTGCGGCGATGATTCTCGGGGCCGACGCGAAGCGCCCCCGTTATCTGCGGCAAGCCGCAGCGAGGTGGTGGCGCTGCCGGTTGCCGGCGGGCTGACAGTGCAAGCGGCGGCGGACTCGTTTCTCGACGCGCAGGCGAACCCGAACACCGCGCGGGCCTACGCGGTGGCGGTCGGCAAGACCGCCGACCACCTCGGCGGGGCGCGGCCGCTTCAGTCGGTCGCCGACGATGAGGTCGGTCAGGCGCTCGAACTGCTGTGGGGATCGGCGGCGGTCAACACCTGGAAGGGGTGGCACCCGAATACGCCGGAAAGGGGCCGTGACATCAAGTGCGGTGGCTAGGCTTCTTGGGCCTTGTCGTGTCGTGAGTGCTCGGGGTGCTGGTGACGTCGATCGACCGCACCGCCTATCCGCGGTTCGAGCGGATGTCGGCGCGGGACGTGCCGGACGTGTTCATGCTGACGGCCGAGGAGGTCGTGTGGGCGCGGGAGAAGACGACGACCGATCCGCATCTGCTGTCGTTGGCGGCGTGGTTGAAGTCGTACCAGTACCTCGGGTACTTCCCGAGATTGGACCAGATCCCCGTGGCAGCATTGGTCACTTGCGCGCCGTGCTGGGTCTGGCCGAGGACGTGCCGTGTGAGGTGGACGCGGACCGGACGGCCAAGCGCCATCGGGAATTCGTACGTAAGCGGTTGGGTGTGGTCTACGACCAGGCCGGGGCGCGGGTGATCGCTGAGGCGGCGATCCGCGCGGCCGCGCGGTCCAAGGACAACCCGGCCGATCTCATCAATGTGGCGCTGGAGCAGCTGATCCGCAGGCGGCGGGAGCTGCCGGGCTTCTCAACGCTGAACGAGATGGCGGCGGCGATTCGCGCCGAGGTCAACCGGGGTGTGTTCGCGGCGGTCTCCGGGAGGGTCCCGTGGGACGCTCGGGCGCGGCTGCTGCAATTGCTGGTAGTCGATCCGGCGGTGCGCCGCAGTCAGTTCGACCGGCTCAAGGACCCGGCGAAGGCCGCGACGATCGGCAAGCTCAAGGCGCGGCTCGCGCACCTGGCCGCGTTGGACGCGATCGGTCCGACCGAGGCATGGCTGGTGGGGGTGCCGATGGCGAAGGTCGGGCACTTCGCCGGCGAGGCCCGGCTGACCGACGCCAACGACATGGGCAAGGTGGGCGAGGCCAAGCGGCTTTCGCTGCTGGCCGCGCTGGTGCACACGCTGCGGATCAGCGCGCGCGATGAGGTGACCGACATGTTCTGCAAGGGCATGGCGGCCATCCACCGCAGAGGCCGCGAAAGGCTGGAGGAGCTGCGCGAGGCGCACCGCGCCGAGTCCGAGCGCCTGTTGGAAGTGTTCGGCGAGGTGCTGGCCGCGGCCCGCGAAGGCACCGCCGCTGCAGACGACGATGTCGCGTCGGTTGCGGGCGTCGACGGCCACGGCGAGGGCTCGGCACCCGGTGACGAGGGGCGTGGGGACGGCGCCGACGCAGACGAGGCTGCCGGAGAGGAGGCTGCGCGGCGTACGGGCGAGCTGGTACTCAAGGCATTGGAGGCCAGCGGCGGTCTGGGGGCCTTGACGGCCGCGCATGAGGCGGTGGCGGCGCACCACGGGAACAACTACCTGCCGCTGGTGGAGCAGTTCTACAAGTCGCATCGCTCGGTGCTCTTCACCCTGGTGGACGCGTTGGAGTTGGAGGCGACGTCGGCGGAGCGGGCGGTGGTGGACGCGGTGGCGTTCATCCGGGCGAACCGGGACCGGCGCGGGGAGTGGATCGAGGAGTCCACGGTGCACGTGCGCGACGGCGAGAAGGTGGCCCTCGCGGTCGACGTGGACGCGTTCGCCTCAGGGATGTGGCGCACGACACTGCGGGACAAGCGCCACCCGGGGATGCTGGCGCGCCGGCACCTGGAGGTGTGCGTGTTCTCGCACCTCGCCACGGAACTGCGCAGCGGGGATGTCGCGGTGGTCGGCTCGGACTCGTACGCGAACCTGTACGACCAGTTGACGAGCTGGGAGGAGTGCGCCCCGCACGTGCCGGAGTTCTGCGAGCAGGCCGGCATCCCGGCCGACACGGCGGCACTGGCCGCGCACTATCGCGGGCTGTTGACGAAGACCGCCCGAGAGGTGGACGCGGGGTATCCGGCGAACACCGACCTGCGGTTGGAAGGCGGGCGACCGGTGCTGGCTCGCCGCAAAGGGGCCGAGCGCAGGCCGTCCGCACTCGCGCTGGAGAGCCGGATCCTGGAGCGGCTGCCCGAACGGTCGCTGCTGGACATCCTCGGGCGCACCGCGCACCTGACCGGCTGGCACCGGCACTTCGGACCGCCGTCCGGGTCGGACCCGAAGATCCGCGGCGACGTGATGGGCCGATACGTGGTGACGGCGTTCGCATACGGCGGGAACCTGGGGCCGACCGAGGTCGCGCGGCACATGCGCGGGGTCAGCGCGCACGAGATCTCCACCGCGGGGAACAAGCACGCCGACCCCAACAAGATCCACCGGGCGTCCGTTGACGTCATCGACGCGTTCGCGCTGCTGGACGTCGCGGGCAATGTGGGGCGACGGGCGCACTGCGGCGGCCGACGGCTCCAGATCGACACCTGGGAGAACAACCTGCTGGCCGAATCCCACATCCGCTATGGCGGGTTCGGCGGAATCGCGTACCGACTGATCTCCGACACCTATGTGGCGTTGTTCTCCCGGTTCATCCCGTGCGGGGTGTGGGAGGCGGTCTACCTGCTGGACCTGCTGCTGTCCAACGACTCGGCGATCCGCCCCGATGCGGTCCACGCCGATACCCAAGGCCAGTCGCTGCCGGTGTTCGGGCTGGCCGCATTGCTGGGCTTCGACCTGCTGCCGCGGATCCGCAACTGGCACGACCTCGCCTTCCACCGCCCCGACCCATCCATCCGCTACCGGCACATCGACTCGCTGTTCGGCGACCACACCATCGACTGGGCCCTGATCAAAAGGCACTGGACCGACCTGCTCCGCACCGGGATCTCGATCCGGGAGGGCCGGCTGTCGTCGGTGACGCTGCTGCGTCGGCTGGGCAACCACTCCAAGCGCAACCGCATCTACAAGGCGCTGCGGGAGCTGGGGTGCGTGGTGCGGACCGTGACGCTGCTGCGGTATCTGTCCGAGCCGGCCCTGCGGGAGCACATCACCGCGGTGACGAACCGCACCGAGGCGTTCCACGACTACGCGACGTGGCTGATGATCGGCGGGCGGCTCATCGGCCACAACGACCCCGGCTACCAGGAGAGGGTGGTGAAGTTCAACGAGCTGATCGCGAACGCCGCGATCCACTCCGCCGCGCTCGACATCACCGACGCCGCGAACGCCTTGGCTGCCGAGGGCCACCCGGTCGACGTCGACGACCTCGCGACCATCACCCCGTACATCACCCGCACGATCCGACGCTTCGGCGACTGGGTCCTTAACCTGGCCCCGCCCGACGCGGACCCGACGGTCAGGCTCGACCTGCAACCGCGGGTGCTGTTCCCCGCCACAGCGACCTGACCCGCGTCCCAGAACGTGACGGCGGCGATGCCCGGTCCACCAGCGAGGGCTTAAACCGGTCTGTCAGGTGCAACCAGCCGGCCTCATAGGGCCGCACGCCGTGCGGCGTCGCGCAGGGACTCCAGGATGATGCGCCCGGGGTAGTACTCGCGGGGGTACTTGTTGCGGTAGTAGCAGTTCCAGTAGCTGGCGATGCGTTGGCTCGTGAGGTGCAGGAAGTCCGGGTTCGCGGCGAGGAAGGCGCCGTATACGTCGTGTTGGGGTGTTCCGGGGATGTCGATGTCGACCAGCCCGTCCCAGATGGTGCGCTGGATCTCCACCACGTACTCGCCGACCAGATGGACCACGAAGGGCACCACCCACGGCTCGGCCAGGGGAAGGATGCGCTCCAGGTGGCGCTGGCGTACCCGGCCGTCATGATGCCGCGTGTAGAGGCAGTGAAGGACGAACACCTGGCGTTCGGAGAACGACGCGGACAGCGCGATGTCCGGTTCGTCGTTGTAGATGCGGTACGGGATCGCCACGCGCTCGCCTTGGACATCGACCGGGAACGGTTCGACGGGCCCCAGCCTGTGCGGCGGCATCGTCGACGCGACAGCGCGCACGTCGTCGGCGAGGAACCCCGGGAACGCCGCGACGAAGTACGAGGCGTGGTTCGGGGGCTCTGCGGGAACAGAGGTCATCGGCGGGAGACGTCCGCGTCGGGAGCCAGGCGCAAGCCGGCGGCGGCGAGGAACGCCGCGAGGGGCATGTATCCCTCGTCCGTGCCGTCGTTCCATTCCTTCACCGTCCGGGACCGCCCGGACTCCCAAGCCTCGGTGGTCCACGAGTCCGGGTCGCTGTCCGGATGCTGCTCGACGGTGCCGATGCCGTGGCGGTAGTGCAGGAAGAGGTAGCGGCCGTCAGCGGTCCACACGTCCCACTGCGACGGGTGGCTCCCGCACGTCTCCACCACCCGCGCGATCACGTCATCCATCAGGCCCCCGCAACGTCGTCTCCATCGGCGGATGATCGTATCCGGCATCTGCCGCAGTAAATGCCGGATTTACCGCGGCAGGGCCTTTAGCGTGAGCCCCGCGACCTGCAGCGCCGTCTTGGCGGCCGCCAGGCGAGGTGTACGCATTTACTGCGGCAGAGGCAAAGGGGCGGCCATGGCGATCGAACAGGCCGCGGCAGTACCGCACAACGGCCAGGCCGTCCCGGCGCCGCGCGGAGACGTGGTGCCGCTCTCGCCGGCGCCGCCGACGTACGAGGCGAGGCCGCGGTCGAGCGGTACCTGACCGGAGCCGGCATCGCCAAGTGCTCCGCCCGCATCTACCGCATCGCGCTCACCACCTGGGGCTGGCTGCTGCGCGGCGAACCCGCGCCCCTCGGGCCCGCGCGCCGCGGAGCCCGACCCGACCCGTTCGACCTCGGGGAACGCGACGGGGTCAACGTGCTGCTGCTGATGGCCAAGTCGCGGCACCGCAAGCCCGACAACCTCAGCCGCTACGTCAAAGCGTCACCTGAGGCAATCGCCAAACTGACCACCCTGCTCGCACCAGGAGACGTCCGGCGCTGAGCAACTCGCCTGCCCTGAGGTGTGATTTCCGCTACCGCTGGATCGTTTCGGGTTTCCGCGGGCTGCGGTCGAACGTCGGGATGGCCCCGCGATTGCCCTTGTCCGTGCCGCAGGCAGGGATCACCGGTGGTGCGTTGGGCGGCACGGGACGCGTAGCACGGAGTGCGCACGGCGCTACGGACATCTGGCCACGCGTACCCATCCGGGCGTGCTCTGGGCGGGGGTCATTTGGAGTACCGACAACGCTGATTGCAGCGTGTCGTCCCACGCCGGATCGACGGTCAGCAGCGGGCTGCTCCCCGCACCGTCGGCGTCGTTGGCCTGCCTGACCGGGGCGGGGACCACCGCAGTGGCGAGGGCGTACATCGGCCAGGCGTACATCGGCTCGTGTTCCGTCCTGTGGCGGATGATCTCCACTCCCAGCCGCGACGGCGCCCCAAGGGCGCAAGCCCAGTACGCCTCTGTGTCCCACGGCTCCGTGCAACCGAGGACTGTGAGCATCTGCTCTGCCGCGGCCAGTTCGAAGTTGTCCTCGTCGTCGTCGTAGCTGTACCAGTCAAGAGCCAGGGATCCGTCTTCGTCTGCTTCCAGAACGTCCCACCGTCCGCTGCCGCCAAGGTTGTACCCGTACACGAAGACCGTGTCGCCCGGCGCCGTCGCTGGCCAGGTGGACGGCACTCGGGTGCCGCCGACGTCCTGCAGCCCGTGCGTCCCTTCCAGGGGACCTCCCGCCATGTGCTTTCCTTCCTCGCCCCAACGGTTCCGGCATCCGATCATGCCAACCGGGTGCCCCGCCCGTGGGATCGCCCGACCGCATCGATCGCGTCATCGCCCTGGGTTGAGGAGCATCGGGCCGGGAACCAGCTCTCGCGCTCTCCGTGGCCATCGGCAATGGCTCACGCTTTGTTCCTTCTCACTCCCCGACCTGCGTCAAGTCGCAGAGCGTCAGACGCGCCAGGGCCGTCCCCCTGACCTTTAACGGGGACGGCCCCTGCGACATCGTGGCTTACCGACCGCGGCGCGGATGCTGGTCAGTCTTCCTCGGCCGTACCCGGGTCGCGCAGCGGCCGTAGGCCGTCGGGCAGGTCGGGGAGGCGGAAGGAGTACCGGCCGAGCATGTTGACGTGGTGGCGGACGAACGGGGAGAGACGGGCCACATCCTCGTCGCGGACGTCGAACCCGTCGCCGCGCAGCTTGGTCACGGCGGCGTCCATGTAGCGGGTGTTGAACAGCACCAGCGCGTTCAGGACGAGGCCGAGGGCGCCGATCTGGTCCTCCATGCCGTCCTGGTACCGCTGGTACGGCTGCCCGTGCTTGCCGTGGAAGATCTTCCGGGCCAGCGCGTGCCGGCCCTCCTGCAGGTTGGCCTGCACCTTGATCTGCCGCCGGTAGCCGGGTTCGTCGGCCAGCCGCAGGATGTGCAGGGTCTTGGAGATCCGCCCGTAGTGCGCGATCGCGTCGCCCAGGGGTGTCGGGCGGCCGTCACGGGACAGCATGCGGATGACGTCGTAGGCGCGGACGGCTCCGGTGTGGATGGAGCCGACGATCCGCAGGATGTCGTCCCAGTGCCGCTCGATGCGGGCCAGGTTGATCCAGCCGCGGGCGGCGTCGGTGAAGGCGCCGTAGTCGGAGGCGCGGTCGATGCGCCACATCTTCTGATCGGGCAGGTCGGCGAGCTGCGGGGCGTAGGCGAACCCGGCCAGGGTGAGCAGCCCGAACACGATGTCGCTGTAGGAGGCGGTGTCGGTGACGATCATCTCCGGGCGGCGGCCGCCGTCGCGGTCGTACAGCACGTCCAGCACGTACAGCGAGTCGCGCGGGGTGCCGGCCACGACCTTCCCGCCCAGCCCGGCTGCCTGGTCGTTGATCATGTTGAGCCACGTTGCCCCGCCCCGACGTCCGAAGAATTTCGGGTTCGGCCGCGCGTACACGCTGGGGACGGGCACCACGAACCGCATCCCGTCGACCGAGGCGACCAGCCCGCCACCCCACGCCTGCGCGAGCGGGATAGGCGCCTGGTGCGCGATGAGCGTGGCGTTCGCTGCCCGGTAGGTCGCCAGCCGCAGGTACGTCTGGTCGACGTGGGACAGCCGCCCGTACTTCAGTGCGTCGACGCCGCCGATGACTGGGGTGTAGCCGACGTTGCAGCCGTGGGCGACCAGCAGCGCCGCGATGGTGACGTGCAGGTCCTTCAACCGTGCCTCGCCGCCGGTGACCGAGGTGAACGCCTGGTCGGCGCCGGTCCAGGAGAACACCTCCAGCAGCACTTCGGGCAGGTCGACGCGCGGGAGCATCGCGTTCACCGCCGCCCGCAGGTTCAGCAGCGAGACCGGTTCGGGCTCCGGCTCCAGCGCCGCGAAGTGCAGCCGTCCTGTGTCGTCGAACGTGATCTGCGCATTGGCCGGCACGCGATCCGCGACCTCGCGGTACGTGCCGTCCAGCAGCGCGGCCCGCGCTGCCAGGTGCGCGTCGGGCGAGGCCGGCAGGTTCACTGACGCCAGCACCGTCGGCCGTGTCCGCTTCCACGCGTCGCCAGCCAGCAGCTTGGCCCGCGGGTCGCTCCACTTGGAGGAGTTCTTCGCGAACACCTCCCGTCGGCGCAGCATCCGGTGGAACCGCTCCAGCACGCAGAACACGTACGCCTCCCAGTCCACCGTGCCCGGTTCCAGGCCCGGCCCGTGCAGGACCAGGCGCCGCCACGACCCGGTGAGGAGGTCGGTGTCGATCTCGGCGGGGGTGACCTTCTTGCGGCCCATCAGCTCGGGCAGCGTCTTCAACGCAGCCAGCACTGGGGCGCCTTCCGGGGTGGCGCCGAAGTCGACGGCCTCGACCAGCAGCTTCAAGAACGGCCGCACGGTGCCGAACCGGGACACCAGCAGCGCCCGCCACGCGGCATCGGCGTCGGAGTCCAGCGGCGGCGTCAGCTCGAACAGCGCCGCGACGGCCGCGGCGAGTTCGTGGCGCGGCACCACGGCCTCGATGCGCTCCCACATCCCTGTCAGTGTGTCGACCTCGGGCGGGGTGATCTTCCCGGTCTCGGTGTCGACCTGCTCGGCGGTGGTGTCGAAGACGACCTGGAACGCGGTCGCCGGCTTCGCCGACGCCCGCTCCACCCGCGGCAGCGTCTTCAGCTTCGCCTTCGCGCTCTCCCGCTCGACCCGGGCCGGCAGCTTCGTGGCGACCAGCACGTCCAGCAGGTCCAACGCGTCGTCCACCGTCCGCTCCGCCAGATGCACCGCGGTCGCCGGCAGCGTCGCCGGCCGCCGCTCGTCAGTGTGCCGCTTCAGCAACGACGCCTTGCCGTCCACCCCGTACCGCGACAACGCCGCCGGCCGCCGCGGCGGTATCGCCGACACGTCCACCGAGCCCATGCCCAAGTCGGTGATCTCCCGCACCCGTTCCAGCGCGGCCTTCATCTGCGGGCCGGAGACCCGCACCGGGCCGTGCCGCAGCCGGTCCAGCTTCGACACCCGCGCGCCCGGCGGCACCGCCAACAGCGCGTCCAACGCCCCGCGCTGCCCCGTCGTCAGCAGCCCGTGCAAGGTGTCCCACAGCCGTTGGTTCGCCGCCTCCCGCACCGTCCCCACCAGCCGGGCCAGGCGGCTCGCTCCGGGCAGCAGCACCCGGCGTTCACGCAGCCATCCGGCCGCCACGTCGAACAACGCCTTCGGCCCGTCCCCGGTCGTCCACGCCCGCGCGTCCAACCACACGACCAACTCGTCGCGGACCTCGGCGAAGTCCCGCCAGCCGCCCGCGTCCTGGATCTCCCCGGCGTGCGTCCGCGCTGTCCCGTCCCGCTCGCCGTACTCCTTCAGACACGACGGATCCGCGATCGCGAGCTGTTCGGCGAGGTACTCGGCGACCTCCTCCGGCACCCGCCGCGGGTCCGGCATGAACCGGCCCAGGAACCGCACGCTCGTCGGCTGCACCGCGAACCCGAGCCGGTTGTGCGCCCGCCGCTTGCCCTCGATCAACTCCCGGTCCGCGTCGTCCAGGAAGAAGTACCGCTCCAACTCCGCCCGCGACGGCGCCCCGTGAAACGCCCCGTACCCGGCCGCCTGCTCATCCGACAGGAACTCAACCGCCACCACAGCCCTCCGAAGGGTCGACAACAACGACCCGCGAAGGCTCCGCCCCGCAATCACCCCAGGTCAAAGCACCAATCAGCGTGGAAAACGCTTAGCGCACGATCTGACATGGATGTTCCCCAGCCCCCATGCACGTGGAAATCCGATCTTTGATGCATTGGGCCGGACCCAGGAATCCCACTCTCCCGTTCGGGCATCGGGCATCGGGTATCGGCGCGAACCATCCGTGGCGGGTATGGCGGGAGCATCGACCGGCGACCACGGCCACCACCCGTTCGACGACCGCACCCGGCAACACCCGCGCACCACCGCCGGCCACCACACCGACGCCGACATCCACTGGTGGCCCGCACCCCGGTACACACCTCGACAACCACCCCTTGTCCTGACTCCCGCAGGGGCCCAGAGTCACCGGATCCCGACCCAGATCCGGGCGCGGGGACCCTGGGCAATCAGGAGCTGGAGGTGGGTGACGCGGATGGGCAGGCTGTCCTGGACGGCACGGGCGTTAATGAACGCTATCGGAATCTGAGTGACCCCGAAGTCGGTCAGGCCCAGTCCCGCGTGCCGACGTACAGGTCAACCGCGCGTGAAAGTCGCCCCGGTAGCCGTGAAGCCAACTTCGAAACCACCGAGGTGCAGGTCGAACCTTGCCGTGTCCGACGACAGCGACCACTGCAGCCCGTGAAAGGACCGCCCCTCCAGGGGAGTGAAGTCATCGTTTCCCCGAGGCGGGGCAGGCGCACCACCCGAGTGTGTGCACGGCTCACGATCCGTGTGGCGGTACGGATACGGGTCGGCCATCCGGCGGGCTCGATGTTTCCCTGCCGGTTGCCCCGTGCGTGGGCAAATCAGGCTTCCCTCAGAGGAGTTCGATCCGGTCCGGTCTGTGATTCCCGATGAGAGGGGCACATCCATCATGCTCGGTTCGTATCGCCGACGCACCGTCGGCGCGCTGTCGGCCGCGCTCGGCGCCACCATGACACTCGTGGTCGGCACGACGACCTCGGCCCAGGCGGCCACCTTCGTCAACGGCGGCGCCGACAGTCTGTACGACGTCACCCGAGCCCTCGCCGACGAATACGCGTTCAACGTCGACCCGAACGGCGGCGACTGGCTCACCGCACCCGCCGCCCCGGGTACCTTCACCTTCGCCAAGGCCGCGTGCAACGCCTACTACGCCACCCACCCGCTGCCGACGAACGCGGACGTGCTGCCCCTGGAACGTGCGCAGGTGGTGCCGAACTGCTTCGCCTTCGCCCGCACCGACGTCACCCCGCCCACCCCCACCGATCTCACCTACATGGGGTTACGAGGTGTTACGCCCGAAGGGCGCCCCCCGGGGGGCGCCCTTAGGTGCCGGACCGGGTGCAGGTGGTGGAGTGGGATCGGGTCTTCGGGCT
>NZ_JBSFEO010000074.1:0-37623 GCF_053594475.1 Embleya sp. NPDC001921
GGTCGGGGCGGCGCTCGATCTCGACCTCGCCCGCCCATACCGTCAGCCAGCCCTGGATCGGGCCCAGGTGTGCGGTCTGCGCGGCGAGTTGGAAGCCCTGCTGAACGCGGCGATGACGCTTGAGCCCGCCGAACGCGCAACCATCGGCGTGCTCGCCGGACTCCCCGGCACCATGCATACGTGACCGCGACGGAATCCGCCGGCCGCCTCCCGCCCGCTCTACCGCGGTGCCGTTGACGGCGTTGGCGAATTCTCGGGGCCCTCGAAGTCCCGCGCGGGCACGGCGAGACCGCGACCGTGTTCGACGGATGGGCGAGGACGTTCGGCTCGGGGCCGGTGGCCACCCCGGGGCGCGCCGGGCGAAGTTGCCGGCGCAGCGGATCGCGGCGTTGGACGTGCTTGGACCTGTTGACGATGAAGAACGGATACGCCGGGCGGGCCGCTTTCAAATATTCGACCTCCCGTGAGGCGCCTCGCCCGGCCCCGCCGGCTGTCGGGGTCCGCGCCGCCGGAGGGGAACGGGTGAGGAGACGAGCCGTTGTTCGTCGTGCCTCGGCAGGGCCTCGGGCAGGGCGAGAAGGAAGGACGTCTCCCCGCACCGAAGGATGCGTGCGCATGGTTCGCCACGCGGCCGCTCGGGTGACGGCCGTGATTACCCGAAGTCCCGACGTGTTGCCTTCCGTGGCTGGGAAAGTCGTCCGTTGGCGCCGGCTTTCCCCGTGGTCGACGCTCGCGCGGTCCGACGCCCGCTCACCCCGTCCGGCCGTCGGGCCGCGCTCTTGCCGGCCTGCCCGGGAGGATCGGCCCGGTGATCCGGCTCGGTGGTCGTGAACGGCGCGGAGACGGCGTAGGGGTGCCGGGGCGCGCCCACGTCGCTCTTGCGCGAATCTCGCAGGTCTCGGTCGGTGCGCGGCACCATCGATCGTTTCGGATCGATCGTTTCGGGTGGTTACAGGAACCGCCTGATGGGGAGGACCGCCGTCTCCCGCAGGCGTTGCCCGGCGGGCCGACGCTGCCAGCGGTCCGGATCGATGGTCACGCTGCGTTCGAGGTCCGCGTCGTAGTCCCGGTCCAGTTCCGCGGTGAATGCCTCGTCCAGGACGGCGAGCATGACTTCCTCGTCGTGGTCCATGGAGCGGCGGTTGAAGTTGGTCGAGCCGATCAGCGACGCCACTCCGTCCACGGTCATGATCTTGGCGTGCATCATGGTCGGCTGGTACTGGCGGATGCGCACGCCCGCTTCGAGGAGTCGGCTGTAGTGGTGCTGGCCGGCGAGTTGGCAGGCACGTTGGTCGGTGTGGGGGCCGGGGAGCAGGATTTCCACCGTGACGCCGCGGCGGGCTGTGGCGCACAGCAGGTCGACGAAGTAGGCGTCCGGGGCGAAGTAGGCGGTGGCCAGGCGAAAACGTTGTTCGGCGGAGGTGAGCATGACGCGGATGAGGGTTTGCATGTCCTGCCATCCGACGCCGGCCGAGCCGCGCACGACCTGGACGATCGAGGTCCCGACCTGGTCGTGTCCGGTGAAGCGGTCGCGGTCGTCGAAGAGTTCGTCGTGGCATTCGGCCCAGTTCTGGGCGAACGCGGCGGCGATCCCGTCCACGGCCGGGCCCCGGACCTTGACGTGGGTGTCACGCCACTCGTCGGGGGTTCGGGCGTCGCCGCACCATTCCTCGGCGATGCCGACGCCGCCGGTGAAGGCGGTGTGCTCGTCGACGACGAGGGCCTTGCGGTGGCAGCGATGGTTCTGCTTGAACGGCGACAGCCACAACGGCTTGCGGAACCAGGCCACTTGTACACCGGCGTCGTCCATGACGTCGAGGAGGTCCCGCTCGATCTCCTTGGCGCCGAAGCCGTCGAGGAGCAGCCTCACCCGCACGCCTGCCCTGGCCCGGTCGGCGAGCGCGGCGGCGAAGTCGCGGGCGATCCGACCTCGCCAGTAGACGAAGGTCATCATGTCGATGGTGTGCTCGGCGCCGCGTATCGCGTCGAGCATGGCGGGGAAGATCGCATCACCGTTGCGCAACGGTACGAGTTCGTTGCCTTCGGTGGCCGCCATTCCCAGCAGGCGCTCCAGTCGCCGTCGCAGGCGCTGTTTGCGGGCCGGTACATCCGGTACATCGCGCCGAGCCGTCACGTCGGTGGCGTCGGCGTGTTCCGTGTTCTCCCGAATGCTCATGCGACACCTTCCGACAATTGGGATGGCGAGCGCGTCGGCCATCCGCGGACAGATCAGCAGCGGGGTGATGGTGCCCGTGTTCATCGCAACGACTCGGCCGATGCGGTGCGTGGGAAGTTCGCCACGCGCGGTCGCGAACGAGGCGACGCGGTCGTTCCCCGCGCGTCACGTACCCCGATCGGGTTTCAGTCGGCGAGGAGTTGGGTGCGCAGTCCGGTCAGGGTGCGGGCCAGGAGGCGGGAGACGTGCATCTGGGAGATGCCCAGGCGCTCGCCGATCTGGGACTGGGTCAGGTCCTGGCCGAAGCGCATGGACAGGATCTCGCGCTCGCGCTGTGGGAGGGCCGCGATCAGCGGCTTGAGGGCGTACAGGTTCTCGGCGAGGTCGTATCCGGGGTCGACGAACGAGGCGCGGGAGGCGTGGACCTCGGTGGGGCCGTCGTCGCCGGCCGGGGCGTCGAGGGAGGTTGCGGTGTAGCCCGCGGCGGCGGCGAGGCCTTCGACGACTTCCTCGACGCCGATACCGAGCCGGTGGGCGAGTTCGGCGGGGGTGGGTTCGCGGTCGCGTTCGGTGGTGAACGCGTCGCGGGCCTTGGCCAGTTCCAGGCGCAACTCCTGCAGACGTCGCGGGACGTGCACGGCCCAGGAGGTGTCGCGGAAGAAGCGCTTGATCTCGCCGGAGATGGTGGGAACGGCGAAGGTGGGGAACTCGACGCCGTAGGAGGGGTCGAAGCGGTCGATGGCCTTGATCAGGCCTATCGTGCCGACTTGGACCATCTCCTCCGTGGTCTCCGGACGCGAGCGGAACCGCCCCGCGACGAACCGGACCAGGGGGATGTTGAGTTCGATCAGGGTGTTGCGCACGTACTGGTACTCGTGCGTCCCCTCCTCCAACACCCGCAGCCGGTCGAACAACACCTTCGACATCGCCCGCGCGTCGGTCGCCGAGACACCGCCCGGGTCGTCGACGAACGGCAGATCGACGAGCGCGCCGTCCTCGGCGGCGGTCGCGGTCGCGTCGGGGGCCGGGAAGGCGGTCGCGGCGGTGCGGTTCATCTCGGCGTCCTCCTGCTTTCGGGTCGACTGCAAGCCGGAGCATTGTGCCCCACATCGTGGGGCGTACACCCGTTCGGGGGTCGGATTCCGCGCCGCCGGCAGTGACGCGTCCCTCGTCCCGCCGGGTCGACATCCGATGCGGCGTTCACGGCGTCGAGCGCCAATCACTCGATCGGTGACGCTTGAGGCGCGGGCCGCCGGGCAGGTGTGCGGGCACGACGGTGTCGGCCTCGGGGAAGGATCGCGGGTGGGGTACGAACGGCTAGGTCACAGCCCCTGCGGTGGGTTGGTGGCCTCCTGCTCGGATCCCGCGCTCGTGGACCGTCCGGACGGGAACCCGCGCGAGTCATTGCGCGCCCGGGCCCGTATGCCAAGGTCGAACCCAACTCACGTCCGCCGTCGGCCCGTGCCCGGAGGAAGGTCATGATTCGACTTCGTCGTTGCATCGTCCGCCGGCGCGTGCCACGACAGTCCGGCGCCGCCGCCCTGGCCCGCAAAGCTGTGGGGACCACTCTCGCCGACTGGGGTTGGGACGAGGACCGCGCCGCGGTGACCGTCCTGGTCCTGTCGGAACTGTTGACCAACGCACAGGTGCACACCGTCGGAGACGTGGTCCTGTTCCTGCGCCGGACCAGGCGCGGGGTGCGGCTGTCCGTCACCGACGCCGACCCCCGGATGCCGACCCAACGCGACACCGGCGCCGAGAACGAGGGCGGCTTCGGCCTGTACATCCTCGACACCCTCACCACCGACTGGGGCGTTCGGGCGCGCCGAGCCGGCAAGACCGTCTGGGCCGACATCGACGGCCCCGCCCCGGCAAGAGCCGCCACCCCGGTGCCGGAGCGCGCCCGATCCGCAACCGCCTCGATTCGTGCGGTCCTTCACCGGGGACGCCGGGCGGGCCTGGCAGGCTTGGCTGCGGCCCGCGGAGGATCCCGACCGCCTCGATCGCGGGTGTGGGTGCGACGGCGGGTCGGCGCGATCCGCTCGTCGGCGCGCGGGTGGGAGCCGGCGGCAATGCGATACGTGCGGCGGATGGGCGCGGGGCTTCGCATCTGATGCCGGTGGACGTCCTGGCCATGGATTGACCCGGGGAGTGGGCGCCGGGCCGGGCACGGGGTGGTTCCCCGGCTCGCCGTGATCAGGTACCGGCGCAGTGCCATATCAGGAGCAGGATGGTGGCGTCGTCCCGGAGACGGCGGTGGTGGCATTCGCGGATCGCCCGGATGAGGCGGCGCAGGGTCTCGGGCGCGGCCGGGCCGTCGCTATGTGGCGGATGGCGAAGTCGACGAACGCGGTCCGGGCCGAAGACCTCGCCCCGGGGGTTGTGGGCCTCGATGACGCCGTCGGCGAGCCGAACCGAACGTATCCCGAGCGCCGAGCGAGCAAGGAAATCGCTCCCTCGGCGAACCCCGCACGCACCCGGGGCGGGTCGTTGGCGAGCGGGATCCACGAGTCGCCCCTCCTGCGTTGGCCGCAGAGTTGCCCCGGCGCTGGAGACGAACCCTCCTCCGTCGTGCCCTCCGCCCGTCTTCCAAATTCGAGTATCGGCGCCCGCTCGGAAGCCTGGGGCCGTTACGACGGATGCGCGTCGTCTACAGGTCGATCTCGCGGCCGGCGATGCCCTCACGGCCTGCCTTCCGCCTCCTTCGACAGGCGCCTGGGCAATGTGTGCGGCGACCGGGTCCCGCACGAGAGCGCGTGGAAGGCTCCGACGACACCAACAGAAGCCTTGGAGAAAGGGGATGGCCTCGACGCCTCCCGGGTCGGGCGCGACGACCGCTATTGCGGACGCACTTCGCGAGGGCCTTCGGGTGGCACGGTCGAGGGGTGAACGTCTGCGCGGTGTGCGGCGCACTCCGCGCCGGATTCGCCGGCGGGAAAGGCGTTCGTCCCGTTCCGGATCGCGCCCGGCCAAAAGAACGCCTTTCGCAGGCGTGCAGCCCGAAAGGCGGGGCACAAGCGGGTCCGTGACGGACACGACGGGTCGGAGGTAAGACGAAAATGACTCCCCTGCTGCTGGTCCTGCTTCTTGCTCTGATCCTCTTCGGCGCCGGTTTCGCGTTGAAGGCGCTGTGGTGGTTGGCCGTGATCGTCCTGGTCGTGTGGGCTCTGGGCTTCGTCTTCCGCTCGGCCGGCGCCGGAGGCGGCCGCGGCCGTTGGTACCGCTGGTAGAAGCGCGGCCTCCGGGCGATACCGCAACGCGTGCGAGGGGTGGTGCCCGACCCTCCGAGTCGGGCACCACCCCTCGCACGCTGCGCGTCTCCTGCCCCCGACGGGCGCGTCGCGGCCTGCCGCGCGAACGGCCAACGGCTTTCCTCGGCCGGGCGCATCCTGCGAGGCCGCCCCCGCTCCAGCCCCCAGGGCGCCG
Source organism: Embleya sp. NPDC001921 (assembly GCF_053594475.1). NCBI lineage: Bacteria > Bacillati > Actinomycetota > Actinomycetes > Kitasatosporales > Streptomycetaceae > Embleya > Embleya sp. NPDC001921. Next base: position 5,603 of record NZ_JBSFEO010000074.1, read on the forward strand.
CTGGAGGGTCGGGGTTCGGCGGTGTGCGAGGTGAGCAGGAGGGCGGCCTCGAGGGGGGAGCCGGGCGAGGTCCAGGCGCTCTCGTCCGGCGAGTTGGCGGCCCAGCCCGGAGAGCACGACGCGAACCGCGTCCTCGGCCTGGGTCCGGGTGCGGTAGGCCCCTTCGAGACGGACCCTGTCCACCGGTTCGGTGTAGGTGCCCACCGTCGTGGTCGGAGAGGATTCGTTCTGGGTGTGCATCGTCGCGGATCGCCTTTCCGGGCTCGGAGCCGGCCGGTGTCGGGGTCGGTCGGGGTGGGGAGTGCCCTCTGCGCGGCGCGCGACGGACCTTGGAGTCGTCGTCTTCGCATCGTCGGGCGGACCGATGGCGCTTGCAGCGGACCATCGAATCACCGATCCGGCTGTGCCCGGCCCGACCCACGATCGGGCGGCACGCGGCCGGATCGGGCCTCGGATGCGGTCCGTCGGTGGCCGGCGTTCGGCATCGGGAAGAATCCGGGTCTTTTCGATCCGGCGCCGGCGGCGCGGGCGCGGGAGATCACGTCGGGCGGCGGGTTCCCGTTCTCGATGACGACGGCCTGCTCGGGAAGTCGAGCATGTCCCGGTAGAGGTGTTCCACGACGTTCGACGTCAGGTCGACGTCCTCGCCCACGGGTTCGCTGACACGGATCGACAGCGACGTCGACACGGGCACGGCCGATCGGCCGCGTCGTCGGCACGTCCACCCGTACAACCGCGATGAGGAGCGCGACAGGCACCACGCGTGGACGACATGTCCCCGAACGCGCCACCGGAGAGACCCGAACTCCCACGGAACCTCGTCGGCGGCGATGGCGGCACGCGCGGGCCGGGGTCCTCGTGCCGATCCACATCGCGGGTGAGCCAGGTCATCGGGAGAATCGCCGCCGTGGCTTCGGGGTTGTTTCGCTGGTCGGAGCGCTGCGGGGCGGCAGCGGCAGGAAGCCGCTGGTGCGGTTGGCGTACTCGGCCCAACCGGGTCGCTCTGCGCCCAGTTGCCGCTCGAGCATCGGCTTGCCACTGCCGAAAGCGAGCAGGTAGGTCATCAACAGCGGACTGAGGACGAAGGCCCAACCGACGGTCGTGTCGGCGGCGAGCAGGAACAGACCCCACCACACACAGGCGTCGCCGAAATAGTTCGGGTGGCGCGTGTAGCGCCACAGGCCGCGGTCCATGATCCGATCCCGGTTGGCGGGCCGGGACTTGAACCGCGCGAGCTGCCGGTCCCCCACCGCCTCGAAGAACAGGCCGACCGCCCACAAGGCGCTACCGGCCCAGGCGAGCGCGCCGGGTGCGAACGAAACGTACTGCGCTGCCTGCACTGGCAGCGAAACGAACCACACGATGGTTGCCTGGAGCAGGTAGACCATCCGCAGCGCGTATCGGGTGCGGGCCGGGCCCTCGGGGGCCCGCGAGAGCATGCGGGCGTAGCGGCGGTCCTCCGGTGCGCCCCTGGCTCGCCACCAGATGTGTGCGGACAATCGAGTCCCCCACAGCACGACCAGCACGGTGGCCAGTCTTCGACGCGTCGGATCCCCGTGCCCATCGGACAGGACGTACCCGGTGGCCGCCACGGCGGCGAACGCCAACCCCCAGGCGACATCCACGCCTCGGTGTCGCCCGGTGCGCGCACCGACGATGAACGCGGCGAGGAAGACGCCGAGGGCGACCGCGGCGGTGACGGCGAGGTTGGCCGCGAAGGCGCCCTCGTTCACGGTGGCTCCTCGTATCGACGGGTGGCGAGAACTCGATCCCTGGAGAGCGTGGACGATTCGCCCGGTCGAGACGTCGGACGGATCGCCGAGTGTGTCGTCGCGTTCATGCCGTCGATTCCTCGCGGGTCAGCACGAGTTGGTGGACGTCCAGGTAGCCGCTGCGGAATCCGGCTTCCGAGTAGGCGAGGTACAACTCCCAGGTGCGCCGGAAGACCTCGTCGAAGCCGAGGGCGGCGATGTCCCGAGTGTGTGTGGTGAAGCGCTCGCGCCACAGTCGCAGGGTCTCGGCGTAGTGCGGTCCGTACGCCTGGACGCTCACGACCCGAAGCCGGGTGTGGTAGGCGGCGCTCTCGGTGATCGCCCGCACGGACGGGATGAGGCCCCCGGGGAAGATGTACTTGAGGATCCAGGTGTGGGTGTCGGCGGCGGCGAGCATTCGGTCGTGCGGCATGGTGATCGCCTGGAGGGCGACCCGGCCGCCGGGTGCGAGACGGCGGTCGAGCGTGGTGAAGTAGTCGGGCCAGAACGGCCGGCCGACTGCCTCGATCATCTCGACGCTGACCACGGCGTCGTAGATGCCTTCGGCTTCCCGGTAGTCGCAGAGCCGCACCTCGGCCCGGTGTTCCTGTCCGGCGTCGGCGATCCGCCGCCGGGCCGGGGCAAGTTGCTCCTCGGAGAGGGTAAGGCTGACCACCCGGGCGCCGCGGGCCGCGGCGCGCGCCGCGAGTTCGCCCCAGCCGGTGCCGATTTCCAGCACCCGGGTGCCGGGGCCGACGTGCGCGAGGTCGAGCAGTCGGTCGATCTTGCGGTGTTGCGCGGCGGACAAGCCCGCGGGAGTCGCCGTCGGCTTCGTGTCGGGGCCGGTCGGGAAAAGTGCCGAGGAGTAGGTCATGGTCGAGTCGAGGAACAGGGCGAACAGTTCATTGGAGAGGTCGTAGTGGCGGTGGATGTTGCGTCGGGCGTTCGCCGCGGTGGGCAGGTCCTCGCGCGGCGGACGTCGCACGTAGAGCCGCCGCAGCCGTTGCGCGACCGCGGGTACGAGGGTCTGCGGCGCGGTGGCGAGCGTGGTGAGGAGGGCGACGAGGTCGGGGCTGTCCCAGTCGCCTGCCTGATAGGCCTCGCCGAAGCCGATCAGCCCGCTCTCGCCAACGCGGTGCGCGAACGCGCGTGGACGGTTCAGACGCAGCACCGGCGCGCCGGATGGGGCCGGGCACAGGGTGCGGCCGTCGGGACCTTCGATGTGGAGGGCACGTCGGGCGGCGACGCGGCACAGGAGGCGTTCGGCGACGGCCGCACGCAGTGGGACGTTCGGTACACGGGCGACGTCGGGCCAACGGTCGGGGTGGACGACAGGCGTCGGCGGGGCCTGTGTGGTCACGGGGTGGGCACCTCTTCCGTGGGCGTGGGGTTCTCGGTCGATGGGTCGGAGCCGGGCCCGGGGTGCACGGGGAGGCCGCGCAGCCACAGGCGTACGCCCCGGTAGCGGATGTGCAGGCCGACGGCCCAGGTGGCGAAGGGGTGGGTGAGCGCGGCCCGCAGCAGGGCGGCGGGGCCGGCGGGCCGGCCGATGCCGTGGACGCCGGCGGTGAAGGCTCGACCGCCCGCGCGTTCGAGGTGGACGGTCAGGTCGAGGCGCCGGCCCGGTTCCGGGAGGACCATCCGGTAGTGGCCGTCGATCGGGAAGAACGGCGAGACGGGAAATTCCTTGGGTGTCCGGGTACGGCCGGCGGCATCGGGGCGCAGCAGGTAGCGGTGTCGGCCGCCGTAGGTGTTGTGTACCTCGGCGACCGTGCACAGCGGACGGCCCTCGTCGTCCCGACACCAGTACACCGTCAGCGGGTTGAAGACGTACCCGAGGGACCGCGCCTGGGTGAGCATCAGCACTCGGCCGGCGCCGAGTCGCACGCCTCGCGCGGCGAGGTGGCGCTCCAGGTCCTGACGGATCGTCAGTCCCGGGTGGGCGGCGTCCTGCGTGTGGTCCCTCGGCCGAAATCGCGCCAGGAATCGCAGCGGCCGGGGCACGACCGGGGGCCGGTCCGGGTCGATCAGCCACAGGTATCCGCGATGGTGGAAGGCGGATCGGCGGGGCGTGGCGCGCACGTGGGTGATGCGGGTGTCGTAGAGGACGGCGCCCCAGGGTCCGGGCAGCGTGTTCACGGCGCGCTCACCCCGAGCAGGGATCGGGCCGCCACGACGCCGGAGTGGCAGCCGTCCTCGTGGAAACCCCAGCCGTGGTGCGCGCCGGCGAAGGCCGTGCGGCCGGTGGTCAGCTCGGGCAGGCGACGTTGGGCGGCGACGGCGCGCGCGGTGTAGACGGGGTGCTCGTACACGGTGCGAGAGAGCACCAGATGCCCGGGGATCGGGTGTCGCGGGTCCTCGTTGAGGGTGACCAGGTAGTCGCCGGCGGTGTCCAGGCGCAACAGTCGGTTGAGGTGATAGGTGACCCGCACCCGGTCCGAGGGCGCGCTGCAGTGGGGCATGCGGTAGTTCCACGAGCCGCGGGCCGACCGCGCGTCGGGCAGGACAGTGGAATCACGGTGCAGCACGGTGGGGTTGCGCGAGTAGGTGAAGGCGCCGAGGATTTCCCGCTCGTCCGGGGTCGGGTCCGCGAGCAGCCGCAGCGCCTGGTCGGCGTGGGTGGCGATGACGACGGCGTCGACTCGGGTGTGGTGTCCGGCGTCGGTGACCACGGTGACGCCCTCGATGTGGCGACGTACCGCCCGGACCGGTGCGCGGCGGTGCACGGCGGTGAGGCGCTCGGCGATCTTGTCCACGTAGGTGCGGGAGCCGCCGACGACCGTGCGCCAGGTGGGCGAGCCGCTCACGCCGAGCATGCCGTGGTTGGCGAGGAAGACGAACAGATAGCGCGCGGGGTAGTCGCCGGCCAGGTCGGGGGCGCAGGACCACACCGCCGAGACCACCGGGGTGATGAAGTGGTTCGCGAAGTAGGGCGAGAACCGCTCGGTCGCGAGGAATTCGCGAAGGGTGGGATCACCTGCCGCGGGGTCTGCGAGCAGGCGGCGGGCCGCCCGGTGGAAGCGTGGTACCTCGGCGAGCAGCCGCAGATACCTGCCACGCAGCGCGACCCCGGGCCGACCGAGCAGCCCGATCGGGCCGCGGGCGCCCGCGTATTCGAGGCCGCACCCGTCGCAGTGCACCGACATGCTCATGTCGCTGTCCCGGGTACGGACGCCGAGTTCCGTGAAGAGTCGGATCAGGTGCGGGTAGGTCCGCTCGTTGTGCACCAGGAAGCCGGTGTCGAGCGCCGACACCCGGCCGTCGGGTTCCACGACCGTCTGGGTGTGCGCGTGGCCGCCCAGGCGCCCGTCGGCCTCGAATAGTTCGACGTCGATGCCCGCCCGGGACAACTCGTACGCGGCTGTGAGCCCGGCCACCCCGGAGCCCACCACCGCCACCCGGCGTCTGCGCGCGCCACCGCGAGCGGGTGGATGGCCCCCGGAGGTGGAGACGGTGTCGAACATCGATGCGATCGCCCCTCGCGTCGTGACCGCGTCGCGGTCGCCGCGGTCGCCTGTACGGGTTCTTCGGGGCCGACCGGCGCGCGGATTGGCCCGACTTTCGTATCGCACGGACCGCCAAGGCCGGCCGGCCGCGCCCGATGACCTGCCGCCGGCCGGTGCGTCGTGTCCCGCTCCTCGGGTCGAGATGCGACTCTTCGACGACCTCGGCCGACGGCGTGGCGCTTGCCGAGCGGCGGAAGGGCAACGTCGTGTCCTCGGTATCGTCGTAGAGCGGGCCTTCTCCTGTCCGCCTGGGCGGGCTCTTCGGCCGGGTGCGCCGTTCGAGCTTCCCGATCCTTTCGGGTGGGAAACCTGATCCACGTCAACGGCGGCGCCGGGTTGTGGTGAGGTTCGTGCCGGTGCCCAACGACCGGATCGGCGAGCAGTGCCGCCACCGTCCAGGGGGTGATCGGGAAAACGCGGTGACCGGACCGTCGCGGAGGCTGTCGTGCGTGTGCTTCGCGGGCACCGGGCACCAATCGGCGGGTCCGGTCGCGGTCGCGGGGTCGAACCCGCTTGCCGGAGCACGTCGTGCAGGCCGCGTGCCGGTCCGCCGCGCCCCGGCACCGCCTCCTATCGGACCGCCTCCCCCGCAGCCGCTCTCTTCCCGATCACCCCTGGACGATGCCGCGTCGAGCTCAGCCCTGTCGGTCGGTCACGGCCCGGGGCAGAGTGTGAACCAGTTCGTCCCCCAGACGCTTGAACTCGCGGCGCAGGAACGGGTCCGCAAGTCGGGCCAGGCCGTGAAAGCGGACGTGGGAACGGTAGGTGACCACGGTAGTGTTCCCACTCGGTTCCAAGGCGATGTCATCGATGGAGGTGGCCGTCTTGTTGGTGCCGACGAAGGTGAGTCGCGCGGGTTCGGAGCGGGTGAGTTCGTAGTCGAGTTCGGTGCGTCGGCCGCGGAACTCGGAGACGTTGTGCCATCGGGACGCCACCCCGAGGGGGCCGGTGTCGATCCGTGTGCACTCGCGTGTGCCGGGGTCCCAGTGCACGGCGTGGGCGAAATCCCGCAGATAGGGGACGACCTCGTCCAGCGGGCGGGGGACGGTGAACGTGCGTTGTACGTCTCGGACAGTGTGATCACCGGCGAGCTGTGAGGCCACCCAGTCGATGACTATTCGATCGTGGGGGAAGGAGTGTCGTAATATTGCCCAGGCCAGATCGTCTGATCCGAAGACACCGGGTGACTTGGTCAAGATGGCGAGGCAGTGGTCCCGGACTTGGGTGTCACCGTAGGCGGCTTCGGCGACAAGTTCGGGAGTGATCCCGGACCACAGGTCGAGTCCGCTGTCGTCCTTGTCGAGCAGGCCAAGGAGCCACTCGCGGTCGCCGGGCCTCCACGGTGGGTCGGCTCCGGGCGTCTTTGCGCGCTGGGCGGCCCGGGTTTCCGGGCGAAGGGACCGGTCTCTGAGCTGCGCAGCCTGTAGGCGGCAGCTGCGAGCACCTGGCGGAGTTCGCGAACCTCGATGCCGGTCTGGGGTCGCCATACGTCGCGTCGCCGGATGGCGGGATGCTCGTCGAGGAGCACGCTCACCAGGCGCCGGTACGCTTCCATGCGCCGGGTCGGCAAAGGTCCGCTGGACCACATGCCGGCGAGCATCAGGAGGAACAACGGTACTGCGGCGAGGGCCCGCAGGTCGGCGACCGCGTCGAGTTCCTCCCAGAAGTGCCTCGTGGTTCCGCTGATCAGGTTCGCCCCGTCGACGCGATCCCGGGAGTGACCGGCAGGTTGCGTCTGTTGCGCGGCGGCTTGAGAGGAGAAGGCCGCGTGGGCCATGCGCTTCTGCTGGGCGGCGGAGAGCGGTGCGAGGTTTCCCACACGCCGGCCTGCCAGCATTGTCAGCCTGGGAAGCGCGTATGGGCGGGTCGAAACCACGGCGGCGACGTCTCGGCTGCAGACGTAGTTCTCCAGGAGCGCCAGTGCGGGGCGGGCGGTGTCTTCCTGCGTCCATTCGTCGAGGCCGTCCACCACAAGGAGCAGGCGGTTGTCGGCCAAGGCCCGCGCAACGAGGTCGTGCAGGTGTTGGGCGGAGTAACGGGTGAGCCATGCCCGGGTGGCGGACTCGATCGAATGCTGTGTGTTCTCCCTCAAGTGCTCACAGAGAAAGGAGAAGGGCAGCCACACGGGCAGGCGCGACCCGAACTTCGTTGCCAGCGCCGCAGAGCGCGGTGTGTCGTCGAGGAGATCGGAGACCATGTGTCGCAGCAGACTCGACTTGCCCGCGCCCGGACCGCCGACCACGACGGACCGGTTCCCGTCGGCCAGCCATGTGTCGCAGGCCATCCGCGTGACGTCGACACGCAAGGCGCCGTCGACACGCGCCTGCCCCAACATCGCGTCCAGGGGCGGCAGCAACACCCCGTCATCCCGACCGGACGACCTCCCTGGCTGCCAGTCGACACCTTCGCGGGCCGCCACGCTGTACATCGGCGGGGGCAAGCCCCAGGGATCAGGCTTCGGTGGCGGATCCGGCCGCGCGTCGTCGGGCGCAGGCTCGGCCTTGGCGTCGATGCCGGTATCGGTGATGTCGAGAGAGACGAACTCCAGCGGCGCCACGGGGCCGGATGCGGCAGTCGGCGTGCGCAGCGCGGCACCGGTATCCTGGAGGGCGAACGCTGTCCGATACAGATGGCGCAGCCCGGAACGCAGCTGGGTCACGTCACCGCCGGGCAATCGACCCGCCAGGGCGGCTGCGGTGTGGCTGCCGCAGAACGCCTCCACCCACGCCCGGCCGAAGAAGTCGTCGACGTCCTCGGGCAGCTTTCGCAGCATCTCGCGGACGCTTTCACTGCCCCAGGGCTCCAGGGTGATGTGTATCGTCTCCAGACGATCTTTTTGCCGGTCTATCTCGTTCGCCAGTGCGGTGGGCCGCAGGGAATGGGTGGTGGCGAAGATGAAGGTCCGGGAGGTTTGGGCCCACTCCCCCTTGAGGAACTTGTCGACTGCCGTCTTGATTTGAGCGGCGGTCAGATTCGCAAGGCGTTTGGACTGCAGGGTGTGGTGTACCGGTGTCGTTGCCCTGCGGTGCCGTACAAGGTGGCGTACTCGGCTTGGCCGTCGCGCTCCGCGAGGCGGAGGAACAACCGTTCCACGTCTTCCCACGCCAGGTCACCCAGCGGCAGGTAGGCCGCCTTCGTCGCGACGGGAGAGGCGACGCCTCCGGTGGGCGGAACCCTCAACGTCGTCGGTACGGATGCCCGCGACTGCGTCGCACCGCCACTTGTCGCCACCCGCTCATCCTCGCACGCGCGCCGAAAGACGATGCCGGTTCACAACTGTTGCCCTCGCAAGGGTCCCAACACCCCCGACTTCCCACGACAAACTCGCCGGTGGCGAGAGCGGGTCCCGATGTAGACGAGCCCCTGCAGGACGCCCGCCGTCTCCTCGCCGGACGCCGGCGATGGCAGTGGCGGCGGCAACCGGACGCCGGACGCATCCCGTAGCACCACGGCTTCCTCACCAGCGAGATCCCGGGCGTCTCGAAAAGAATCACGGGTTTGCGGGGGCACGTCCGTCCTGCTCCGGCCGGGCCCGGGGCAGGAGTCTGCTACTCCGACGGTCGGTGACCCGTGAGTTCCTGCCACCGGTCACACGCTTCGCTCAGTTCGACGAGGGCCGCCTTCCGGTGGGGGTCGCGGCTCTGACTGGCCAGGACCTGGGACAGGTACCGACGGGCCGCGTCCAGGGAAGCGGTGTCGTGCCGAGCCTCGGCCAGCTCTTCCCGTCTTTGTTCGAGCCACGCGGGCAGGTGGGATCGGAAATCGTTCTCGTCCGCCACGGCATTTTGGATCTCCACCACGAAGTCCCGCACCAGGTCCTCGTCGAAGAACTGCACCCTCTCCGCCTCGTCCGTCGCCGCCGGCACGGGACGATGAGGGTACTTCGCCCGGTGCACCCTGCCGTCGGGCCGAGTCAGGTAGACGGAATGGGTGTGTCGGCCGGACTCGAAACGAGCCTGGAGGCCGGCGAGCGGAATCGTCCCCGCGCCGGACGAGACCACCGCGTGCTCGTAGAGCACGAGTTCGCCGACCCGACCTGTCAGCCGCACGCCCAGGCCCGGATCGCGGAGATCCTCGACCGCCCGCTTCAGCGCGTCCACCCGTCGGTCGTACTCGGCGCTCTCCGCATCGACCCGTTCCCGCGCGGCCGCCTCCAGCTTGCCGGACTTCTTCTGCACCCCACGCAACTCCCGCCGTGCCCGGGCCAGATCCTCTCGATCGTCCGCGTAACGCGCGTCGAAAGCGAAAGCCCACCCCCCGGGATACCTGCTCCGCCTCCAGACCACCAGGGCCACACCGCCCAGCAGCACGAACACGACCGCGCGCACACCTTCCACCCCGCCCCTCCTCGATCGTCGTCCAACGCACCCGCTCTGTCATACCGGCCGGAATCCGACGACGTGAGTGAATCGACCAAGAAGGCAATCGCACGAGAACCCGCCGCGAGACCCGGCCGACCGGAACGGGCCGCATGACCTACCACCCAAGGGCCGACGGCACGGCCAAGCCCCCACCACGATCGATGCGAGGTCGGCGCGGGGGCGGCCGGCGTGGTCAGCGTCGATCTCGACAGCGGTGACGGCGCAGCCGCCCGCGGCCGGGAGCACGGACGGTGCAGTGGGCAGCGGGCCCGGGACCGGCGCGGCGGGCACGGGTGGTGCGTGGCGGGCACGGGTGGTGCGTGGCGGGCGAACCCGGAGACCGCGAACCCCGCCTGCTTCGTTGCCTCGACGAACACTGCGTCGGAGGGAGCCGCACCCCTGGGCGCCAGCCGTGCCGCCCTCGCCCAGGCCCTCGCCCGCGCGAGCACGAGAACAGAACCTCGCGACCCGTCCTCACCGCTACGGAGCCTCCCCCGACTCCGTGCCACAGAGCATCGCGCCCAAGCCGTGGCCACGCCGGTCTCGGCCAGGGGCGCTACACCCTCGGCTCCGGAAGCGAGACGGCATGACCATCGGCGACCATCACACGCGCCGCGTTCCCCGCGGGTGGGGGTCGGCGAGGTGGTGTTCGGTGCCGTTCGTGACGAGGCGTCGCCCGTGAAGGCCGGTTCCAGAACGCTCGGGGTCCCCGCTATTCCCAGGCGGTGAGCAGGTCTTGGGGTCCGTAGGCGTAGTCGATGCCTTGGGTGGTGGTGCCGGAGCGGCTGGCGGCGATCAGCGGGGTGTCGGGGCCGGCTCCGGGGAGGCGGTCGCGGCGGACGGTCAGTGCGGCCAGGTCGCGGTGGTCGAACGCCGCGCCTTCGAGCCATTTGATGGAGCCGACGGCGGCGACGTGTTTGGCGATGGGTGCGCGGTCGGCCGCGACGATGTCGATCTCGGGATCGTTGGTGCGGGTCCAGTAGCCGCCGAACGCCTCGCATCCCGGGGGGAGGCGTTCGGGCGGGAGCAGGGCGAGGGCCTCGCGTACCACGGGTTCGACGGCGCGGCCGCGCCAGCTGTTCCACGAGGCGCGCAGGCGTCGGTTGGCGCGGTCTCCGCGGCCGCGTTCGATCTCGGCGAGGTGCGGGCCCACGAAGGCCAGCCACAACCGCAGGTGGGGGTCGGTGACCCGGTAGCGGGTGTGCTTGTTCGCGGGTTTGGTCGACAGGGGTGTCTCGGCGGCGACGATGCGTTTGTGGGTCAGGAGGGTGAGGGCGCGGGTGAGGCCGGCGCCGGGGATGTCGCCGGCGGCGCGGGCGATGTTGGTGAAGGTGCGTTCCCCGCTGCCGATCGCCTCCAGGACCCGGCGTGCCTGGGCCTCGGTGGGGAATTCGGCGGCAAGGCTGCGTTCGCCCGACACCACCAGGGCCGAGAGCGGGTCGGCCAGGCAGGTGGCGAGGTAGGTGTCGGTGTCCGTGCCCGGTTCCCATTCCGCGCACAGCAGCGGCAGGCCGCCCGTGGCCAGGTACGCGTCGAAGGCCTCGGCCGCGGGAAGGTCGAGCATGGCGGCGACCTCGCGCGGGTTCAGCCGGGGGACGACCATCTCGGTGGCGCGCTGGTGGAACGGGCGTCCGTAGGTGCCCATCGCCTCCATCACGGCCAGGTCCGAGCCGATGCCGATCAGCAGCACCGGCTTGCGGGACAACTCGCGGTCGAAGAGCGCGTCGTGGCCGTTACCGGCCCCGCAAGGCTTCCTCGACCACGCCCTCGGCGACCAACGCCATCGGGTCGCGCGGTGACGGGGACGCCGCGCGCCCGAGCCGCGGTGAACGTCGCCCCCGGCCCGCCGGGCGCCGCGTCCGACGACCGTCCTGCCCCGAACCCGTCATGTATCCGATCCGACCCATGGACGGAATCGATGGGGGTGATTCGATACATCGAATGCCCGGGGCGAACGAGGCCTCCGGCTCGACGGCGCACGGCGGCGGCCTCGTCGTACGCGTGCAAGCAAAGTGGACGCTTTGCCGATCGGCGTGTTCGTTCTCGGTCCCCCTTCGGCACGACACTCGCGAGAATGCCGGTACCACCGGAAGCAACACCGAGACAACAGCACGACACGGTCCGGGAACCCGGCCACGTGAAGAGAGAAACCGTGCAGCATTCCTTGCCGCTTTTCCCGACCGAGACCCCACCACATCCCGCGCGCCGGCCCCTGCCGCCGTCGCCGCTGCGTCCGCACCAGCGCGAAGCCGTCGACGCCATCGTCCGCGCCCTGGAGAACCCCGACGCGGACATGGTCCCGGGCGGTCCGAGCGGCGGCGCGCGGGCCACCCATCCGGGTCGACGGCGAAGTCGCTTTCTTTGAGGGCGCATCCGTCTCTTTGGGGTGAAGTTCCCGCGCTTCGGCGGGGGTTGCCGGCCCGGTGGGTAGGGGCCGTTCGCGGGGTCCATACATTCGCTGTCGGCGGCTGTGCGGGCTGTGCCCCGCGACGGGATGAAGGAGAAGGCGTCGACCGCGTGTGCGGTCGACGCCTTTGCCGCGTCTCACGGGAGCCGGCGGAGGGGAAGGCCGGCGACCCGTGGACGGGTCGTCACGTCTGGCCCCGCCGAATCCGGTCGGCGATGACCTCGATCCGATGATCGAACAGGCGGTCCATGGGGTCGTCGACTGCGGGCCGGGTCCGGGCACAGCAAGCCGCGCGAGGTCGTTCAGGCCGACGCGCTGTCGCATTCTTCGCCTTCGACAGTGGTCGGCGTTTCTGCAACGAGCTTTGTAGGTGGCGACGGCGGGCGCTTGACGAATCCCGGCCACAGGCCGTCGTCGACTTCCCGAACCTCGGCGCCGAAGCCCTGGGTCGAACCACGCGACCACGACAACCACTCGCCCGTTCGAGTGGTGTGGGTGGTGGAGGTGCGCGCGGGCGGGGATGGGCCGGGTCGCGGGCGCCGGTCCGGTGCTCGCCTGCTCGCCACCCCGTTTCGGGTGGCGAGGCTCGCTGTGGTCGGGTCTCCTTGCAGGCCCGGCCGCCGAAGGAGGGAATCGTGGCATGACCGTCGAAAAGAAGAAGCTCAAGGGGGCGGAGAATGTCCCGGATGGATTCTGGGCCCTGTTCGATGACGCCGATTTCAACCACGACGAGGGCTGGGGTGAGTGCCTCCTCGGCGACGAGAGCGTCCGCAGGCTGGGGGACCACGGCTTCAACGACCGTGCCACCAGCGTGGTGAACAGGACGAAGTACGGTCTGTATTTGAGCCGGCACGGCGACATCGACATCCTGAAGGCGAAGGCCAAGGCGGAGGATTCCGTGGCCATGCGCATCGAACCCGGACAGCAGATCGGCAACCTCAAGGAAGGCGGGGCCTGGGACACGGTCTTCGGCCTCAACGACGCGATCTCCGCCGTTCTTCTCGACAAGTCCTGAAACGGCCACAGGCCGGCGGCGAGGCCCTCACCGGAGAGTGGTTCCGACCGAGTTCGTCAGGGCAGTCGAAGGACCCGGCATCGAACCGCGCCGACCCGGGCGGGCCTCAACGCCGCCGAGCCTGTGCCCCAACTCCTTCCACTCGCTGCACGAGTACCCGGACACCCCCCGGCGGCCGAACCGTCTTCCACGTCTTCGCCGCGCTCGCCGAGTCCTGAGCCGAAACGCCCGATCCGATCGAAAGCCCCGGCCACCGACAGCGTCCCGCTACCTCGCACCCGTCCTCCTGGGCCTCGCGGCCTCCACCATCCGAGACCGTGCCAAACGCTGAATCACTGACATCCGGTCGTGGCGAGATCCACTCACAAGTCCACGTCCGCCAACATTCGAGCGGGCGCGGTCGGTGCCCGGGCAACGACGGGCCGAACGACAGGCCCGCCGATGCCCCGGTTTCATGAATTCGCCTTCGGGCGAGGCGAGGTCGGCGCGGGATTCAGGTGCTGCCCCATGGGTCGGGCAACGGTGGTGGTGTGGCCCGGAGTCGGGCGACGCGTTCGCGGGCCTCGACGTCGGCCCGGCGCCGGCCGTCGGGGTCGTCGAGCGCGACGGCGAGCGGTTCTAGGGCGGCGTGGCCCACGCGGTGCCATATGGGCGCGGCCGGGCCGGCGGCGAGCAGCCGGGGCAGGGTGGTGACCACGATCGGGACGGTGCGCCAGTAGTTGACGGCCCGGCCTTCGCGGTCGGCGCGTACCCGAAACCTGGGGCGAGCCTCAGGCCACGACTACCACGACCACCACCCGCTACGGCACCGCGGCAGCAAGTGCGTGGGACCGCCTTCACCCACGGCTGACCCAACGCAGCGCATGGGAAGGGTTCGACGGCGACATGCCGATGATCTCCGGAACGATCATCCGGCTCCGAGTCGACCACCGCCGAACCGAACCGGCTGACCCCGGCCCGAGTCCGCAGAGGGTTCAGGAACCTCCGCTCGAAGACCCCGCACGTCCGGCCGGCGCACCCAAACCCTCCACCCCTGGTCCCGGGCGACCGCCAGGCTCGAGGAACCACAGACCGGCACCCCGCCACGACGTCGGACGAATCGTCAAAACCGGCGAGCCATACACCCGACCCAGCCACCACAACAAAGGCACCAAACCCCGAAGAATGGGTTGAACAACAAGCTTGAGGGTTGTCCGATACAGACCGTGCGCGGGCGTACGCCAGGTGTGTGTCAGCCTCTGTCTCGTGCGCTCACCCGGACGGTCGGCGTCCGCTTCCGGGATATAGGGAATGAGCGCTTGCGCAGGCCGAACCCGCACTTCGCGCGGCCCTTCATGGCCAGGTCTCGTCTCCTTCGGAGACATTCCGCGGCGGGTCCTTCCGGGCTTGGGCACCGCGCGGGCCACAGGAGCCGGACGAACCGGGAGCGGCACCCCTTGCACCTGACCCGAAAGGTGATCCATGACCACGCGCACGCCGGCTGATCCGTCCGCACAGGCGCTCTACGAAGCCATGTCCGGCCTCGCCGGCCCGCTGAGCTCCGGCGAAGGCACCGCCCCGGACTTCGCCGCCGCACCACGCGCGGCGGCCGGCGAGGAGAAGGCGGTGCTGATCCTCGGCGCGGGGGTCGGCGGACTGACCGCCGCCTACGAACTGGGCAGGCTCGGCTACCGGTGCACGGTCCTGGAGCCCCAGACCCGTACCGGCGGCCGCAACCGCACCGCCCGCAAGGGCGACAAGCTCTACGAACTCAACGGCGAGGGCGACAGCCCGGTCCTGACCCACACCTGCGCCTTCGACAACGGCCTCTACCTCAACCTCGGCCCCGGCCGCATCCCGTACCACCACCGCCGCGTCCTGAAGTACTGCACCGACCTCGGGGTGGCGCTGGAGCCGTACATCATGGAGACCACGGCGAACGTCGTGCACCGCGCGGGCCACACCCCGCCCGGCCGGCCCTGGCGCAACCGGCGGATCGCCAACGACACCCGCGGCCACCTCGCCGCGCTCCTTGCCGCCACCTTGACCAACGGAGACGAGTTCACCGGTCTGCTGCGGGACCTGCTGCGCAAGTTCGGCGACCTGGACGAGGAGGGCGAGTACCACGGCTCCACCCGCTCGGGCTACGCCGAGCCCCTGGAGGTCCAGGAGTTTCCCCGGCCCGCGCCCCCGCTGGCCTTGGCCGACCTGGTCGCGTCGGAGTTCTGGAAGCACCGCTTCTACCAGCCCGTGGACTACCTGTGGCAGGCCACGATGTTCCAGCCGGTCGGCGGCATGGACAAGATCGTCCACGCTCTCACCGAGCGGATCAGCTCCGAGTACAACGCGACAGTCGAACTCAAGGCCGAGGTCACGTCAGTCGATCTGACGGGCGACGGGGTCAGCGTCACCTACCGCTCGGGGGGCCAAGAGCTGACGGCGTCGGCCGACTACTGCGTGAGCAACATCCCGCTCCCGGTGCTCAAGCAGCTCACGCTGACCGGCTTCTCCACAGAGTTCCGCAACGCCGTGGACGCGGTGGGCTTCGCGCCGACATGCAAGGTCGGCTGGCAGGCCAACCGCAGGTTCTGGGAGGACGATCACAACCAGATCTACGGCGGCATCAGCTTCACCGACCACTCCATCACCCAGTTCTGGTACCCGTCCAACGACTACTTCTCCCAGACGGGCACCCTCACCGGGGCGTACAACTTCGGCGACCACGCCGAGGAGATGGGCAAGCTCGCGCCGGGCGACCGGCTGCGCCTGGCCCGGGACGGAGCGGCACAGCTGCACCGCGAGTTCCTGGAGAAGACCACCGTGCCCCAGGACCTGGGGGTGACCATCGCCTGGCACAAGGTGCCCCACCAGCTCGGCGGCTGGGCCGACTGGGACCCGGCCGACCCCGGTCACCAGGTCGCCTACAAGCAGCTCCTCCAGCCCGAAGGCGACGGCCGCTTCTACGTCGTCGGCGACCAGGCATCCCCCCTGCCCGGCTGGCAGGAAGGAGCCATGATGTCCGCCCAGTACGTCGCAGCCCAGATCCTCGGTCTCCTCCCCCGCACCGCCCCCGAAACCGTCCAGGTCCCCGACGCCACCTTCCTCACCCAGGGCCTCTGACCACAGCACACGCTCGGGGCCCGGCCTACACAGCCGGGCCCCGACAGGCCGTCTGACAGGCGGAACCTCCGCACCTTGCACCGTCTGATCCAACTTCAAGCCAGGTCCGCCGTGGACCTCGGCATCGGGACTGGTAAGCGGTTGACGCTGAGAACGATCACGGTCGGGGAGTGAGTGCGCTGACCCGGTTCTCGTACTCGCAAGCTCCGGACCCAGCTCGCCCGCGCCGAGGACTTCGCCGCCACCCTGGCGTCACACCTGGGCCGGTGCCGCCTCCCCCTGCGGGCTGCGCGGGGCGGGCACCGTCACCGCGGTGGCGGTCGGGTCCAGTTCCAGGCGGCTGTTCAAATCCAGCTCGAACCTGCCGTAGGGGTTCACGTGGGTCCAGAACAGCGGTGACAGCGCCGCCGGTCCGCCTCGGTGAGCTTCCGGGGCCACTTCGGATCGGCGAGGACCTGCTGCATCAGCAGCGTGTTGCGCCGCCCTCCAGACCAGCGGACTCCCCGGCCCCCGGGTCCAGGACGGTCCCATCGCGCACGCCCCAGCCGATCAACCACCGCACGACCCGGTCGCGTGCCGTGCGCGGCGCGTACGCGGTCGTATTGGCGGGAGCGGCGGGGTGTGTCCCAGCGTGAGCTTGCGATCCGGTTGGGGAGGTCGGCGAGTTGGATGCGGAAGGTCGAGTCCGGTGAGCGGGCGTTGGAGCGTTTGCCGGTGTTGGACGCGGTGGCCGAGGCGCTGCGGGTGGATGTGCGGGTGCTGTCGGGGCGGGAGTTGGTGCGGGACGGCGACATGTGTGCGGACGGGGTGGAGGTGGCGGCGATCCGGCGGGCGTTGGAGCGGTACGACCACCGGCTCGCGGCGGATGCGGGGGCGGTGGTGGATCGGGGGCGGTTGCGGATCGGGGGCGGTTGCGGATCGGGGTGCATTACGTGTGGGTGGCGTTCGCGGGCACCGACTACGGCACGCTGGGTCGGACGTTGCCGCATCTGATCGATCGGGCGCAGGCCGCCGTCGCCGGCGCGGCGACGACGCGGCGGAGGTTTTCGGGGTTGCCGGCGCAGGCGTATCGGATCGCCTCGTCCAGGTTGCGCAAGCTGGGCGAGAACGAGTTGGCGTGGCTCGCGGCGGATCGTTCGCTCGCGGCGAGCGAGCGTTCCGGTGATCCGCAGTTGACGGGGGCGGGCGCGTATCGGGTGGCGAACGCGCTGTTGGCGAAGGGCAGATGCGATGCCGCCCACGATTTGAACCGGCTCGCCGCCGATCGGCTTGCCACGGGTGAGCCGGCGCCCGAGCGGAGCATCGAGGAGCTGCGCACGTGGGGCGTGAGAGTGTTGTACGGGCCCGACGTGTACGCACTCCACGAACCCGGCACCGGCGGCGACCACCTCCACGCCTACCCCTGGCACCTCATCCTCGACGAACTCGACTGACCGACCAGCGAATCGAACCCGAGCGTCAGAGCCCGAGGCTGTTGGGGATCTCATGGAGATCATCACCTCGGAGGAATTCGTGACGCTGCTCGGGTCCTCCCCGAACGACGACGCGTGCAACTGACGGCCGCGCATACGGTGTTCCGGCCACGACTTCGGCACCGACCCGTACACCGTGCTCGGGACAGGACAGTCACCGGAAGTCGCGACGGTTGTGGTGGTGCGTGGGTAGCCTCGCGGGCGGGGGGGGGTGGCTTGTGGCGCAGGCGCGGCTGGTGGGTGGGGCCCTGGTGGTCGTCGCGGGGTTGACCGCGGCGGTGGCGGGTCTGGCGGGCGAGGCGGCGGCGGGGGACGCGCGGTGGCCGTGGCCGGTGGACTGGGTGCGGGCACACGCGTGGTGGGTGCCGGCCGCGTCGGTCGTGGTCGGTGTCGTGTTGGCGGTGGCCACGATGCTGGTGCAGCGGGCACCGGGGTGTCGACCCTGCTGGCCGTCGCCGAGGGCCGAAGGATCCGGTCCGTCGCCGCCGACGGCGGCGCGAACGCGGCGGTGACCGAGGACGGCACCCTGCTGATGACCGGCGCGAACTCGTACGAGCCGACGGAGGCCGCCGCCGGCAGGAAACTCGCCGCCCTGGCCGGCAGCGGCGGAGTGACCACCGCGATCACCCTCGACGGCGCCCTCCTGGGCGCCGGCAACGACCGGCACCGGCAGATCTCGGGAATCCTGGCCGCCACCGCCGACAAAGCCGTCACCGCCGCGTCCGTGGGCAGCCACGTGGGCCTGGCCGTGGTCGCGGACACCGACCAGGACTGCGGACCCCTGCAACCCCGCCAGATCTGCGCCTCGTTCGTCACCGCCGGCGACCCTCAGGACACCCACGCCCTGTCCTTCAAGGTCGGGACCCACCACCGGGAACTGGTCTCCGGCACACCGTGCGCGGCCCTGGACACCCACGACACCGAGGCCACCCACCTCATCGTCCGCCGCGTCTCCCCATCCCAGGACCTCGCCACCGGCTCCGCCTACTTCACCTGGAACCCCACCACCGCAACCGTCGACATCGACCCCGACAAGAGCCAACTCCCCCACGGCCTCACCCACCAACGCACCGACGGCAACCGATTCACGTTCACCTGGACCGGTTGAGGCAGCCGTCCGGATGTGTCTGAAAAAGTTGGCTCCTCCGAGATTTTCGTGGCGGGTGATCGAGTACGTCGAATGGTCAGACGCGACAGCACCGTTGGTAGAGGCTGGTGTCGTGTGACATCGATGTGCAGGTCTTGTTGCCGCAGTTGGCCGCAGTGCAGGTGGATGCGGTGGAGGTCGGCACCGCGCTGATACGAATCACGGCGCGGACCCGGGCCGGGGTGGCTGTGGTGTGTCCGGGGTGTGACCGGTCCTCGGACCGGGAGCACAGCCGGTACGTGCGGCATGTTGCCGACGAGGCGGTCGGCCCTCGCCCGATGGTGGTCGACTTGTCGGTGCGGCGGCGGGCGGCGGTGGGGCCGCCATGGATGGCCTCCATGGCGGGCTCGATCTCCGCTCAAGGCGTCCTGGAGGCGTCCGGCCTGGTCCAGCCGGGCCTGACGAGTCCGGACTCGTACGCGGCAACGACCAGTTGGGGTCGGTCGCGGGCGCCGAGCTTGGCCAGAATCCGGCTCACGTGGGTCTTCACGGTGAGCGGGCTGACAACCAGGCTCTCGGCGATCTCCTGGTTGGACAGACCACCCGCGACGAGGCCCAGGACCTCGCGCTCGCGGTCGGTGAGGGCGCCCAGATCGCTCTGATGGGCCGCGTGGTCGGGGCGGCTGAGCAACTGGTTGATCACAAAAGCGGTGGCGGAGGAGGAGAGCAGTGCCTCGCCCTGCGCCACCGCCCGGATGGCGACGAGGAGTTCGGCCGGCCTGGTGTCCTTGGCGAGAAAACCGTTCGCGCCGGCCCTCAGGGCCTCCAGAACGTTCTCCGTGGTCTCGAAGGTGGTGAGCACCAGCACTCGGACGCCCGCCAGGTCCTCGTCGGCGGCGATCAGGCGGGTGGCCTCGATGCCGTCCATCTCGGGCATGCGCAGATCCATCAGGACGACGTCCGCCCGGTTGGCACGGGCGAGTTCGACGGCCTCTCGCCCGTTGCACGCCTCACCGACCACGGTCATGCCGTCCGCGGTGTCGACCAGCAACGCAAGCGCGCCGCGGACCAGTACCTGGTCGTCGGCGAGTACCACTCGTATGGTGTCCACGCTGTGCCCCTCCTCGGTTGTTCGGCGCCCGACCGATGGCGGGCGCCGGTGCGTCATTCGGCGGCCGGCGATCCGGCCTGCGACATGGCCGCCGCCGGCGGGTACCGCTCGTGGTCGGGCAGCGGCAGAACGGCCACCACCTCGAACCCGCCGTCGGTTCGGTCGGCCGCGGTGAGTCGCCCCCCGACGCTGTGCGCCCGCTCGGTCATGCCCGACAGGCCGAAGCCCGCACCCTCGTCCGCCCGCCGGCGGACGCGGCCCACCCCGTCGTCTCGGACGGTCACGCCGACCTGCCCGTGGCCGTACTCGATCCGGACCAGCACTCTACGGGCCCCGGCGTGCTTGACGACGTTGGTCAGCGCCTCCTGGATGATCCGAAAGGCCGTCACGTCGTGTCCGGCCGGCAGCGGCGGGGCCGATCCCACCACGTCCACGTCGACCCGGGCGCCGGTGGCCGTGACCATGTCGACCAGTTCCCCGAGCCGGGCCAGCCCCGGCAACGGCCCCCGGGAGGCCGGGCCGTGCCCGCGCAGTACGGCCAGGGTGGTGCGCAGGTCGGCGACGCCGGAGCGGGAGATCTCGGTGATGGTGTCCATGGTGCTGCGCAGCAGTCCGCGTGTCCGCGCGTCCAACTCGGCATCCTGGCCCAGTAGATGGGCCGCTACGGAGGCCTGCACGTTGATCGCGGCGATGCTGTGGGCAAGCACGTCGTGCAAGTCGCGCGCGATCCGTACACGCTCCTCGTCGAGCAGCCGCTCGGCCTCCTCGGCCCGGTGGACCTCCTCGCGCGCGTGCCGCTCGACCACCTCCGCCCGGTACGCCCGCTGATAGCGGGCGGCTTCCCCCAGCGCGAGCGCCAGCACCACCATCATCGCCGCGTCGAGTACGTCCGAGATGTGCATCTCGGGTTCCGTGCCGACCAGCATGACCTGGACCAGGACGGCGACCACGGCACCGACCTTCACCGAGCGGCGCCGCTCACCCACCGCGGCCACCGTGTAGAGCGCGATCAGTACCGCGACCACCGGTGGTTCGTCCGCGTAGCCGCGCAGTTGGAAGACCGCCACGCAGGCGAGATTGACCACCAGGACGGGCAACGGGAATCGCCGACGAACCGCGAGTGCCCCGGTCATCAGCCCGACCACGACGAGCGCGAGCACGTCGGGCCCGCGGGTTGCGCCGGCCACGCCATCGGACAGTGCGAGGGCGGTGGCGGCGTAGGCGAGCAGTAGCGCGGCCAGGGCGATGTCGCGCAGCCGGAAGGCTTTGCGCAGCAGACCGATCCGGTCGATGGTCATCGTCTCTTCCGTCTGTAGGCGGCTCCGGTCGCTCGGGGCACGCGGGTGGTCCGAAGGTGCGGATTGTGCGATGGTGCGGGGATTTCGGTGTGGGAAACCACGCGCTCGGGGCCATCGAGGGCGGTCGAGGGCGGTCGAGGGCGGCACTGAGCACACCCTCGACCGCCTTCGCGATTCCGGATCAGTTCCGGAGCTGCGGTTCCCGGCCGCTCGGGGCCGACTCCTTCCCGTCGGTGTCCGCCGGGCCCGTACGCCGACCGAGGGCGCTCGGCCACCACAGGCTCGACCCGAGCCGGAGGCCGACGGCCGGGACCAGGATCGAACGGACCAGCAGAGTGTCCACCAGGACGCCGAAGGCGACCAGGAAGCCCAGTTCGACCATGGGCACCAGGGGCAGGGTGGCGAGCACGGCGAAGGTCGCGGCGAGCACCACGCCCGCCGAGGTGATCACACCTCCGGTCGAGGAGAGGCTGCCCAGGATGCCCCGGCGGGTGCCGTGCAGGAGGGACTCCTCGCGGGCGCGGTGCATCAGGAAGATGTTGTAGTCGACGCCGAGAGCGACCAGGAAGAGGAATCCCAACAGGGGAAGGCCGGGGTCGATGCCCTTGAAGTTGAAGATGTGCTCGAACACCAGTGTCGAGGCGCCGATGGCGGCGGCGAAGGAGACCACGACGGTGAGGATCAGTACCACAGGCGCCACCACGGCTCGCAGCAGCGCGCCGAGGATCAGGGTGATGACTACCAGCACCAGCGGAATGACGATCTTCTCGTCGCGGGCCGATGTCGTCGCGGTGTCCAGGTTCTGCGCGCTCGGACCGCCGACGGCCGCCGCAGGGTCGACCTTGTCGACGGCCGCGCGCAGAGCCTTGATGGTCCGCCGCTCGGCCGGGCTGTCGGGGGCGTCCTTGGGGAAGACGGTGATCTCGGCATGCTCGGCGCCGGACCGTCCGGGAACGACCTGGTTGACGCCCTTGACGCCCTCGGCCGCCTTGAGCACGGCATCCTTCTTGGCGGTCGGTGCGATGACGGTGATCGGCTGGCCGCCGATATCCGGGAAATGCTTGGTGACCAGGGTGAAACCGCTGACGGAGTCGGGCGTCTTGACGAACTGGTCCTGGCTGCGCAGGGGACCGGGTCCGCCGAGCAGGCCGAGCGCGAGCGCGCCGAGGACGACGACCGAGCCGACGGCGGCGAGGCCCTTGCGGCGGTCGATCCGTGCGCCCAACCTGTCCCAGCGGGCCTGCCCGGCAACAGTGCCGGTGACACCGGCGGGCAGCACCTTGGGCACTTTCGGCCAGAACACCCAGCGCCCGAGCACCAGCAGCAGCGCGGGGAACAGGGTCAACATCGCGATCAGCGCGCAGGCGATGCCGACGGCGCCCACCGGGCCCAGGCCGCTGGTGCTGTTGAGGTCGGCGGCAAGCAGGCACAGCAGGCCCGCCGCGACGGTACCGGCGGAGGCGATGATGGCGGGACCGGCGCTGCGCAGCGCGACCAGCATGGCCCGACCGGTGTCGGCCTCGGTTTGGAGGACTTCCCGGTAGCGGGCGACGATGAGTAGCGCGTAGTCGGTACCGACGCCGAAGACCAGGATCACCAGGACGGCGGCGCTCTGCTCATTGACGACCACAGCGAAGTTCTTGGCGAGCAGATAGACGGCGGCCATCGAGATCAGGGTGGCGCAGCCGACGGCGAGTAGCGGGAGCAGCCACAGCACCGGGCTCCGGTAGATGAGGATGAGCAGGACGGTCACCACGATCACGGTGGTGATCATCAGCTTTTCGTCGATGCCGTCGAAGACCGCGTCGACGTCGCCCTCGATGGCGCCGGGGCCGGTGACCTTGGTCTCCAGGCCGGCCGGCCGGTCCTCCAGCAGCTTGCGCAGCGCGGGCAGGTACTCGGGAGGCTGCCCGGACGCCGTGCCCACCGAGTGGGCGAACAGCAGGGCCTTGCCGTCCCCGGAGTCCTGGACCCGGCCGGACGAACCGTCGCCCTCACCGGTGGTCTTGTCGCCATCGGTGCCGAGGGTCTGCGCGCCGTTCTCGCCGGCCGGAGTGCTCGGAGCGCTGTCGGTGGGTGGGCCGGGGTACTTCCGATCGAGGACGGCAAGGTGGCGCTCGGCCGTGGTGCGGTCCTCGGCGGTGATCCCCGCGGCCCGGTGGTAGACCACGACGAAATCGTTGACCCCGCCGCCGGGGAGCTTGTCCTCCAGTGCGGCGACAGTGGTGGACTCGGCCCCGGAAGGCAGATAGTCGACGACCTTGTCGGACTTGACCTTGTCCAGGCCGGTCGCGAACTGTGCCAGTACGGCGACCGCCGCCACCCACAGACCTATGACCGCCCACGGGATCACTCGACCGATCGCCCGACCACCGCCCACACGGCTCGCAGGCTGCTCTTTCCCTCGCGCCATGAAAACCCAACTCTCCTGTGCGACAACCTGCTTGATGATCGAAGCGCCCGAACTCGCGGTTCGGGCGGGGCCGCGCTACCGGGCCGGGCACCAGATTCCCGGAATCGGGGTCGGTGCATCGTCGGCCCCGGGATGGCACCTGGACGTACTCCCTGGGAACTACGCCGAGGCGGGTGGTACAGCCGGGTCAGTACGGCCGATCGGTAGCGGTGCGAGCGGGGAACTGTGGGGGCCTGTGTCTTTCGTCGAGCACGAGAGGACGCGTTGGAGCCCGCGGTGGTAGCGGGTGGGCCGGTGCCGGTTGGCGCTGATCCTGCCCGAGTCGCGTGGTGCGGGTTCGGCGTGGTGGCGAGGGGGTTCGGACCGGCGAAGAGAGCCATGTCGCCGCCGGTTGCGGCGAGGAAAACCGCGCCGACCGTGGCCTGGTGCCAGGCTTGCCGGTGATGATCTCGGCGTGGGACCGGGCGTGGAACGCAGCCCGGATCGCTTGGTCGGCCTCGGGCGGCCTTCTAGTTCGAAGTTGTTGAACTCGACCAGCGACAACTGCGGAGCCACCGACGCGAGCGCGTGCGCCGGTCTCCACACGGAGGTGAGCGCGTCGAGCGGGTTTCACCGCGATGGCTGCTCGTCGTCCTCTTCCATGAGGGCCCGAGCGGCGGCGATGTCGTCTTCGTCGATCCGGTAGGGCATCCGGGGGGCCATGAGGTGATCCCAGGCAGCCCTCACCGCGTCACACTCGACCGAGCCCGGTCCGTTCAGGAGCCAATCCTCCCAACGGTCCCTGGGCCGACCCTCGTCGAGGGCCTCTTTGAACGCGAGGGCCACGGCCCGTTCGGCGAGTAGATCCCGGTTGCCGGCGTCCAGCAACGCCTCCCACATCCGAAGCTCGGTTTCGGTGCCGTGCGATACGAGCGCCAACAGCACAAGGACGTGTCGACGCAAGGAGCGCTCCGGGTGTTCGAGCATGTCGAACCAGTCGTCCGGATCGCTGCGCAAGGAGTTTCGGCATGCCTCACCCACGTGTGTCATGTCTTCCCATGCAGCGTCTCGGGCCCCGACTCGACGGCGTGCCGTGCGATGCGGATGAGCAGGGCGACGACGGCAACTCGGTCGCGGGTCCGCGGGTGCGACGCGAGACGGCGCAGGAACGGCAGCGCCGCGCACGTCGCCGGGCTCACATGCCGCCCGATCGGGCTCAACAGGGCGAGCCGGTCGCGAAGTCGACGACACGCCCCCGGATCACCTTGCCACAGCAGCCGCAACAACACCGGCACCTGATCGACATCGCGCTCACAGTCCCGGGCCGAACCCCAACAAACGTCGTCCAGACCGGCAAGCGGATCGTGACCGTCCATGACGTCGATTCGGATCATCCGTCCTCTGCCTTCCCCCGCTGCCTCGGCCATCCGTACCTCCGATCGCCATTCGGGCCGCACCATGTCATGTGGCTCCGTGTCACGTTCCGGGAAGCGCTCGCGGTTCGGCGACGAAAGAGCCCGGGAGCGCGCAGCCACCCGGCGCGCGCCCGGATCCGGGCCGCGCCGCGCTCCGCGATGGTGCGCACCGACCCGTACAGGCCCTGCGGCGGCATGCCCGAACACGTGCGCCTCGACCGAGGCAGAGACCTCGCCGCCCGCATCGCGACTGCCACACCGAGCACCCCGGACGCGGACGTCACCCTGCCGCCGCACCACAACCCCCACTCCAAGAGCGGCATCGAGAACCGCGAGGGCGGCCCGATCGGCACTTCCAGGCCCACGTGCCCGGGCCGTTCGACATGGTCGGACACGAACCCGGCGCCACGGTACTCAAGAACTGGGCGTTCGGTCGTCCCGGATGGCGCGAAGCCTTGTCATGGACGCCGTTGATCCCCACGGCAGAGCCAGAGCGGTGAACTCGGACATGTCCGCGCGACAACAGCCGGCCCGGCTGCTCACAGCCACTCGTTGACGGTGGCGACGGTGACGGTCGTCTCGTAACGAACGGCGAGTTCGTCATACCGGACGGCGCCGGCCCTGTAACGCTTCGGGTGGTTGCCGCACTCCGCGGCATGGCGTTCGTGGTACGTGAAGATCTACGTCGGTGGCACTCCGAGCATGCCGAACGCCCGGGAGGGACCACCGCGGGCCTGCTCCGTCGTCCGGTACCGCCTTTCCCGCGCTGGAACGGGTGGCGACGTCACAGCATCGATGATCCAGGGGACGCGTCGACGCCAAGCGTCGGTGAAGCCGGCGAAGTTGGCATGGGCGCAGCAGCGTCGGGGAGACTCGTGGAGGCTCAGGGGTCTACATCGAGGGGTGAGTCGACGATCCGGCCCCGGCGGCCGGCGCGTTGGTCGACGTCGGCGTCGTTGACCGTGACGGGTGAATTGCGGATCAGTCCGTCGCGGGTGGCGGTCACGGTGACGTCCGCGCCGCCTCGGGCACGCACCCGGGAGTGTTCGATCCGGCCTCCGCGCTCGGCGCGACGTCGGGCCCGGGTCCGACCGCCGGGAGAATTCACGCCCACGACGGCGAAGGTCGCGGCAACCACGACCAGGACGATCAGCACGGCGGACAGGGTCCAACTCCACCGATCGGTGATCAGGTTGGTGACCACCCCGGTCGCCACACCGATCACCACGCCCGCCACGGCCACCACACGTTGAGCGGTCACGGTCGCGGCCACGGGGCCTCCCGGGTCTGGGACGAGCACACGAACCCGCCGCAACGGGCGGACGATTGCAGCGTTCTCCCTCGGAGTCCAGCGTAGACCTGACAGCGCGCCGCCGGTGCGAGTCCGGCATCCTTCCGTTGCCGGTCGACGTCGCCAATCTGCCGGGGCCGATGGACCCGGCTGCGGCCTGTTCACCGATCGCGAGGAAGCCTCGGCGGCGATCACCAACCCCCCTGCGGGGACGGCCGCACCCGGATGTTGGTGATCACCGGGTCCCTGGCACCGGCAAGTCCACCCTCGTACAACTCGGGTGGCCGCACGCACACCCGAGGCGAACGCGACCGCCCTGAAAACGGAATACTCCGCGGTCGGCATGCCGGCCTTCGAGGCCGGCGGTGAAGACGTGGCGGTGCGCCTGCCGCGCCGAAACGCGATCGCCCCGGCTCGCGGAACCAGGTATCGCATGTGGGGGTGGTCGACCTGCCAGTGGCGTTGATGTCGGCCGTCGTCGGCCGTTGGTCACCGGTCCGCGTGCCCGAGCACACGCCGGGTCGGCCACGCGACCGTCCTCTCGCCGCGCGCGATGACCGTCCGGGGCCCACCTTCGTAGGCCGGTGAAGCCGGGGCCTTGTGGTCGTACGACCTCGACGTCGCGCAACGAGCCTCCTGTCACCTTGTACATCTCCGCGCAGGCGCGTGCCCCGGCCACGTGGGACGAAGGAGCGATACCCGGCCGCGCGCGACGGCGGGTTCCAGACGCACGCACGTGCCGGCGCCGTCCACGAACGGATCCACCGTTGCCGACACAGGCCGCCTCGGGCCCGGGAGGTCGATCCTCGCATTTGCCCCCGAAGCCTGCGCTGTTCCTGGCAGCATGCTCGTCGACACCAATCCGGAGAGTCTCGACTCCGGTGCTGCCGTCATCCTGCCGGGGGGCGCGAATGAGCGGGGAATCAGCGTGGTTCACCGATCGCAAGGAGGCGTTGGCCGCCGTCGACGACCTGTTGCGCGAGGGTGGCGACACGCGGGTGGTGGTGCTCACAGGGGTTTCGGGATCCGGGAAGTCGACCCTGTTGGCGCACGTCGCGGCACGGACTCCGCAGGCGTGGGAACGCATCCTGGACGTGGAGTCGCTGGTGGCCGACATGGCCGCGGTCGAGGCCGGCGGCGAGGACGTCGCGGTGCGGTTGCTGCGCGAGATAGCGCTCACGCTCGCCTCGTCCGCACCCCGCTGGCGCCGACGCGGACTGTTGCGGCGGGCGGCGGGCGTGGGCGCATCGCGCCCGTGGCGCGTGCGGGTCTGGCAGTGGGCCGGATTCGGGGGGACGATCGCCGCGTCGCCGATCACCGTGCACGCCCCGGGAACCACACAGACCGAACGTCGTCTGATGTGGGCCGGACAGTTGTCGGCCGTGGCCAAGAGGGTACGCCGGCGTCGATGCCTGATATTGCTCGACAGTTGTGAACGGCTGCGCTACTTCGACGACGTGCGGGCCGCGCAGCATCGACCGGGAGATCCGCTGGGAGTGGGTGGCTGGTTCACCAACGTCCTGGACGATGTGCTGACGTGTGCTCCACGGGTGCGGGTCGTCCTGGCCGCCGGGCACCGCCGACCCGTCACCCTCACCGGATCCGACCCCGCCCACCCCACCGTGGGCAGGCATCGGTGCGCGGTCCACGAACTCCGCCCATGGACGGTCGGCGACACCCGCCGATACCTGGCCCGCCGCGGATTCGACGACCCCGAATCGGCCCGCGTGATCGCCCGGAGCGCCGGAGGGCTTCCCGTCGAGGTCGCCTGGCTCACCGACTCCCTCGGTCGAACGACCGACGACCCCACCACATCCGACGATCGACAATCGACTCGCATGGCGGTCGCGGACCTGGCCCGGCTGCCCCGCGAACAGTGGGTCCGCACCCACGTGCTGCCCCGCCTGGCACCCGCGCACCGCCGACTGCTGCCCGCCGCCGTAGTCCTGCGGACCTTCACTCCCCAGGCGCTGCGCACCGTCGCCGGCGCCCTCGCCGACCGGGACGCCCGCGGCTGGTCCGAGAGCGAGTGGGGGCAGGACTGGTTCGAGCGACTGTGCGCGCTGTCGGCACTCGTCGAGGTCCCGGGCACGGGTGGGACCTGGCGGATCCACCCGGTCGTACGCGGCTGGCTGCTCGACGCCTACACCCACGAGGACACCGCGCTACCGCCCGCCGACCGGCTTCTGCCTCTCCTGCACCGAGCCGCCGCCGAGTACCACGAGGCATTGGCCGCGAGCACGTTCTCGCCCCAGGCCACCCACCACCGCTTCGCACTCGGCGACAACCGCCATTCCTACCTCTGGAACGACCGCCTCGCCCACGCGTTGACGCACAACCCTCCCGAGGCCGCCCGGGTGCGACTGCTGGTCGATCTGGCTCTGGACCCGGAGATCCACGCGACCGTACGGACCCGCCTGCCCAAGGTGGCCGGGGCCGCCCATCTGGCTCGTGCACACCTTCACCACCTGGAGAATGAGCACCAAGAGGCCCAAGAGCAAGCCGAACACGCCGAGGCCGCCTACCGCGACGCCCATGCCGACCACCCCGGGCGCGCTGCCGCGCTGGGATTGGCCGGCCAAAGTGCCTGGCTGCTGGACCACTTCGCGCGAGCCACAACCCACTGGCGAACCACGCTGCACCTCACCCTGCCCGACGCTCCCGGTCGCGGTGCCCTCGAACGTGCCCTGGCCGAAGCCGTGCTGAACACCGGCGACCTTCCCCTGGCCGACACCCTGCTCAGCGACGCCCTGCACGATCTCGTCCTGCGCCCACCCCCGGCCCCGGCGCCCTCGTCCGACGTCGACACCACCAAAGGCCGGGCCGGCGACAAACATGCACCACACGAGCGATGGAACTTCGTCATCGCCCCGCCCGTGCACACCGCCGTACCCACGATCGAACCGGGCGACGCCGTACCCGGACATCGTGCCCGCGCCCACCTGCACCGTCTGCTCGGAGGACTCGCCCTCCACCGCGCCCAACCCACACGGGCGCTCTACCACCTACGCAACGCCTACGACCTCGCCACCCACGACCCGCACACCCTCGCCCACACCCACCGCTGGGCCACCGAAATCGCACTGCTTCGTTGGGACGTCGACGAGGGCGAGCACCACCTGCACGAAGGCACCGCCGCCGCCCGGCGCTGCCCCGACAAACGCTGCCTGACCCGACTTCTGGTCAGCAGAGCCGACCATGCCGACCGCAAGGCCATCCGCAGCGACCCGCAGACACTCCTCCTGATCGACGACGCCGAACACGCCGACCCCGCAACCCCATCGACGCCCCCCGCGGACACGGCACCGCGAACCGCCACGCCCGCACCACCGGCCCCCACCGTCGACCCCTCCCGCGACGAACGCGTCGAATCCGCCCACCAACGCGACCTCGCCCGGGCCCACCGGGAAAGCGCCATCGCCCTGGCCACCGAACTCCGCTCCCCCCAAGCCCTTGCCCACGCCCTCACCCACGACCAACCGCAACAAGCCCTCGATCTGTACCGGACGCTCGGCGACCGACTGGGCGAAGCCGACGCACGACACGAACTCACCAAGGTCGCCCGCCTGCGGGGCGACCTCGACGAGGCACAGCGCCTGGGCACCGAGACCCTCACCGTGCAACGGGCCCTCGGAGACCGACTCGGCGAAGCCCGCACGCTGGCGACACTCGCCGACATCGCCAAGAAGCGGGGCGACCTCGACGAGGCACAGCGCCTCGGGACCGAGGCCCTCGCCGTGCAGCAGGCCCTCGGAGACCGACTCGGCGAAGCCCGCACGCTCGGAACGCTTCACGAGATGGCGCGAACACGAGGCGACCTCGACACGGCCCGGACCCGATTGCGGACAGCGGCCGACCTCTACGACGCGTGCGAGCAGACCTCCAGAGCGGAACTGTGCCGCCGCATGTTACGCGAGTCGTAGCCGAGCGCAGAGCGGGATCGTCGAGTTTGGCCGGTCATCCGGTCGTCGCTCCCGGAGGGTGTTCGACTTCGTCTCCGGTAGGCAGCCGGACCGGATTGGACCGGCGACGACGTCCTGGGGAACTCACCGCCACACTGGGCTGCGTCCACGCCGTCGCCGGCACGACGTTCGGCGACATCCCCGCCACACCACCTTCAACCGCGAGGCGGGTGGCGCCATATCCCTTCGGCTGGCGTCGGCCGGTCCGGGACGTCGGCGTGCTCCGGATTCTCGGTGCACTCCGGGCGCCTGGTCGCGGATGCGACCGCAGGGAGGTCGTCGGCCGGGTGCAGTTGGTCCAAACGAACGCAATCCGATGCCCCCGGATTCGATCGCCGGGTGTGACCGGACGCGGCAACCGAAGCACGTTCCACGGACTGATCACCCTCCCGAAACTCAAGGGTCCGGGGCGGGGCCAACCAGCGCGCCTCCCTCCGGATTCGCGCCCGCCCGATCTGCGCACGGTGGCCCGACCGGCATATTCGGCGACGCCCTGTCGCAGGGAACCTTCCGCCATGGGGTCCGACCACCCGGCATGAGCAGGGCGGGCCACAACTCCTCGGCCGGCTGCTCGGCCGAATCGCCCGCGCCCGGCGGTCGGCCGCCGGCGCGATCGACGAGTCCCCGCCGCCTCGCGTCGCCACCGGCATCGAGGATGGTCCAGGACGACGGCCGGTCGGGCGGCGCCAGGCGGCGCGGGGCAGGGTGTGGGTCTCGGTCGTCGGGTGGTCAGTCGGCCGGGGTTTGGGTGGGGCTTGGGGGGAGGGTGAAGGAGTGGTGTTCGTGGGTGACGGTCCAACGGTCGGCTGCGCGGAACGCAGCCGCGATGTCGGACGGCGAGAGGGAACGGTCGAACGGCGTGGCGTGAGCGGACACGAGAACTCCCGGAGACGGAGGAACGATCAGGAATGGCACGCCCGTCCCGTTCGGCGCGGGGCTCGGCGACCACACGCGGGACGGCGTTCTCGAGAAGCCGCGTCCCGAGCGACCGGGCCCGGTGGGGACGCTTAACGGACTCCTGCGGCGCCTGGTCCGCGAACGGGAGGGCCGCGACGCGGAACCCAGCGCGTGCGTCCTGGACGCGCAGAGCGTCAAGACCTCCGCCAACGTCCCCGCCGCAGGTCAGGGCATCGACGCGGGCAAGAAAATCGTGGGAAGGAAACGCCATGTCGGCGTCGACACCGTCGGCCTCCTGCTCGCCGCGTGGGTCACCGCGGCGAGCGTCTCCGACAACGTCGGCGGCATCCACCTGCTCTCGGCGATCGCCGCCGCTCATCCCCGCGTCACCAAGGCCTGGGCCGACGCCGGCTACCGCACCAAGGCGATCGAGCACGGCGCGGCCCCGGGCATCGACGTCGAGGTGGTCCAACGCGACCCCACCGTCAAGGAATTCAAGGTCCTCCCCAGACGTTGGATCGTAGAGCGGACCCTGGGATGGCTCATGCACCACCGCCGCCTCGCCCGCGACTACGAAACCCACCCACACCGCTCCGAAGCCATGATCCACCTCACCATGATCGACCTCATGACCAGACGACTCACCCACGAAAACACCCCGAACTGGCGCTACACCTGAAGCTGGAACCAAACACGATTCGCAGGACAAAACGCTCTTTTAGCTAAACGGCATTGCGCGATGGCGCAATGTCGTTTAGTACTGCAACGACACTTCGGGATGTCCTCGGCGTCTGTAATGGCTGATGCGGGCTCGAGCTTGGCTTCTTCTTCGCCATATGGACCAGGCGAGTACATGCTTCGCGCTGTGGCGAACCGGAGAAGAAATACGGTTGAAGAGCCGCCGGGCCTCATTCATGGTCACGGGTACCAGATATCGTCCGCCACCGCCTTCCAGAT
>NZ_JBSFEO010000075.1:0-35558 GCF_053594475.1 Embleya sp. NPDC001921
ACGCGGAGGAGGACCACCAGCGTCGCGAGGCCGCGGAGACCCGCAACCAGGCCGAGCAACTGGTGTACACCACCGAGAAGTTCATCAAGGACAACGGCGACAAGGTGCCGGCCGACGTACGGGGCGAGGTGGAGACGTCGCTGACCGGGCTCAAGGACGCCCTCAAGGGCGAGGACCTGGCCGCCATCCGCGACGCCGCGGAGAAGGTGAGCACGATCAGTCAGCGGATGGGCAGCGCGATGTACGCGAACGCGCAGCCGGGCGCCGACGGTTCGGCCGGAGCCGGAGCCGCCGGTGACACCGTCGAGGACGACGATGTGGTCGACGCGGAGATCGTCGACGAGGACAAGCGGGGAGGTGGGGCCGCGTGAACGGGACCTCTCCCGGCCCGGGACTGTTGCCGGTGCCCGCCGGGCATCCGCAGTCGCCGATCCTGGCCACGCTGTTGGCCGAGATCGCCGCGCTGCGCGAGCAACTCACCGATCGGGTGGACGAATTGCGGCGTCTCCAGGCCGACTACGACGGCTATCGGGCGCACGTGCGGCGGGATCGGCTCGCGGTGCGGGAGGCGGCGCTGGCCAATGTGCTGACCCCGTTGCTGCCGGTGGTCGACGGCTTCGATCGGGCCCGGGCCGCCGGCGAGTTGACGTCCGGGGTTGCCGGAGTCGTCCGTCAACTCGAGGACGCGCTCGCGGCGCTGGGGCTGCGGGGGTTCGGCGCGGTCGGGGACACGTTCGACCCGCACGTCCACGACGCGTTGGCGCATCGGCCCTGTCGAGGGGCGGATCCGCCGATCTGCTCGGTGGTGCACACGCCGGGTTACCGCGTGGGGGAGCGGCTGTTGCGTCCGGCCCGGGTGACGGTGACCGGGCCGGGGCCGGCGCCGGCGCCGACGGCGGGCGGTCGGGGCGAGGCGGAAGCGGGGCACGAACGCGGGTGGCGGAAAGGAGTGGCGGATCCGACGGAAGGGAGTGGCGGATCGTAGGCGCGGCAGGTCGAATCGGGTCGGCGCGGAGGGGCTCGGCGGGTGCCGACCGGACGGGGGCTCGGAAGGGGTAGTCATGCAGATCGTCGGATGGCACATCGAGATGGAGTTCAAGGAGGACGGGAAGCGGACCGAGGCCGCCGCGCTCCTCCGGTTGCGGGACGGAACGGAGTTGCGTTCGCACGCGCATGCCAGTCGTTACCCGGATGATCCCGATCAACCGCAGGTGGGCGAGGAGATCGCCGCGGCGCGGGCGCTGACGGATCTGACCCGGCAGTTGCTGGACAAGGCGGCGGGCGAGATCGAGAGCACGACGCGGCGGCCGGTGACGACGCTGGTGTGAGGCGGCCGGAACGGTATCGAATCGGCGTGGGGGAGCGGTGGTTCGCCCCGCCGATGTCGGTCCGGTGGTACCGGAGCGCTCGATCGAGTGGTTCGAATCCGGCGGTTCGCGTCGAGTGGTGCGCATCGAGTGGTTCGAATCCGGCGGTTCGCGTCGAGTGGTGCGCACCGAGTGGCTCGGATCGAGTGGTTCGCATCGAGCGGTTCGGTCGAGTCGGCGCGCGCCGGCGGCGGGGAAGTGCCGTCCGCCGGCGCCGTCGTGGCGCGGGTGGGGTTCGGTTTCGTCGAGATGCGCGCCGATTCGGGTTGCCGTGAACCCGGGTTTGTGGCGGGGCAACGGCGGCGGCGGTACTCTTAGCGCGACCGGACGATTACTGTGAGTTGTCAACAGTCGATGTGACGCAGTCGCCCGATTCGGCACGCCGCGCGAGGGTTTCGCGGGACGGTGGCGCGGATCGCCCGGCGGGCCTTCGACGGCGGGGGGCAGAGAGAAGCCGATGAGTGCGGCGATCGAGGTACTCGTGATCACCCCGGTCCGGATCTATCGCGAGGCCACCGTGCGGGCGCTCGCCGACGAACCCGCGTTGCGCCTGGTCGGCTCGGGCGGATCCGCCGCCGAGGCGGTCTCCGGAGCGCTGCGCCTGCGACCCTCGGTCCTGCTGCTCGATCTCGCCACGCCCGACAGCATTCCGGCCATCCGCGCGATCCGGTGCGGCTCGCCGGAGACCCGGTTGATCGCGCTCGGCGTGGACGAGTCCCGCGACGACGTGATCACCGCGGCCGAGGCCGGCGTGGCGGGGTTCATCGGCCGGGAGTACTCGGTGTTGGAAACCGCCGCGGCGATCGTCGGCGCGGTGCGCGGCGAGGCGTCGTGCAGTCCGCGGATCGCCGCGCTGCTGCTGCAACGTGTGCAGTCGCCGGCCGCCGGCGCGCGGCGCGCGGTGTCCGCACTGCCGGAGACGCTGACCACGCGCGAGCGGGAGATCCTCTTCCTGATGGCCGAGGGGATGAGCAATCACGCGATCGCCCGGCAACTGTCCATCGGCCTGTCCACGGTCAAGACCCATGTGCACGCGGTGCTGCGGAAGTTGGACGTGCCGCATCGCGAGGCCGCGGCGACGCTGCTGCGCTCCGTGCCGGCCGACCGACCGGCCGACCGACCGGCCGGCCCCGCGGACGCGGGCGCCGGAACGGATCGGCCGATCGCCGGCGTGCCGCCGCGGGCGCCGCGTACCCGGCGGGCGCCGGATCTCGGGCAGCCCACCAACGGTGGGCCGGCGCGCGCCTGAGCCGATTCGCTCGGTGGGCGTGCGCCCGCTTCCTCGCCCTCGCGGCGCGGTCCGGCCTGCGCTCCGCGGGCGGATGCCGATCTCCACCCCGGGTGGAGGAGGACGTGTCGGCGATCCATCGGGGATCTACTCCCGACGCGCGCAAAGATCGTCCTGTCGGGTGGATGACGCGTCGGCGGCCGTTGATCAAGGATCACGACATGGCCGCCACCGACTCGATCGATTCGAGCGCATCCGTCGTTCCCGACCTCTCCGATCTGGAGCGGTGGATCGCGGACGTGCTCGCGCGGGCCGTGGCGGCGATCGACCGGCAGGACGACGAGAGTTCGCTGGAACGCCTCTACCCGTCGTACGGCGAGGTGCACCGCGCGCTGTCGGGCGGGCCGCGCCCCGCGCCCGAGCCGATCACCCTCCCGCCGCTGCCCGCGCACGTGACGCTGCCGTTGACCCGCGCCGGGTTCGACGCGTTCGAACTGACCGTCCTCGCACTGGCGATCGCGCCCGATCTCGATCCCGCGTTCGGTCGGGCGATCGCCTGGCTCCAGCGCGACCCCGGACAGCCGTACCCGACTCTCGACCTGCTCGCCCGGCTGTGTTGCGAGACCGGCGCGGATCGGGCGGCGGTGGCGGTCCGACTGTCCTCGGCCGGACCACTGGTGCGACGCGGGCTGGTCGAGCCGGTCGGAACCGGTTCCGGCCCCTCCTACGCGAGCGCGGTGCGGCCCTCGGCGGTGTTGTTGCGCCGGCTGTTCGCGGTGACCCGAATCGCCGACGAACTGGCGCCGTTCGCCACCCTGGACGGGTACGCGCCGGCCGGCGTGGTCGATCCCGAGGTGGCCGAGGCGCTGGTCGCCCGGCTGACCGGCGAGGATTCGACGCTCACCCACCTGCACGGTGCGGCGCCGGCGAGCTGCCTGGATCTGGCGTGGTGGAGCGCGGTACGGGCCGGGCGCCGCG
Organism: Embleya sp. NPDC001921; assembly: GCF_053594475.1. Taxonomy (NCBI): domain Bacteria; kingdom Bacillati; phylum Actinomycetota; class Actinomycetes; order Kitasatosporales; family Streptomycetaceae; genus Embleya; species Embleya sp. NPDC001921. The sequence continues at coordinate 3,574 of NZ_JBSFEO010000075.1, forward strand.
TGCTGACCGCGCGGCCGGAGGCGTTGGCCGAGCCCGCCGTCGTGCGCGGGCTGGCCGCCGAGGCGCTGCTGCGCGAGGCCGTGCTCGTGGTGGACGCGCACGCCGTGACACCACCCGCCTCGGCGTGGGAGCGATTCACCCACACGATCGTGATCGGCGGCCCCGACTCGCTCGCGCCCACCGGGCCGGACCTGGCGGCCGAGCGGGTGGTGTCGCTGCCCGTGCGGCGGGCCCCGGCGGTGGATGGTCCCGGCGGGCTCGCCGCAGCGCTGGCCGACCGGGGTGTGCGCGTCACGGGCGGCACCGGGCCCGACCCGCTCGCCGGCTGGACCCATCTGGCCGGCGCCGAACTCCGGCACACCCTGGACGCGGTCGCCGCCCGGGCCCGCGGCCGAGCCGGGGCAGGTGCCGGGCCGCACACCACGCCGGCCGAGGTGGCCGACGTCGCGGCCCAGGTCACCGGCGGCGAACTGGGGCGACTCGCCGCCCGGTTGACCACTTCGGACGACTGGTCCGCGCTGATCGTCCCGGACGACGTCGGCGAGCGGCTGCACGACGTCTGCGCGCATCTGAGCGCCCATCGCACGGTGCTCGACGGGCACGGGTTCGCCGGGCGGCCGGGCCAGGGACGAGGCGTGTCGGTGCTGTTCGCCGGGCCCAGCGGCACTGGCAAGACGCTCGCCGCGCGCCTGGTCGCGGGCCGGCTCGGCCTGCCGCTCTACCGGGTGGACCTCGCGTCGGTGGTGTCGAAGTACATCGGCGAGACCGAACAGAACCTGGACGCGGTGTTCACCGCCGCCGCGCGCACCGACGCGGTGCTGCTGTTCGACGAGTGCGACGCGTTGTTCGGCAAGCGCAGCGAGGTACACGACGCGCGGGATCGCTACGCCAACCTCGAAGTGGCCTACCTGCTCCAGCGGTTGGAGGACCACGACGGGCTCGCGGTGCTGGCCACGAACCTGCTGCACCACATGGACGACGCGTTCATCCGACGCCTGACCTACTGCGTGCACTTCCCGTTCCCGGAGGCCCCCGAACGCAGGCGGATCTGGCAGAGCGTCTGGCCGCCGGCACTGCCCCGCGACGTCGACCTCGACCTGGGTGAACTCGCCGACGGCTACCCGCTGTCCGGCGGCCACATCCACAACGTGGCGGTCGCGGCGGTCCACTTGGCGGCGGCCGAGGGCCGGGTCGTGGACCGGGCGGCGGTGTTGCGGGCGATGGCGCGCGAGTACGACAAGATCGGGCCCTCCCCGCAGGCCGCCGTACCGGTCGGGGTGGTGTGATGGCGTCGAGCCCGAAGGCCGGCGGCGACGGCGGATCGCACCTGCCCGCCGAATTGGAGTCCCGCGCCGCGCGCGCCCGGCCGCTGGACGCGTCGGTGCGCGGTCCGATGGAGCGTTCGTTCGGGGCGTCGCTGGGCGATGTGGTCGTGCACACCGACGCCGATGCCGCGGCGTCCGCCGATCGGCTCGACGCGAAGGCCTACGCGGTCGGCCGGCATGTCGTGTTCGGCCCGGGGCGCTACGACCCGCACTCGGACGCGGGTCGCGCGCTGATCGGCCACGAGCTCGCGCACGTGGTGCAGCAACGGCGCGGCGGCGTGGCGCCGGGACCCGGCGGTGTGCACCCGTCCGGAACCGCCGCCGAGGGCGCCGCGCACCGTGCGGGCGCCCGGGCCGCCGCCGGGCTGTCCGCTCCCGTCGCGGGCGGCACCGCACCCGGCGTGTCCCGCGCGCCCAAGGGCGAGGAGGACCCGGAGGCCGCCGCGCTCAAAGCGGACAACCGCGCGGCCGACCTGAGGAATCTGGGCGTGGCGGAGGGCATCGTCCTGGAGGGCGCCGCCATCGTCGACACGGTCGTCGGCTTCCGCTACAGCGTGCAGGACCTGGAGCAGCGCGGCGTCGACAACCTGGCCTCGGCCCTGGGCCTGGGCGCCGAGGGCAAGGCACGGCTCCAGGTCGCCTCCGATCTGCTGACCGGTGCAGATGTGCTGAGGGCGGTGCGGGACAAGGCGAAGGCCGCGGGTCTGGTCGACCCGGTCACCGGTTCGCCCGCCATCTCGTCCCAAGTCACCGCGGCCGGCGACTGGCTGGAGGCGAAGTACGACGAGAACCTGGGGACCAGGGCGCCGAAGAACGACGATCTGTTCACGGACCGCGAGTTGGGCCAGATCATCGGTCAACTCACCGCGAAGACCGTGCTCACGGCGATCGACGTCGAGGAAGTCGCGGTCGCACTCGCGGCGGTGAACGTCATCGGCGCCGTCAAGTCGATCCTCGACGCGGTCAACGCGAATCCGGACGGCTGGCCGTCCGACGTGCAGTTCTGGACCCAGGTGGTGGCCGCGGTGCTCACCCTGGCCGGGATGCGGGCGGGCAGCGCCAACAAGAAGATCGCGATGTTGCTGATCGACGCCGCGTTGGCCGGATTGACGCTCGCGCCGGTGGTGAAGCGGCTCGTGACGGACTGGCGGCGGCCGGCCGGCGCGGACCGGGACGCGGCGCTCAAGCAGGACGCGAAGGACCTGGCGAAGGCGCTGCTGGCGCTGCTGCACCAGATCCTGCTCCAGGCCGCCGCGAGCCGGCGCGCGAAGTCCGGCGGCGGGCCCCCGGCGGCGGGTGCGGCATCGGGCGCGGCCAAGACCGGCCCGACAAGCGCGAAGCAGCCCGCCTCGCACGGCGAGCCGCATGCCGGCACGCCCGCGCAACCCGCGCACACCCCACTGGAGTCGCCCGCGCCGCCCTCGCCCGCGCACGCCGGCGCACCCGCGACACCCGCCGTGCCCGCCGCCGCGCCGAAGGCCGCTGCCGCGAAACCCGCCGCCAAGAAGGGCACCACGAAGAAGCCCACCGGCCAGGGGCCGTCGGCCAAGGGCGCCGCGAGCAAGACGACGGCCGGCGCGGCGACACCCGCGGCTGCCACCGCGGCGATCCCGGACCCGGCGAACGCCGCGCCGGCGCAGGCGAGTCCGCATGCGAAGGCCGTGAAGCCCGAGGCCGCGAAGTCCAAGGCCGCGAAGTCCAAGGCGGCGAAACCGGAGGCCGCGGCCGAGAAGACGACGGTCGCGAAGACCACCGACGCGCCGGCCGGAGGGCAGTCCGGGTCGGCGCCGGTCACCGCGGCGCCGACACCGGTGCACAAGACGACCCCGAAGTCCGGGTCGGCGGCCAAGAAGGCGACCGCGGCGAAGATGAAGGCGGCGACCAAGGAGAAGGCGGCGGCCAAGAAGGCGGCGACCAAGGAGGCCGCCGCGGCGAAGAAGGCGGCGGCCAAGGAAGCGGCGGCGGCGAAGAAGGCGGCGGCCAAGGAGGCCGCCGCGGCGAAGAAGGCCGCCGAGGGCAAGGGGCAGTGGGCGTACGACCGTTCGGGCCTCAGCCTCTCCTCCCGTCGGTGGAGCAAGCGTTCGCAGGAGGTTCGGGCCGCCCACCCCGTGTGTGAGATGTGCCAGATCCGTCCTTCGGCCGCGGCGGACCACCTCACCGCGCTCAAGGACTGGGAAGCCGCGATGGGGGCGGGCATCGTCACCCGCGAGCAGGCTCGGGCCGCGGCGAACGACCCGAGCAACCTCGCGGGGATCTGTACGCCCTGCAACTCGGGCAAGCAGGACCGCCCGCTCGGCAATCCGCAGATCCTGCCCGGCGCGTGGGAGCCGCCGAATCCGACCCCGCGAGTCCTGCGGATGATGCGCGACCAGGGAACCCAGTGGTGATCGCGTGATCGACATCCTCGACCTGATCATCCGGGAGACCCTGATCGCCGGTGTGCCCGGGCTGACGAGTGCGCGGATCGGCTTCCAGCCCCCGGACGACGACTGGCGGCAACGGGTCGGCGCGAGCACCGGCGTGTGGGTCAACTGCGCGCTGGTGGACCTGCGCGAGGACCGGACGCTGCGACAGAACATCCGGAAGCGGATCACCACCGGATCGGTGACCGTGGAGCGACGCGAACCCGCGCGGATTTGTTGCCACTACCTGATCACCGCGTGGAACGCGGCCAAGGACAGCGCCCAGATGCCCGCCACCGAGCAGGAGCACACCGTGCTCGGCGCGGTCCTGGCCGTGCTCCTGGACGCCGACCCGATGGTCGCCTCGGCGATCCTGACACCCGAGCAACTGGCCAGGGTGCCCGCGACGCTGCGCGAGGCGGAACTGCCGGTGGAGGTGGTTCCGCCGGAAGGGTTCACCAAGCTCGCCGAGTTCTGGGGAACCGTCGGACGGGCCACGTCCTGGCGACCCGCCGTGTACCTGATCGTCACCATGCCGGTCCCGGAACCGGACCGGCGGATCGACGGCGTCGTGCACACGGTGCTGACCTCCTACGACGCCGAACCGCCCGGAGGCGATGACGGCACCGCCGAACAACTCGCCGACGTGGGCGGCCTCGTGCTCGACGCCACCGGGGGGCCGCCGGTGCCGGTGCCGGACGCGGACGTCGTGCTGGACGACCCGGCGGGGCTCGTGGTGGTGGCCCGGGTCCGCAGCGACGACGACGGGCGGTTCGTGCTCGTCGGCATCCCGCCGGGGGAGTACCGGGCGCGGGTCACCGCCGCCGGACTGCCGCCGCCGGCCCCGCAGGCGGTCCGGGTCCCCGGATCACCCGACGCGCTGATCGAACTCCGCTTCACCTGAGAGGACACCCGCCATGGCCGTGCAGGTCTCGTACCCCGGCGTCTACATCGAAGAGACCGAGCCCGCCGCACCCATCCAGGGTGTGTCGACCAGCGTCGCGGCGTTCATCGGCATCAGCGCGCACGGGCCGATCGCCGAACCCACGCTGGTGACCAGCGCGGACGCGTTCACCGCGCTGTTCGGGCCGCCGGTGGACGGCGGCGACGTGCCCTACCATCTCCCGCTCGCGGTGGACGGGTTCTTCCGCAACGGCGGCGCCCAGTGCTTCGTCGTGCGGGTGGGCACCGCCAAGCGCGCTGCCAGGGACCTCGCGGGACGCGCGTCGGGCGCCCCGGTCGTGGGCCGGGTGGAGGCCCTGCTCGACGGCCCCGACGGCGAGGGCGGCTCGGTCCGGATCGTGGATTCGAGCGCGTTGGCCAAGGCGTTGACGGCGGCCGGCCAGGGAACCGATCTGCCGGTGGTGCAGGGGAAGGCGGACATCACCGCCGTCGACGCCACCCGACGCGTGCTCACCGTGAACGCGGTCGGCGACCTGGCGGCCGGTGAGCGGGTGCTGGTGACCAAGGGCGCGGAGACCCGAACGGTGCGGGTGAAGTCGGTGCAGGAGCCGGACACGATCGTCCTCGACCAGGGTCTGTCCGGGACGACCGACTTCGTCGGCGGCAAGGTGACCTCGGACGATCTCACGCCCGGCGACACGGTGTTGCGGCTGAACGTCCCGCCGGGGATCGCGCTGCGACCCCTGGTCCCGGTCGGTTCGTCGGTGCGGATCAACGACGGCACGACCACCGAGTGGGGGATCGTCGCGTCGGTCACCAACGACTCGCTCACCCTGCGCAGGCCGCTCACCAACGCGTACAAGCTCGTCACGCCCACCCGCGTGTCGACGGCCGAGTTCGACCTGACCGTCACCGATGGCGGCGGCGGGGCCGTCACCTACCCGAACCTGTCCACGATGCCGTCGCATCCGCGCTGGTGGGGCGGCCCGTCGGTGTCGAGTACCCATCTGCGGATCGTGCTCAAGCCGGATGCCCCGATTCCGGTGGGCGATCCGCGCCCCGCCGCCGGGACGTTCCCCTTGACGGGCTCGGTGGCCGACGATCCGTTCGAGGCCGTCAAGGCCGTGCGGGAGCGCATGGTCGACCACCTGAAACTGCTCGAACCGATCGACGAGATCAGCCTCGTGCTGGCCCCGGGCTGTACCGACCTCGGCGCACAACAGGCGATCGTCGACCACTGCGAGAAGCTCTACGACCGGTTCGCCATCCTGGACAGCGCGCCCGGCGTCGACGTGCCGACCGTCATGACGCAGCGCGCGAGCGTGTGCGGCAACCAGGACAAGGGCTTCGCGGCGCTCTACTACCCGTGGATCCAACTGCGCGACCCGGCCAAGCAGGCCGTGGTGATCCAGCCGCCGTCCGGCCACATCGCCGGGATCTACGCGCACACCGACGCGACCCGCGGCGTGCACAAGGCCCCGGCCAACGTCGGCATCGCGGGCGCGCTCGGGCTCGAACGCCGGCTCCTGGACTCCGATCAGGGCCTGCTCAACCCGGACGGCGTCAACGCGTTGCGGATCCTGCCCGGGCGCGGATCGCCGGTGGTGTGGGGTGCGCGGACCACCACGAACAACCGCAACTGGCAGTACATCAACGTGCGGCGGCTGTTCCTCTTCCTCGAGGAGTCGATCCAACAGGGCCTGCGCGGCGCCGTGTTCGAGCCGAACGACCTGGAACTGTGGGGCAAGCTCAAGCACACCCTCACCGAATTCCTCACCCGGGTCTGGCGGGACGGCGCGCTCTTCGGCGCCAAGGCCAAGGACGCCTTCTTCGTGCGCATCGACGAGGCGTTGAACCCGCCGAGCACCCGCAAGCTCGGGTTGCTCTACATCGAGATCGGCGTACAGCCGGTCTATCCGGCGGAGTTCATCGTGGTGCGGATCGGCATCTGGGACGGCGGCGCGCAGGTGAGCGAACAGTAGCGGCCGCACCCGCGCGGCGGCGCGTACCCGGACCCGCGGGCGCCGCCCGCGAGCACCCACGATCGGCAACGGACAGGCAGCGGAGGACGCCGTGAGCACAGGCGATATCCAGGATCCCTTTGTCAACTTCAACTTCAAGGTCGAACTCGACGGCATCATCCGGGTCGGGTTCCACGAGGTGACCGGCCTCGACGCGACGGTGGACGTGGTGGAGCACCGCGAGGGCGGATGGAACATCACCCCGTACAAGTTCCCCGGTCAGGCCAAGTACGCCAATATCGTGCTCAAGTGGGGCATGACCACCGACACCGAGCTGTACGAGTGGCATCAGCAGATCGTCGAGGGCGACATCCTGCGGCGCAACGGCGCGGTGTTGCTGCTGGATCGACGCGGCGTGGTCACCTCGCGGTGGAACTTCGTCCGGGCCTGGCCGACCAAGTACACCGCGCCGGCGCTCACCGCCGAGGCCGACGACATCGCGATCGAGACGCTCGAACTCGTCCACGAGGGATTGGTGCGGGTGCAGTGACCATGCTTCGGATCGAACACGACTTCACGCTGCCCCTCGGGCTGCTCGGCGAGGACGGCGCGCTGCATCGCGAGGGCACGATGCGGCTGGCCACCGCGGCCGACGAGATCCTGCCGCTGGCCGACCCCCGGGTGCAGCGGAACCCGGCCTACCTCTCGGTGATCCTGCTCAGTCGGGTGGTCACCCGCGTGGGCGGCGTCGAGACGGTGACCCCGCGCACCATCGAGACCCTGTTCGCCGCCGACCTGGCGCACCTCCAGGAGCTCTACAACCGGATCAACACCGTGGACGAGCCCGCCGGTTCGACGGAGGGGTCCTGCCCGAACTGCGGCGAGGAGGTCCGTACGGGCCACGAGCGCCTGGGGGGATCCGCGGATATCCGGTCGATCGGCTGAGGGAGGAGATCGCCTTCGTCGCCTACCACCTGCACTGGTCGCACGCCGAGTTGATGGACCTCGACCACGCCGAGCGCCGGCGCTGGGTGGAGCGGGTCTCGGCCATCAACCAGCGGCTCAACGAGGCGACCGGCACACCGTGACGGCGGGCCACGCGTCCACCGTTGCGCATCCGGCATCGAACAGGAACCGGCCCCGGGCCACGCGCACGACGTGGCACCCGGCATCGAGCATCGCGAAGGGAGAAGACCGTGACCGTCACGGGAGCGCGCGCGCCGGCGGCCGGATGGCCGGTGCGATCGGCCTCGGCGTCGATGCTCGCCCGGGCCCGGGCCCGGGCCGCGGGGATCACCGGCCCCGCCGGCGCGGGCCGGGTGGAGACCCCGGTGCCCGGAATCGGCCTGGTCCTGCACACGTTGCCGCGCCCGGCCGGCACCCGCGCCCCGCGCCCGGCGCCGATCCCCGTTCCGGACATCCGGCGCTGCGCGCATGTGCGGCTGGACGTGCGGGTCACCGCGCCGCCCATGGTCGCGCTCGCCCGTGCCGAGGCCCACGGGCGGCCGTACCCGCAGTCCCCCGCCGGGCCGGGCCGACTGCCCGCGCCGGTGCTGCGCACCGTGTTCGCGGGCGCCGGCCGCGCGGTGGCCGAACGCGCCCAGGTGACACGGGAGTTGTACGAGCACGGGGCGGGCCACGGTCGGCGCGTCGAGGAGCCGGCACGCCCCGGCGCGGTGCCCGTGCGCGGCGGGCGTCCGGCCCCGTCGGGCCGTTCCGGCGGCCGGCCCGGGAGCGCCCTGACGTTGGCCGCGCCCGCCCGCCCCGTGCCCGCCTCGATCCCGGCCGACCCCTACACCGCGCCGGCCGACACGTCGGCGCGCGATCGGGCCGAGACGGGGTACGGCCGCCGGCAGGCGGCGCCCGCGCTCACCTCGGCCGACCTGCCGCGGCTGGTCGACGGGGTGGTCCGGGAGATCGACCGTCGGGTGCTCGCCCGGCACGAACGCCGGGGGTGGAGCCGATGACGGTGATGGAACGCGCGACGATCACCAATACCGTCACCGGGACGCGCACCCGGGTGTTGTTCAACCCGGAGGACTACACGGTCAACCGGGAGACCACCTACGCCCAACTCCCGGTCCCGGGGCTGTCCGCGCCGGTCGTGCAGTTCGTGCACGGCAACGCGCAGACGCTGGAGATGGAGCTGTTCCTCGACTCGCTGGAGGCCAACGACCAGGCGGGCGCGGGCAGCGACGTGCGGATCCTGGTCCGCCGGGTGGTGGACCTGATGGACATCGACCCCACGCTGCACGCGCCGCCGCCGCTGGTGTTCGCCTGGGCGAGCCTGACCTTCACGTGCGTGTTGACCCGGGTCGCGCAGAAGTTCGTGATGTTCAAGCCGGACGGCACCCCGGTGCGGGCCCGACTGACCGTCACCTTCAGCGAGTTCCGCAACGTGGACATGGAGGCGAAGGAGGTCAAGCGGCAGACCTCGGACTACACCAAGGCACACACCGTGGTCGCCGGCGAGACACTGCAACTGATCGCGTGGCGCGAATACGGCTCGGCGTCCGCGTGGCGGCCGATCGCGCTGCACAACGGGCTGGACGACCCGCGCGTGCTGCCCGTGGGCGCGACGCTGCACGTGCCCCGGCTGCCCTACCGGGACCCGGGCACGAACGAGGTCTTCGACGCGCCGCCGCGGGAGGTGCCCGCGTGAGCGTATTCCCGCAGTACGCCCCGGAGATGCGGCTGCGCTTCGCCGGGCGGCCGGCGCCGGCGGCGCTGCGCGGCTCGGTCACCGGCGTCACCTGCCAGACCGGCATGGGCGACGCCGACCGGCTGGAGGTCTCGCTCGCCAACGAGGGTTTGCGCTGGCTCGACGACCCGCTGTTCCGGCTGGACACCGAGGTGAGCATCGCGCTGGGCTACGCGCCGGACGAGCCGCGCCGGTTGTTCACCGGCGAAGTCGTCGGCACCGAGGCGAGCTTCCCCTCCGACGGGATGCCGATGTTGCGCGTGGTCGCCCAGGACCGGCGCACCCGCCTGGCTGCCGCGTCGCCCGCGCGCTGGTTCGGCGTCCCGGTGCCCAAACTCGGTGTGCTGCCGCTGCCGGACGCGGTGGTCGCGCCGCTGCTGGCGCTCGAACACGGCATGATCCCGCTGCTCGACCCGCTGGGCGCCTTTCTGTCGGCGGCCCTGGGCGCGGTGGACGTGGTGGCCTCACTGGAGGACCCGAGCATGCGCCAGCGGGTGGTGCGCCGGCAACAGTCCGAGACCACACTCGACTTCCTGAAGAAGATCGCGGTGGAGAACGCGTGGGAACTGATCGTCGAGCACGACAGCGAGCCGTCCGGCTTCGTGCTCCGGTTGATGTCGCCCGCCGCCTACCTCTCGCCCGACGTGACCTTGCGGTACGGGCGCTCGCTGATCGAGTTCACGCCCCGGATCAGCACCGTCGGCCAGGTGGAGAGGGTATCGGTACGGGTGTGGCGGCCCGAGGTGCGCCTGGAGTTGACCGTCTCGGTCGGCTACGACTGGGACCGCCAGGCGCTGTCCATCGAGGTGGCCCCGGGGTTCGGACTGCCATCGGGCCGCCAGGTGCTGCTGGTGGACGAACCGGTGACCATCGCCACCGCTCCGCGTCTGATCGTCGCCAAGCTGCTGCCCAGGCTGAACCGGCGTACCACCGCGAGCGGTTCGTGCGTGGGCGACCCCCGGATCACCGCCGGACGGGTGTTGCGGATCGAGGGCGTGGGGGAGACGTTCGGCGGCCTGTGGCGGGTGGTGTCCGCGCAGCACACCCTCGACGGCGGCGGCTATCGCACCTCCTTCGAACTGCGCAAGGAGATCTGGTTCGGCGGCATCCCGCCCGCGTCCCAGGGCGCGATCCGGGTCCAGGGCGGGCTGTTGTCGCTGCCGGCGCCCAACTCGTAACGGTAGTGGGGACGTTCCCGTGACATCTCCGGCGACCGGCCCCGCCCGCGCTGCCACCCGTTCCCGACGCACCACCGGACCCCATGGAGGATCGGCATGTTCGAACCGCTCTTCGACGCCCTCGACGACATCCACGCGTCCGACAGTCCGCGGGTGACCGGCGTGGCGCCGGCAACGGTGGTGGACAACCTGGACCTGACCGGTGCCGGGCGGGTGCAGGTGCAGTACGCGTGGCTGCCGGGCGTGGAGCCGTGGGCACGCGTGTGCGCGCCGGTCGCGGGCGACGGCTCCGGGGTGTGGTTCATGCCGCAGCCCGGCGACGAGGTGCTTGTCGCGTTCCGCAACGGCGACGTGCGCGAGCCCTACGTGCTCGGCGGACTGTGGACGATGACCTCGCGGCCCCCGGTGGACCTGCCCACCGACTCGGTGACCAAGCGGGTCATCCGTACGCCGGTGGGCCACGAGGTGGCCATCGACGACCTGGTCCAGACGGTCACGCTCACGCACGCCCTGGGCCACTCGATCGAGATGTCCGTCGACGGGATCACCCTGGCCGTGGCCGGCGGCGCGGCGAAGATCTCGCTGACCACCTCCGGCGCGGTGACCGTCACCGGCACCCGGTCGGTCACGGTGAGCGGGCTCGATGTGAGCGTCGAGGCCGGCAACGGCCTGGCGGCGAAGGCCACCCGCGCGGACATCCGGGCCGCCGCCACGTGCAGCATCCAGGGCGCCCTGGTGAAGATCAACTGACCGTTCGCGGACCAGCGTTCGCACACACCGATCACCTTCGAGGAGGCAGCCGTGCCCGCAGCAGCGCGCGTCACCGACCCCACCGGCCACCCCGGCACGGTCGCGGGACCCGGCGTGCCCACCGTGCTGATCGGCGGACTGCCCGCCGCCGTGCAGGGCGACATGCACGCGTGCGCGTTCCCGCCGCCCGCCGCCCACCCGCCGTCGCCGTTCACCAAGGGCTCCGCGACGGTGCTCGTCGGCGGTCGCGGCGCGCTGCGCCAAGGCGACCTGGCCGGCTGCGGCGCACCGGTGGTGGCCGGCGTCCCGACCGTGCTGATCGGAGGCTGACGGTGGCCGAACCGAACGCGCCGCTGAATCCCGACCCCGCGCGGCACACCCCCGCGGACGCCGCCGTGCTCGGCCGGGGCTGGGCCGCGCCGGCTCGCCTGGACCCGCTCGGCGAGGCGGCCGAGGCGGCCGGTCCGGAGAAGGTCCGCCAGTCCGTGCTGCTCATCCTGGGCACTCGGCGCGGTGAGCGGGTGATGCGTCCCGACTTCGGCGCGGGCCTGGAGGACATGTTGTTCGAGCCGGTCACCGCGGCCACCGCCGCGCTCGTGCGGCTGCGGGTGGAACAGGGCCTGACCGCGTGGGAGCCGCGCATCGACGTGCTGGGCGTGGACGTGTCGGTGGCCGATCGCGCGGCAGGCCGACTGGATGTGCGCATCGACTACCGGATCCGCGCCACCAACACCTTCTACAACCTCGTCTACCCGTTCCACCTGCACGAAGGGGCGGCCACGTGAGCACGCCACGAGGCCGGGCCGAGGTGGTCGCCGCGCTGCTGGCCGCGCGGACCGGCTGGGTACCCGACTGGCATCCGACCCCGGGTGGGCCCTCCCTGGGCGCGGCACACGGACTCGGCGCGCTGCTGGCCGCGCTGGAGGAACGGCTCGCCGCCCTGCCCGACCGGCAACTCGCCGCGCTCCTGGACATGGTGGGGGTGTCGCTGCTGCCCGCGCAGGGCGCCGGCACCACGGTCCTGCTCCAGCCGCTGCCCGGGGTGAGCGGGGCCCGGGTGGCCGCCGGATCGCGGCTGGGCGCCGCCGTGCCGGGACAGGACGCGCCGCTGGTCTTCGAGACCCGGGACACGGTGGCACTCGCCGGCGCGCCGCTGGTCGAGGTATGGAGCCTGGACCCGGGCGCGGACGCCGCCGCCGACCACTCCGCCGACGTCCTGGCCCGGCGCCCGGTCACGCTGTTCACCGATCTGCGCCCCGCCGTACGGGAGTTGTACCTGGCGCACGACACGCTCCTGGCGTTCGCCGGCCGGGCCACCGTGGAGATCACCGTGGTCCTGGGGCGACCCGCGTCGAGCCCGCTGCGGATCTCCTGGACGTGGTGGGACGGCGACGCGTGGCGGCCGTTCGCGCCCTGGGGCGACGGCGACGACGCGTCCCGCGACGGCACCGCGGGGCTGACCCGCTCGGGCACCGTGCGCCTGGTGGCGCCGTGTGCGAAGGCGGTGACCACCACCGTCGAGGGCACCGAGTCGTACTGGCTGCGCGCCCGCCTGGACTCGGCGCTCGGCGCTCGACCCGGGTCCGTGGTCCCCGAGGTGGCGCGCGTACGGCTCGCCGCGGTGAGCACCCACGCGCGTCTGGCGCTGTTCACCGGCCCGCCGACCGGTGCCGACACCACCGTCACCGTGCACGCCGCGCACGGCACCACCGCGCCGCCGCAGGTGACCGTGCACGTCCGGGACACCACCGCGGCGAGCAAGGCCGACCCGACCGCGAAGCCCGGCACGCCGGTGGCGATCGGGACCGCGCACCTGGGCCACACGGTACGGTTCGGCGTCACCGTGCCGCCCACCGACGCGGACACCTTCACCGCCGGCACGGCGACCCCGAAACCGGGCATCGACTACTTCCTCCTGGACGACCCCGACGACCTGACCGCGCCGCTCGCCCTCGACGCCCCCGCGCACCTGGACCTGACCCTGCGCACCGGCCTGACCCCGGACAAGGCGGTCGCCGACGCGCAGGCGGTGGACCTGACCCGGGCCTTCACCCCGCTGGGCCCGGCGCCGGTACGCGGCAGCGCCTTCCACGTCGCGTGCGACGCCGCGTTCGCCAAGCCCGGTGCCCGGGTCACCGTGGTGCTCGGCCGGCCGCGCACCGCGGCCGAGGAGGCCGACCAGCGCACCGGCGAACTGACCGGCGGGGTGCAGAAAGCGAAGGAGTTCCGCGACAAGACGGTCGCCGACATCCGCGCCGTGGCGACCAGGTTGGCCGAGTTGACTGCGGTCACCGGAGACCTGGGACGCGCGGTGGTCTCGCCGCTGTCCGGCGAGGACCCGACCACGTGGTACACCCAGGTCAAGGCGCACCTGCGGGACGCGCTGACCACATTGCGCGGCGCCGCGCAGGCCGAGCCCGGCCTGTTCGGCAACATCGGCTCGGCACGCGACCACGTCGTCGCCGCGCAGACCGCCGCGAACCCGGCCGCCGACCTGGCCGCGGCGCTGGCCGCGCTCGGCGGCGCGCCGCGCGCGAGCGCCGGACTGTTGCTGGCCACCGCCGACGTCACCGCGCAACTGTCGGCCGGCGCGAGCGCGTTGACCGCGCCCCGGGCCGCGCTCGCCCAGGCGCTCGGCGGCGGCAGCGACGCCCAGGTGGTCGCCGCGCACGGCGCGCTCGCGTCCGCGCTGGGCACCGTCCTGGCCACCCCCACCCCCTATCTGGCCGACACCCCGCTGCCGTCCTTCCTCAGCGCCGACCCCCAGGCGTTCGTGACCGACGTGACCTCGCGGATCGACGCGGCCAGGACCGCGGTGGACACCCAGGTGGCCAAGGCCCGCACGATCGCCACCGCGCTGGCGGACCTGGCGCCGGAAGACCTGCTCAAGGCCGTGGCGGGCGCGCAGACCCCCGACCAGCTCACCGCGCCCGAGGTGACCTGGGAGTACTACGACGGCACCCGCTGGCGGGCGGTCGGCGCGTCCGGCGCGTCCGCCGTCCTGGCCCTGCAACGCTCGGGAGCGCTGCACTTCACCGTGCCGACCGACTGGGCGGCGGCCCCGGTGACCGGCGACGAACGCCGCTGGCTGCGCGCGCGACTGGAACGCGGCAGCTTCTCCTTCCTGCGCCAGGTGAGTTGGACCGACACGTCCGGCGTGCTCAACTTCCTGCCCGTGGTGGAGCCCCGGCCGCCGGTGCTGGACCGCTTCGAGGTGTTCTACCGGCACTTCGCCGGACCCGACGACCCGCGACACACGCTCGCGCTCGACGACCACGCGTGGGCCGACCTGACCGCCGACCTCGCCTTCCCCGGACCCGGCGCCACGCCGTTTCGCCCGATGGCCGAGACCGCCCCGACGTTGTACCTGGGCTTCGACGGCGAACTGCCCGCCGACCGCCTGGGCCTGTACGTCGAGCCCGCCGGCGAGGACCCCGACGCGGTCCCGGTACGGCCCACCTGGGAGGGCTACGACGGCACCGGCTGGGTCGCCCTGGCCGGCGACGACGGCACCGAGGGCTTCACCCGAGGCGGCGTGGTCGGCCTGCTCTGGCCCGGCGCCGGCGGTCCGCCCGGGGCACCCGTCGCGGGCGCCGCGGACCACACGGTGACCCTGCTCGGGCGCGGCGCGGCCGCCCGATTCGCGCCCGGCGACCGGCTGTTGCTCACCGACGCGCGCGGCGGCGAACCGGTGCTCGTGGCCGGCGCCGACGGCGAGACGCTCACCGTGCGCGACCGGCTCTCCCGGGCCTACGCGGGCGGCGAACTGCGCGACGCGCCACCCGCCCGATTCGGCACACCCCGCACCTGGATCCGGGCCCGCTTCCCCGGCGAGGCCGAACCCCCGCAACCGGCGCTCAGCGCGCTGGTGCCCAACGCGGCCCGGGTGCAGCAGGTCCAGACGATCACCGACGAGCTGCTCGGCTCGGCCGACGGCAGCGCCGGACAGGTCTTCCAGGCCATGCGCACCCCGGTCCTGGACGGCGCGGTGCTGGAGGTGCGCGAGCTGGACGGCGAGCGCGCCTTCGTCGATCTCCCGCTGCTGCGCCGGGAGTTGGCCGAGCGGGCGGGTGCGGCACTGCGTACGGTGGCCGATCCGCGCACGGGCCGGGTGAGCGAGGTGTGGGTGCGCTGGGACGAACTTCCCTCGCTGGGACTGGCCGGCCCGGCCGATCGGGTCTACGTGTGCGACCACGCCACCGGGCGGGTGTTGTTCGGCGGGAACGGACACGGGCGGGTTCCGCCGGTGGGGCCGGACAACGTGCGGCTGCGCTCGTACCGTTCCGGCGGCGGCGCGGCCGGCAACGTGCCCGCCGGCGCGATCACCCAGGCGATCGGTGCGGTCGCGGTCGGCGCGGTGAGCAACCCCCGGGGCGCGAGCGGCGGTACCGACGCCGAACCGTTCCCCGACGTGCTGCGCCGCGGCCCCGCGCTGCTGCGACACCGCCGGCTCGCGCTCACCGAGAGCGACGTGGCCGCGCTGGCCCGGGAGACCGTCCCGGCGATCGCGGCGGCCCGCGCGCTGGGCGCGCGCGACCGGCACGGCCGGGTGCTGCCGGGCGTGATCCGGCTGGTCGTGGTGCCGCGCGACGGTACGGACCGGCCGGAGCCGACCGGCGAACTGCTGCGCCGGGTACGGGACGCGGTCGGCGCGCGGATGCCGGCGGCGGCCCGCCTGGTGGTCGAGGGCGCGCGCTACTTCCCGGTCGGCGTGGCCGCCACCGTGCGGCCCGCCCGGGCCGGCGACGCGGGCCCGGTGCGCGGCGCGGTGCTCGCCGACCTGGCCCGCTTCCTGCACCCGCTGGACGGCGGCCCGTCCGGGACCGGCTGGCCGTTCGGCCGGGGCGTGTACCTGTCCGACCTGGCCCGGCGCCTGGAGACGGTGCCCGGTGTGGACGTGGTGACCGCGCTGGACCTGACCGTGGACGGCGTACCCGCCGGCGACGCGGTACCGGTCGACGCGGACGCCGTGGTGTGCGCCGGACCACTCGTGGTGCGGCTCGCCGGGTCGGGGGAGGCCGGAGCCGGGCCGGGTGCGGCGCGCTCCGCCGGGTCACCGCGGTCCCCCCAGGCCCCGGGGATGCCGGGATCCGCCGGGTGTTCGCGATCCTCGCGATCCCCGGGAAGGGAGTACTGAACCATGCCCCTGTTCCCTCCGAACCTGGACACGCGGCGGTGGCCGGACCTGGTCGCCGAGGCGCGGGCGTTGTTGCCGTTGGAGAGCCCGCGCTGGACCGACCACAACCACTCCGATCCCGGCATCGCGGTGATCGAGATGCTCGCGTGGCTCGTGGACACGGACGTCTACCGGGCCTCGCGGGTGACCGACCGGCACCGGCGCAAACTGCTCGCGCTGCTCGGCCTGCACCCGGCCGCGCCGAGCCCCGCACGGGTGCTGCTGGCGATCCGGCCCGGGCCCGGCGCGCCGCCCGAACTGCCCGCCCGACTGGGCTTTCTCGCGCACGGGGCGGACGCGCCGACCGGCCTGGAAACGGTCGAGGCGCTGCCGCTGACCGGCGCGTCGGTGACGGCGGCGGGCACCGACGACGGCACGGCACGGGAGTCGGGATACACCCTCGGGTGGACCGACCACACCCCCACGCTGCTCGGGGGCGCCGCGGTGGACGCGCTGGGCCCGGATCCCGGGGTCGGCGCCGCGCTGCTCCTGGGACTGGATCGGGCGCTGCCCCCGGGTGGCGCGCTCGCGCTTCACCTGGACGCGGGCGGGAGCGACGTGGCCGTCGCGTCCGTCGCGTCCGTCGCGTCCGACGTGGCCGACGCACTGGACCCGGCCCGGGATCCGGGCACCTCGGCGCACCACGGCGCGCGCACCGTGTGGGAGGCCCGCGTGGACGGTGCCTGGCAGCCGCTCGGCGACGTCGAGGACCGCACTCGGGCGCTGACCCGATCCGGCGCGGTGCGGCTGCGGATCGGGCCCGGCGGCCTGCCGGTCGAATCGCTCGGCGCGGCCGGGACCCGCGCGTGGCTGCGCTGCCGGCTCGATCGGGGTCGGCACGACGCGCCGCCCCGGCTGCGTCGGGTGGTCGCCGACGCGGTCGAGGCGAGCCTGTCCTGCGCGGCGGTCGGCGCCTACGAGGTCGCGTCGACGGCCGTGGTCACCGGCGGCGCGGCGCTGGTCGAGGGCGCGTTCGTGCCGCTGGCGATCACCGTGGACACCGCGCGCGTGGTGCGGACCGTGCGCGCCGACGACCCGGCGGCGCCGGCGGTGCGGATCGTGCGCTGGATCGCGCCGACGGCCGGCGCCCCCGGCCGGTTGGCGGCCGAACTCGTCGCGGCGGGCGTCGGCGACGGCGCGCCGGAACAGACGTTCGTCCTGCCGGGTGGCACGGTGGCCCCGGACGCGCCGACGCCCGGCCCGGACCGGGTGTGGCTGGCCGACCCGGCCGGCGGCGTCGAACCGGTCCGGCTGGTCCCGGACCTGGACGCGGCCGGCCGCACCGACCTGCACGCGGTGCTGGACGCCGCGACCGGGACGCTGACCTTCGGCGACGGCCGCGCGGGCCGGGTCCCGGAGGCCGGCCGTACCGTGCTCGCCGCCTACCGGACCACCTCCGGCGCCCGAGGCGGCGCGTTGGCCCCGCCCGCACCCGTGGTCGTCGCGCCCGACGCCCGCACCCGCGTGCTCCTGGGCGGCCCGCCCGATCCCGACGCGTTCACCGCCGCCCTGGTCGACCCGGCGACGGGCGGCACCGACGCCGAGGACACCGCCGCGGCGGCGGCCCGCGCCGAACGCGCACTGTGGGCCCACGAACGCCTCGTGGACGCGCTCGCCGCCGCCGACGCGCACTCGCTCGACGACCTGCCCCGCGCCGCCGTACCGCGGCTGGCCGCGCCCGAGCGCGCGGTGACCCTGGCCGGGATCGAGCGCTGCGCGCTGGACACCCCCGGCACCCGGATCGCCCGGGTCCGCGCGTTCGCCGAGACCGACCCGCGACTGCCGGGCCTGGTCGCGTCGGGCTGCGTCACAGCGGTCGTGGTTCCCGCCCTCCCGCGCGGGCGACCCGAGCCCACACCGGGCCTGCTGCGCGCCGTGCGCCGACACCTGGCCGCACTGCGTACGACGGGCACCCGGCTGTTCGTCACCGGGCCGCGTTACGTGGTGGTGAGCGCCGACACGACCGTGGCCCTGTTCCCGGGCGTCGACCCGATCGCGGCGACCGCGGCGGTGCGGGCCGCACTCGACACGTTTTTGCACCCGATCACCGGCGGACCGCGCGGCACGGGCCGGCCGTTCGGCCGCGACGTGCACCGCAGCGAGGTGTTGCGGGTGCTGGACGAGGTCCCCGGCGTGGATCACGTCACCGCGCTCGCACTGCGTGCCGACGGCGGCCCGCCCGGCTGCGGCGGGTTGTGCGTACCGCCGACGGCGCTGGTGGTGCCGGGCGAGCACGTGGTGCTCGCGGTGCGGGCGGAGGAGCGGCGATGAGCGGGACACCCGACCGCATCGTCGAGGAACCCGGTGTCCGGCTGGACGCCGCCGACCTGCGCGACCTGACGGCGAATGAGGCGTGGTACCTGGCCCGGCACACTCGTGCCGCGCATCGCACGTGGGGTGTCGCGGTGGGTCTGGCGGCGTGGACGTTCGACATCGGGCGGGTTCTGGTCGAGCCGGGTGTCGCTCTCGCCCGCGACGGCGACCTGCTCGTGCTCGACGGCGACGACGTGCTCGTGGTGCCGGGCGAGGCGGTCGGGCCGCAGACCGTGGTGTTGCGTCGTGTGGGCGCCGGACCACGCGGTCGGGTGCGCCGGCTGGAGCCGGGTGGCGTCGTGGGCGTCGGGGACGTGCCGCTCGCGGTCTATCACCCCGACTCGGGGCGGCTGGACGTCGGCGACGGCGCCCGGCGCACCGCGCGTGGACCCGGTCCGACCGTGCTGCTCGCGGGCCGGGTGGCCCGGGGCGGGGCCGCCGCCGAGGGCTCGCGCGTGCGGTGGTCGGCGCGGATCGACTTCGCGCGCCCGTTCGCCGACGTACCGCAGGTGTTCGTCGGCGCCGAGGGGCCGCCGCCGGCCGGTACCGGTGCCGGCACCGCGCAGGTCACCGATGTCGACGAGACCGGGTTCGCGGTCACCGTGCGGCACGCGCTGCCGGCGAGCGGCGACATCGACGAGCAGCCGAAGGTGTCGGCGGTGCCGATGGCGTTCGCGTGGACGGCCGTATCGAGCGCGCGGCGCGTGCCGGCGCTGCCCGGGCCGGTCGACCCGCCGTGCCCGGTGCCGTGCACCCGGCCGGTAATCCACGTGCCGCGCGATCTTCGGGACGCGACGGGGTCCGAGGAGCGGGGCGGGCCCGGCCCGGACGCGGGAGCGGGCCGTCGAGGCGGCGATCCGGGCGGCCCGGACGCCGGAGCCGGTCGCCGAGCCGGTGATCCGCCCGGCCCTGATGCCCGGGCCGGCCGTAGCGGCGGTGATCCGCCCGGACGGGACGCCCGAGCCCGGCGTCGTGCCGGCGAGCCACCCGGGACCCGACCGGGTCCTCGACGAAGGGGAGAGTCCGCATGACCGGCCCGACCACGAGCGGGGCGGCGTTGCCGCCGACGCGTCGCCCGAGCTTCTTCGCCGGACAGGTGCTTGCCGCCGCCGACCTGGACGACGCGATCTCGGTGGAGCGTTCGCGCCGCCGGCTGCACAACCGGGTCCTGCACGGATGGGGCATCGCACTCGGCCTGGAGGTGACCGGTGCCCGGGGCGCCAAGCGCGTCGTGATCGGCGCGGGGTACGCACTCGACGCGCTCGGTCGCGACCTGATCCTGGCGGACGGCGCCGAGACGGACGTGCCGGCGGTGGCCGCCGGGCCGGACGGCGGCGACGTGGTGTTCTGCCTGACCCTGCGCTGGACCGAGGACGACGAGGCGGCGGTGCGGACCCGGGACGGGGCCTGCGGCGTGGTCGGCGCGGTGCGGCTCGCGGACGGCCCGACGGTCGGCTGGTGTACCCCGGCCGAACTGCGGGACGGGCTGGACGTGTTGCTCGCGACGGTGTCGGTGCGTGGCTGTGCGCTGACCGCGCCGCCCGATCCGGCCGGGCGCCGGATCCTGGCGGTGCTCCCGACGCCGTACGTGGCCACCGGCGCCACGAGCGCGTTCGGCACCGTGTGGTCGGCGGTCGAGGACCCGGCCTCCGGGGTGGTGATCGGGCTGCGCACCGTGGTGGACACCGGCGCGGCGGGCTTCGGCGACATCCCCGCCTACACGGTCCGGCTCGACGGCGACCGGGAGTTGAGCGCGTCGGCCGCGCCGGGCGGCCAGGCCTGCGTGCTCGACGGCACGCCCTACGTGGACGGCGCCGAACCGGGCCGGATGACCGTGGTGGTGCCGCTGCCCGCAGGGCGGATCGGCGGGGCCGCCGGCGGCACCACGACGCTGCCGCTGAATCCGGCGGTGGTGCTCGCCGACCTGGAGACCCCGAACCTGGTGCGCACCGAACTGGGCTGGCACATCTCGTGGATGGGGGTGGAGGGCGCGTGAGCGGCGCGACCGGCTACCGCTGGGTCAACGCGCTGGGGCGCTGGCCGGGGGCCCGTTTCGAGGGAGTGCGCGCGGACGGCGAGCGGTTGGTGCTGGGCCCGGGGACGGCGACGCCGGAAACGATCGCGTGCGTGGACCTGGACCCGGCGGGTGGGCCGCTGGGGCTGGTCGTGCTCGGCGACGGCACGATCGTGGTCGCCGACCCGGGCCACGGTCGGGTGCTGCGCGTGGACGGTTGCGACCACGTGGTCTGCGTGCTGGGCTGCCTCGACGTGGCCACGGGGGATCCCGCCGCACTGCGCGCGCCGCGCGGGCTGTGGTTGCTCGACCGCGGGCGGTTGTCGATCGTCGGTGACGAGCCGAACCGGTCGGCGCAGCACCGGCGTCCCCAAGCCATGGTCGTGCTCGCCGACACCGGCGAGTACCTCGCGCCGTGGACCGACCCGCCGCCCGCCGAGGACCCCGCGCTGCGCGCGGCCCGGGTACGGGTCGGCGGCCTCGCGGCCGTCCGGGTGCCGGACGGGGTGCTCGTGGCGGGCGGCGCCGGACAGGTGCCCGGCCCCGGCGTCGTGTCGGTCCCGGACGACGGCTCACCGACGCGGGTCGTGGCCGGCGGCGACTTCGCCGGGATCACCGTCGACCGGTGCGGGCGGGTGTTCGTGGCCGGCCCCGGCGGGATCGCCCGGTTGGGCGCGCGGCGCACCGGCACGCGCGGCGTCGCGGTCGTGCCCGCACCGATCGAGCCGCCCGGCGTCGAACCTTGGGACCGGGTCCGGATCCTCCTCGCCGAGCCCGCGCCGCCCGGCACGCATGTGCGGGTGTGGACGATGCTCGCGCCGAAGGCGGTCACCCCCGACCCGCCGGACCCGGCGGGCGCCGACGCCGACGACGCGCCCGTGCCGACCCCGGCGGGCCGTTGGCGGGCCGGCCCCCTGGACGGCCTGGACGTGCGGGTTTTGGCCGGCCCGACCGCCCCCGGCGCCCGACTGTGGATCGCGATCGAACTGCTCGGCGACGGACGCGGCACCCCGCGCGTGGACGACGTGCGCGTCGAACACGTGGGCCGGGGCCTGCTCGACGCGCTGCCCGCCGCCTACACCGGCGACGACGACGGCTCGGGCACGCTCGGCCGACTGCTGGGCCTGTTCGCCGGCGCGCACGAGGCGTCGGTGCGCGAACTGGAGGACCTGCCCGCCTCGCTCGACCCGGGCTCGGCCCCGGACCGCCCGGACGATCCGTGGCTGGACCGGCTCGCCCGCTGGGTCGACGCCGCGCCCTCCCGCTCCGCCGACTCCGCCACCCGGCGCTCGGACATCGCCGGGGCGTACGCCGCGCACGGCCGCCGCGGCACGCCCGCCGGGCTCATCGAGGCCGTCGCGCGCGAGACCGGGGTCGCGGTCCGGCTGTCCGAACCGCTGCTGGGCGCCGGGGTCTGGCGACTGGGCAGCGGCGGACTGGGCCGGGACACCGCAACGCACGTCGCGGACCCGGAGCCGCCGGTGCTGGACGCGACGGCCGTGCTCGACGGCGCCCACCTGATCCCGGCGCAGGACCGGGGACTGCCGCTGTACGCCGCGTTCGCGCACCGGGTGTGCGTACACGTCCCGCCGGAACACGCCGACGCGTTGCCGGAGATCGCCCGCGTGGTCGAACGCGAGCGTCCGGCACACGTGTTCGCGAGTGTGCGGGCCGCCCGGCACGGCGCGATCCCGGGACAGGTCGGCATCGACACCTACGTCGCCGGCCCGCCGCCGGACCGGGCCGCGGGCGCCGGACCCGCGCTGGGCTCCGGGATCCGGCTGCCCGGACCGGCCGCGGCCCATGTCGGCGGCCCCGTCGAGACACGCCTCGACACGACGCTTCCCACACCAGGCGGTCGCGGGTCGACCACCCGACCATCTCCAAGGGGTTGAGCACAAGTGAGTCAGCACCGTCAGGACCACGCGGCGGACACGGGATGCGGCTGCGACGGGGGTGAGGACGCGGCCCCCGCGCCGCCGGTCCGCAACCGCTTCTACCCGGGCAAGCTGATGGACGTCCGGCACTGGCAGCTCGAACAGGCCTACCACCGACGGACCTCCGCCACCCTGGCCCGGCTGGGCCTGGGCCCCGGCGTGTTGTGCGGACTGGACGTGGAGACGGACACCGACGGCGGCTTGACCGTCTGCCCCGGCGTCGCGGTGGACGGCCACGGCCGGCTGATCGTGGTGGACCGCCCGGTCCGCGTCGACGAGCCGTACCAACCCACCGACTGCGCGGGCGAACCCGAGGGCGACCCGGTCCACGACGGCACGGTCGCGATCGTGTTGTGCCGGCACGAGTGCGGCACCGAGTTCGTCCGCAGCCCGGTGGTCGACTGCGAGGTCCGCGAGGAGTGCGTCCCGTCGCTGACCCTGGAACGGTTTTCGATCCGGGTCACCGCCGGCGAACCGGACCCGGTCGGCCTGAGCGAGGAACAGTGCGCGGCGATCTTCCCGGACCGGCACGGCGAGGACTTCGACCGCCGCGAGCGGGTCGCCGACACTCTCGAGCACGAGTGCGACCGCGCCGACGACTGCGTGGTCCTGGCGACGATCACCTACGCGCCGGAGCGCGAGCCGGACCTGGACACGGTGACCGCGCGGCCGGTCGTCTACTCCAACCGGGTCCTGTTCGACCTGCTGATGTGCCTGGCCGAACGGGTGGACGCGTGCTGCACGGGCCGCACCCTGCCGCCCCGGATCACCGGGCTGTGGCCGCGGGTCGGCACCGACGCGACGCCCGCGACGTGGCGCGCCTTCGTCGCCGAGAAGCGCCTGGAGGTCGCCTTCGACCGGCAACTCGCCGACGCCGCGTTCGACGCCCCGGACCCGTGGGTGGGTGTGTGGCAGCTCGACCACACGGGTGTGCAACGACTGAAGCTGACCCGGGCCGGCGGCGCCTTCACCCACGTGAGTGTGCCGCCCAACGGCGAGGGCGTGGCGTACACGGTTGGGCTCAAGAGCGAGGGCCTGCTGACCCAGACGGTGTTCGTGGTGGCCTCCCGGGTGCCCGCCGCCGGGCCGCCGCGCGCTCAGGACCCGGACGGCCTGGCGCTGGACCCCGACCTGGTCGGCACCGGGCTCACCGCGGCCGATCGCGACACGATGTGGGCGATGACTCCCGGCGCACCCAAGGACACCGCCCTGGCCGACCTCGTCGAGCGGGCGCCGCTCGCGGTGGTACCGCCGTTCCCGTCCGGGAACGGGACGCAGGGCGGCGAGTTGCACGTGTTCGCGCCGCCGCCCCCGCCGACCGTGCGGGTGGAGAACGGGCCGAGGCTGCTGCGGGTGTGGCCGGAGGGCGCCGCGCGACTGGATCCGGCCGGTCCACCGCGCCGGGACTGGACGCGCTTCACCCGCCGACCGCACGTCGAACTCACCGTGGACCGGGCCCTGGCCGACCCCGCGTCGGCTGAACCGCAGGGCTGGGTACGGCTGTTCCAGGCCCTGCGGGACGGGGACGAACTCGCCGGCTTCCGGCACCTGGACCTGGGCCCCGGCACCCGCGGCGATTCGCGGGGGGACGCGGTGACGTACACGTTCGGCGTGGACGGGGTGCGGCTTCCGGACGCCGGCGAACCGGCCGCCATGTTCCTGCTCCAGGTGCGCTCCTCGGCCGCGGCTCCGGTGCCGCCGGTGGGCGCGGACGAGCCGGCGCTGCCGCTGGACGCGGACTTCCTCGGAACCGCCCTGGACAACCACACGCTCTTCTCGATCTGGTCCGGGCAGCAGGTCCTGTCCCCGGCCCGGCCGGTGTCCGCCCTCGGCGCCCGGTCGAGCGTCGACGCCGAACTCTTCGACGGGGACCCCGGCGGGTTCGTGCACCTCGTCTTCGAGGTGGCGCCGGAGTGAGTGCCGCAACCGGCGCGCTGCGCCGGCCGACGGGATCGCACGGGTGCCGCCCGCCCGGGAATCGGGACACCGGGCGCCACCGAGACGACGCATACCGAGGAGCTGAGGGACGTTGACGGTGCACGAACGAACGATCCGGCCCGCCGCAGTGGCCGGACACGGCGGCTGCGGCTGCGGCTGCGACGGCGGGGGCGAGACCTCCTCCACGTGCGGATGCGGTGACTGCCTGGCGCGGAACGCGACCGGGCGGCTGCGCCCGCGCTGGTTCGGCGGCCAACTCGTCGGCCCCGAGGACCTGGCCCAGACCGGCGTGTGGCTGCTGGACCGCATGCGCCGGCACAACCGGCTGCTGCACGGGTGGGGTGTGGTGTGCGGGGTGACCGTACGCACGGTCCGCTACGGCGACGGCGGCCGACTGCCGTGGCTGCTGGACGTCTCGCCCGGCTATGTGCTGGGTCCGTACGGCGACGAGATCGTGGTCGACCACCGGGTCAGGGTGGACGTACGCGACGCGCTGCCCGGCGGCGCCGACGGATGTCCGCCGCCGACCGACCCGTGGTGCGCGCCGGTGCGCGAGCGCCGCGAACCCGGGCGCACCTACTACCTCGCGGTGCGCTACGACGAGTGCCTCACCGCGCCGGTGGCGGCGGCCGGTTGCGGCTGCGAGGACACCGCGTGCGAGTACAGCCGGGTCCGCGAAGGGTTCAGCCTCGGCGTCCTGGACGCCCTGCCGGACATCTACGTCAGCGGCGAGTACGTGCCGCGCGAGGAGACCGTGGGCTGTTCGTCCCGGATCTCGGAGACCGGCACCCGCCCGTGCCCGCCGTGCCCCACCCAACCCTGGGTGGTGCTGGCCGACTTCACCGTCGCCGCGGACGGCACCTTGACCGTCGACCAACTGCTCAACCGTCGCTTCACCGCCTCCTTCGGGGGCTACGGCTTCTACTGCGGGCAGCCCGGCCGGGACCGGCCCACCGGCTGGACCGAGGTGACCCGACAGGCCCTCGCGCACGCCTTCTCCTCGTCGCACGCCCAGGAGGTCATGGCCGCGGACGACCCCGAGGCCGTCCGCGCCATGCCCGCCCGCACGCTCCTGGGCGTCGCCCGCACCGCCCGACTGGCCGACCTGCTCGGCGATCGCACGGTGGCCGACCTGGCCCGCGCCGATCCCGAGACCCTGGCCGAGGAGGCCCACGCCGCCGAGGTCGCACCGGGCCCGGTTCTGGAAGCCATCGACCGAGCCAACCTGGTACTACGCCTGACCAGCGGCTGACCCCCACCGAACGACCCATCCGCCACGAACCCGCACGCACACCCACGACCGCGCCCGGGACCGACCACCCCGGGCGGGTCGCGGACGCGGCCACGCACCGACGCGCCGATCCATCCCGGCGTCGGCCGAGACCGAAGCCGAAGTCGAGGGCGAGAGAGTCGGCCGGCGCGGCGACATCGGGCGGTGCTCGCCCCGGTACGGGCGGCCCGATCGTGGCCGGATCGCGGCCTGCGGTGGTCCTTCGCCCGGCGTTACCCTGAGAGACAGCCGAGGCGGTCCGCTGTGCGGGAAGGGATGCCGATGGCAAGCGCGTACGTGTACGACTTCAGCGAAGGCTCCCGGGAGCAGGCCGCGCTGCTCGGGGGCAAGGGCGCGAACCTCGCCGAGATGACCCGGCTGGGGCTGCCGGTGCCGCCCGGCTTCACGATCGGCACCGACGCCTGCCGGGTGTTCCTGGGCACGGGCGCGCCGCCGGCCGAACTGGAAGGCGAGATCGCCGACCACCTGGCCCGCCTGGAGGCGTCGATCGGGCGACGCCTGGGCCGACCCGACGACCCGTTGCTGGTGTCGGTGCGATCGGGTGCCCGGTTCTCCATGCCCGGCATGATGGACACGATCCTCGACGTCGGCCTCAACGACGCCTCCGTGCTCGGCCTCGCCAAGGCCCGCGGCCGGGAACGCTTCGCGTGGGACTCCTATCGCCGACTCGTGCAGATGTACGGCACCACCGTGCTGGGCGTGGACCCGGCGCGCTTCGAGGACGTGCTCACCCGGCGCAGGCTGCGCCTGGGCGCGGCGGACGACCTGGGGCTGGACGTACGCGAGTTGACCGCGATCGTCGACGAGTTCCGGGCGATCGTGCGCGAGGACACCGGCGAGGAGTTCCCGCAGGATCCGCGCGAGCAGCTCGCGGGCGCCGTGCTCGCGGTCTTCCGGTCCTGGAACGGCGAGCGGGCCCGGGTCTATCGGCGACGCGAGCACATCCCGGACGACCTGGGTACCGCGGTGACCGTGCAGGCGATGGTGTTCGGCAACTCCGGACCGGACTCCGGCACCGGCGTCGCGTTCACCCGCGACCCCGGCACCGGGCGCGCCGGTGTCTACGGCGACTACCTGCCCGACGCCCAGGGCGAGGACGTGGTCTCCGGCGTCCGGGACGCGTTGCCGCTCCAGGCCCTGGAGGGGCTGGATCCGGCCGCGTACGCGCGCCTGACCGAGTATCTGCGGCAGCTCGAAACGCACTATCGCGACCTGTGCGACGTCGAGTTCACCATCGAGCGCGGCCGGTTGTGGATCCTGCAGACCCGGGTCGGCAAACGCACCGCCGAGGCCGCCTTCCGGATCGGCTGCGCGCTGGTGGACGAGGGCACGATCACCTGGTCGGAGGCACTCTCGCGGGTCGACGGCGGGCAACTGGACCAGCTCACCTTCCCGCGCTTCGACGCGCACGGCGACGCCGCGCCGCTGGCGCACGGCATCCCGGCCTCGCCGGGGGCCGCGGTCGGCGCGGTGGTGTTCGAGGTCGCCGAGGCGACCCGGCGGGCCGCGGCCGGCGAGCGGGTCGTGCTGGTCCGCCACGAGACCAGCCCGGACGACCTGCCCGGGATGATCGCGGCCGAGGCCGTGGTGACCGGGCGGGGCGGCAAGACCAGCCACGCCGCGGTGGTCGCCCGGGGCATGGGCAAGGTCTGCGTGTGCGGCGCGGCCGACCTGGACATCGACATCGAGGGCGGGCGCTGCACCGGAGCCGACGGGACCGTCGTCGAGGTGGGCGACGTGGTCTCGGTGGACGGTACGGCCGGCACCGTGTACCTGGGCGCGCTGCCCCTGGTGCCCTCGCCGGTCACCCGCTACCTGGAGACCGGCGCGCGCTCCGCCGGCGTGGTCGAGGCGGTCGCCCGCTTCCTGGACCGGGCCGACGAGGTACGGCGGTTGCAGGTCATGGCGAACGCCGACACGGCCGAGGACGCGGCCCGGGCCCGGCGTTTCGGCGCCCGGGGAATCGGTCTGTGCCGTACCGAGCACATGTTCCTCGGCACCCGGCGCCCGCTGGTCGAGGACCTGATCCTGGCCCGCACCGACGCCGACCGGCGGCACGCGCTGGACGCGCTGCTGCCGCTCCAGCGCGCGGACTTCACCGACATCCTCGCGGCGATGGACGGCCTGCCCGTGACCATCCGGCTGCTCGACCCGCCGCTGCACGAGTTCCTGCCCGACCACACCGACTCGGCGGTCCGGCTGGCCCGCACACGCGCCTTGGGCCGGGAGCCCGCGCCGCACGACGTGCACGTGCACGAGGCGATCGAGCGCCTGCGCGAGGCCAACCCGATGCTGGGCCTGCGCGGGGTACGCCTGGCGCTCACGGTTCCCGGCCTGATCGCCACCCAGGTACGCGCGATCGGCGAGGCGGTGGTCGCCCGGCTGCGGGCGGGCGGCGATCCGCGGGCGGAGATCATGATCCCGCTGGTCGCCACGGTCGAGGAACTGCGCGTCGTACGCGAGGAGGTCGAACGTGTACTCGACGAGGTCGGCCGCGCCGCCGGGCTGCCGGTGCGCTGTCCGGTGGGCACCATGATCGAGCTGCCCAGGGCCGCGCTCACCGCCGGGAGCATCGCGCCGACGGCGGACTTCTTCTCGTTCGGCACCAACGACCTGACCCAGACCACGTGGGGCCTGTCCCGCGACGACGCCGAGGCGTCCTTCCTCGCCGCCTACCTGGAGCGCGGCATCCTCGCCGTCTCGCCGTTCGAGAGCATCGACCGGGACGGCGTCGGCCGCCTGGTCCGACTGGCCGTCGACGAGGGCCGGCGGGCCAGGCCCGACCTGCGGATCGGGGTGTGCGGTGAACACGCCGGGGACCCCGCGTCGATCCACTTCTTCCACGAGGCCGGCGTGGACTACCTGTCCTGCTCACCGTTCCGCCTGCCGAGCGCCCGTCTGGAGGCGGCCCGCGCGGCGGGGGGCACCGACGGCGAGGCGGACTCGCGCTGAGCCTCCCGCCGAGCTGCGCACCTTGGCCGGGTGGGTGGGTGGTGGTCCCCGTGCTTTCCCGAGCCGCACGGTGTCCATCGTCCGGTCGGCGGCGTTCGCGGCGGGCGGCCCGCGAGGACCGAGCCGGCCGGGCACGGGTGCCCCGTCCCCGAGGACGACGTCGCGGCGGTCGCGGACGTGGTCAGGTCGCGGTGGGGCCGTGCCAACGGAGCAGGAGGATGGTGGCGTCGTCCTGGAGGTGGTCCTCGTGGTAGTCGCGGATCGCGCGAATCAGGCGACGCAGGGTCTCGGGCGCGGGTAGGGCGTCGGCGATCCGGCGGATGACGAAGTCGACGAATCGGTCCAGGCCGAAGGTCTCGCCGCGGGGGTTGCGCGCCTCGGTCACTCCGTCGGTGTACAGCAGCAGCCAGTCGCCGGGTTCGAGCTGCTCGGTGTACTCGACGACCGGCAGGCCCAGGTCGGTGCCCATCGGGTGGGCGGGGGGACGGTCGAGGGTGGCGACCCATTTCCCGTTTCTCATCACCACCGGCGGATGGTGCCCACGATTGACCCAGGTCAGCAGACCCGAGCGCAGATCCAGCTCGGCCAGGATCGCGGTGGCGTAGCGGCTGCGGCCGAACTGGTCCAGCAGGGCGGCCTCGATCGCCTCGCTGGTGGCGGTCGGGCCGGCCTGTCGGCGGCGGCTGTTGCGGCATCCGGCCAGGGCCAGTGCCGCGGTCAGGCTCGCGGCGGTGTCGTGGCCCATCGCGTCGAACACGGCCAGGTGCGCGGTGCGGCCCTTCTCGATGGCGTACTCGTACGCGTCGCCGCCCATCTCGTAGGCGGGTTCCATGGCCGCGCTGACGGTGATGTGCTCGTCGGCGAAGGATCCCGGCGGCATCAGCGACCACTGCAACTCGGCGGCCAGGCCCATGCGGCGGGTACGGGTCAGCCGCGCGAACGCGTCGCCGTACGCCCGTCGGCTCACCAGCAGCAGTGCCAGAACCCGGGAGAGGTCCCCGGCGTGCTCGCGGACGTCGTCGTCGATGTGCTCGGCCGCCAGGCCCAGCACGCCCAGGCGGTCGGCGCCGTCGAGCAAGGGCAGCCACAGCCGGGGCACGCGCGGATCCGCGGGTTCGGTGGCGTCGGGTTCGGTGCCGTCGGGTTCGGTGCCGTCCGGGCCGGTCGCGGTCTCGACCGGCTCGACGCTCTGGAACGCGCGTCCGGCCACCGTGGCCTCCACGCGCAGTTCGGCGGGGGGCGCGTCCCGGTCGTCGGCGGGTTCGGGGGCGGTGCGCGGGAGCAGGCGCAGCACGTCCTGCCGGACGTCGACGAGATACACGAGCGCGCGGCCCAGGCCCAGGGACCGCGCGTGTGCGTCGATCAGGTCCGGGAGCTGCTCCAGCGGGGCCGCGGCACCGGCCCGGATCAACGCACCGAGCGCTCCCGCGCCGTTCGAGGGACGATCCACGTGGCGAGGCATCCTGCTCCTGGGCCGGGGCGAGCGGTGCGGGGCGGTCGGCGGGACCGCTATCGGTCGGGACCTCTCGCGGGGAAAACGGTGACGCGGGAAACGGGTCGAATCTACCCGATCGTCGGCCACGTTCCGGTCGATTCGATCCCCGACGGGGGTCGGGCGCGGCGGGTCGGGCGGAGTGCGGCGCGACGGGGCGCGACGGGGCGCGATGGGGTGCGACGCCGTTCCGGGGGACCGGCCGTGGCCGGCCGCGGTCAGGTGAGCGGGATGCGGGCGCGGACCCGCTTGCCGGCGGCGTTTCGTTCGACCGCGAAGCCCGCGCACAGGGCGCGGACGATCTCCAGGCCGTGCCGACCGACGCGGTCGATGTCCCGGCCGCGCGGTACGGGCACGGTCGGCGTGCCGTCCGACACCGTGACGTGCAGGTCGTGGCCGGTGATCTCCAGTTCCAGCAGGCACGGCCCCGGCGCGTATCGGCCGGCGTTGGCGATCAACTCGTCGACCACGAGCGGGACCACCTCCGCGGCCCGCGTGGTGATCGGGACGTCCCCGATCGCCCGGGCCCGTTCCAGGAAGCACCCGGCGAAGGCGCGGGCCCGGCGGGTCGTCCCCGGTGCGCCGTCGTAGGCGATCGACTCACGCATCGGGCACCGGCCCCGGAAGCCGCCGGATTCCGGAAATGCAGGTCCTCATCACGCGCACCCGCCCCGCCTCGACGCCGAGAACTGCGCGGGACCCGATCCGGGTCCCGCTCGATCGGGCGGATGCCTGCCCTGCTCCGGGGGACCCACTCCCGACATGGCCGGCGGGAGCGGGTCCGGCGGCGATCCGCGGCGGACGCGGCGGTGACCGTGGCGATTCGGCCATGGGGTCGTGTCCGAGATCGACGGGGTGGAGGGTCGTATTCCGGCCTCGACGCGAGGGCGCGGGGCGATCCCCCGCGTTCCCCGAGAGGCCGATTTCCCGGGGCTCACCGCCCGTAGTCGAATGATTACCTTCCTGTTCGCGACGGGTGTCGGTGGTCGGTAACACGGCCGAAACAACGCGGGTCGCCACTGTCCGTAAATGGGGTTTCACGCACCGCTGTCGATGCGAGAGCGTTGCCTGCGTCGGAGCCCGCCGATCAACCGGCGGAAAACCGACGCATAACCGTTCGGACCCATTCAGGAGTGAGGACACTCGTATGATTCGCAAACTCGCCACCACGGCCGCGGCCGCCGCCGCGGCCACCGTCCTGGGCGCGCTCACGCTTGCCCCGACCGCACGGGCGGACGTCGCGGACACCGCCTCCTGCCCCACGGGCAGTCTCTGCGTCTACAGCGGACAGAACCTGACCGGGACGCGGACCGTCGTGCCCGCGCGGATGATCGAGGAACGCCAGGACGCCGGGTACACGATCACCGCTCCGGTGTTGTCGATCGCCAACCGCACCGGGTTCGACGTGCTCCACGGCGTGAGCCATCCGGTGGTCTGTATCCGCTTCCCGTGTTACCAGTACACGGTGCACGGTCGCGTCGACGCCGGCCGCGACCTCGCGAGCGCGGACGCCGCCGGACAGCCCCTGGTCGTCGGCCGGGACTACGGCCGCTAGACCCAATACCAGTGACTTTGGTGGGGTTCGGTCGTTGGGTGGGTTGTGCCAAGGCCTGGGCAGGTGAAGTCGTCGACGGGAGAGCGGTTCTCGGATC
>NZ_JBSFEO010000076.1:0-33963 GCF_053594475.1 Embleya sp. NPDC001921
CGACGTCCACGACTACCCCGTGGGACCGCTCCGCGCCCCCGAGTTGGTCGACACCCTCGCAACGCTTCTCACCATCCTGACTCCCTGAACACCCCGGACGCCGCTCTACCGCTGGACCCTGGACCTCCCACGCCGCGACGCCGACGCCGACACGTTCCCAACACCGTCAATGCCCGTTTGCAATCCCGAAGCAGTCGCTGCGGGTTCAGCTCACGAGCGGGTGCACGGCCGGCCGGCGACCGTGACTTTGATCCGCCCGAACCGAGGCGGTTACCCGAATGCGACCCGCCGGTTGTGCGCCAGGCCAGATCGTGTTGCGCCGCGCGCGAATGGAGCGACGCCGCGGGCTCGCCGCAGTCGGCGGGTAGTGTCGGCGATCATGCGACGCCACATACCGTTTCGACGCCTGCACAACTTCCGCGACCTCGGCGGCTACGCCGCAGCCGACGGACGAATCGTCGCCTGGGGACGCCTGTACCGCTCGGACTCGCCGGCCAACCTCAGCGGCGGCGACGCGGAGCAGTTCTTCGCACTCGGCGTACGCACGGTCGTCGACCTGCGGCATCCCCACGAGATCGACCGGCACGGCCGGATCGCCGCACACAGCAGTTTCGCGTACCACAACGTATGCACTGAACATCGGCCGTGGGACCAGGCGTCACTCGGGCCCGATACCGACGTCCCTCGCTTCCTCGCCGACCGCTACGCCGAGTTGGCGGTCGACGGCGTCGCGCAGATCCGCCAGGTGCTGGACATCCTCGCATCCGCCGACACCCCGCCGGCGGTGTTCCACTGCGCCGCGGGCAAGGACCGCACAGGCGTCATCGCGGCACTGGTACTGGCACTTCTGGGCGTCGACGAGGAGGACATCGTCGCCGACTACGTCCTCACCGAACTCGCCACCGACCGCCTTGTCGCCGATCGACGGGCCAAGCATCCCGACCGGCCGATCACCTGGCCCGGATGGGGCCGCGCGCCGGAGGCCGCGATGCGACTGTTCCTTGCGGAGAACGCCGCCGAGTACGGGTCGCTCACCGGCTACGCCGCCGAGCGTCTCGGTGTTGACCACGGGCTCGTCAAGGCCCTCCACGCCCGGTACTTGACCGGCTGAGCGCCTGCCCGGGCCGTGAATCGCGGTGGCCGCACGCTGAGTGGAGGGCAGGTGAGTGGCAGGTTCTCAGGCGATCGGGCCGGGCTGGTTGGATAGCGCAGCGGCCCGCAGCGCGTAGCCGCGGGCGAGCAGTTCGTTCGCGATCCGACACCGTCCGAGGTCGCCGGGCCGGCTGGTGGTCGGGACTGCGACAAGTGCGATGAGCGACTGAGACCGGATGCGCGGCTGACGGATCCGACCGGGAAGTTCGCCCTGCGGCGCCGACAGCGGCACCGCCAAGGCTCCGCGGCTGGCATTCCCGCGCCCGAGGCCGGGCGGAGCATACTTCCATGTACACCAGAGCCCCTGAGGAGCATTGTGACGGAGCCCAGGCCGGGTGGGTCTCGTGAGATCGCGACCGGCACCAGGATCTGCGACGTGCCGTGGCAGGCGTGTCCGGAACACGGCAGCGCGATCTACCGGCTGGCCGAGCTGACCTACTGCGGAAACGGCGAGTGCGAACGCGTGTGGGAGACCAAACAGGCCGAGTGCGCGAACCCGGCCGCGTTCCGGTTCGTCGACATTGCCGGAAGCGAGTGCGTCATCTGCCCGGGACACGCGGTCGACTTCAGAAACCAGGGCGCGGGTACGATGACACCGCTCTTCGAACCACAGGACCCCCGGCACGCGACCTGAAACCGAATCGGCACGACGAACCGGCCGAGGCCGGACACGGACCGAGGTCGATACCCGGTCATTGCCGCCTTCGTCCTCGACGACCACCCCCGCTGCGCCGTGCGACCTACCCCGAAACCCCCCATGAAGTTGTGACGAAATGTTGTAAGTCCCGTAGGGGGTCGAGCGGTTCCCGGCGCCGGCAGGCTGCCGGCCGCGACTGCGCCCCGTCCCGGAGGTGTGTGCGGTCCGACGGTCGAGCATGAGTGCCGCCGCGGCATTCGCGATTGTTGCCGAACGCGACTTGAGCCCGATTGCCCAGATGGCCTGTACGCGGATCGGCGACGACGTCACGTTGGACAGGGAGAGCCGGCCGCTGCCGCGCGTTCGACGGCGCCGAGCGTCTTTCGGCCCTCGTCCGGAACGCCCACAACGGTCATCGAGCGCGTGCGAGGTGGGGCGCTCGCCGTGCGGCCTCCCCGGCCGGAGACGGGGCGTTGCCGCGTGCCGACCGACCGGCCTGGCCGCCGGCGGCTACGGCTGTCGTTTGTTCGCCGCCACGCACCCGGACTTGGGGACGGAGCCCGGCTCGGCGCGCGTTGACGGGGATCCGGTGGGGCGTCGACCGACCGTCGCCGACGCGCCCCCGGCGGCGTTGGGCGCGTTTGCGCACCGGCTTCGGCGGCCGGACGCGACTGCGCCCACCGTGCCCAGGGCGCCCGCGCGCGCTCGGTGAGCGTTGGTCACGTGGTCCGGGTGAAGGCGAAGCGGTCGCCGGCGGTGGTGGTGTGGGCCAGACCGTGGGGGAGCCGGCTGTTGGCGGTGTCGATGCCGATTGCGCCGGTGGTGGTTTCGTGGGTGAAGTACACGGATCCGGTGGCGAGGTCCTGGAAGGGGGACAGGCGGCGGACGAGGACGTGGGTGGCCTGGGTGCTCTGGGTGTCCAGGACCCTGCACGGTTCGCCGGAGTCAGCTGCTGCCGGTCGTCGCCGACCTTGAGGACCAGGGCGTGGGCGTCCTGCGGGTCGCCGGTCGTGTGGAGCGAGGCGCAGATCTGGCCGGGCCGCAGGGGTCCGCAGTCCTGGTCGGGTTCCTGGACGATTGCCAGGAAGTGGGTGCCGCCCTTCACGCCTGTGAGGGCATGTACCTGGTCCGGGCGGGGACTCAGGGGACATGGCCCGGCACCCGGCTCAGGTTGCGGGGAGGATACGGCGCGTTTCGTAGGCCCACATCGCGATCTCGACCCGGTTGCGGGCGCCGAGTTTGGCCATCAGGCTGGCCAGATGCGTCTTCACCGTGCTGAGGCTGATGTGCAGTGCATCGGCGATCTCGGTGTTCGTCAGCCCGCGAGCGACGGCGAGGAGCACCTGCTCCTCGCGGGCGGTGACGGGGGAGACCGGCTGGGCCACGGGCCGGCCGGCGGGCAGGTCCGCGAACGCCTGGAGCAGACGGACGGTGACGCTGGGCGCAATGAGCGCCTCACCGCCGGACGCCGACCGTACGGCCTGGGCCAGAAGGTCTGGTCCCGTGTCCTTGAGGAGGAATCCGCGGGCGCCGGCACGCAGCGCGCCGTAGACGTACTCGTCGAGGTCGAAAGTGGTGATGACGACCACGGCCAGCGGCTCGGCGACGCCCGGGCCGGCGACCGACCGCGTGGCCTCGAGCCCGTCGATCACGGGCATGCGGATGTCGAACAGGCAGACGTCGGGGCGCAGTTCGCGGGCCAGACGTATCGCTTCCCGTCCGTCGGCGGCCTCGCCGACCACCTCGATGCCGGGCTGGGCGTTCAGCATGATCCGCAGCCCGGTGCGAATGATGGTCTGGTCGTCAGCGACGAGGACGCGGATGGGCACCGCTCTCGGTCCTCCCTCTCGGCAACTCGGCTTCGACACGCCAGCCCTGGTCGGCGCCGGGGCCGGCTTGTAGTCTGCCGCCGAGCAGGGCAGCGCGCTCGCTCAGTCCGGCAAGTCCGTATCCGGCACGGCCTCGGCCGGTGCGGTGGCCATTGTCGCGCACGCTCACCCGTACCGTGTGCCGTTCCGCGGTGACCCGGACGACGACCTCGGTCGCGTCGACCGCATGGCGCATGGCGTTGGTCACCGACTCCTGCACAATGCGGAAGACGGCCGCGTCCACGGCCGGGGGCAGCGTGTCCAGTTCGCCGTCGAGCCCCAGGTCGACCCTGAGGCGACCACCCGGGGTGCGCACCAGGCGCTCAAGATCCGCGACACCGGCAGGCGGCGCCAGCTCGGCCCCGGCCCCGCGGTTGCGCAGCGCGGCGACCATGGCTCGCATTTCCTCCAGCGTGCGCGCCCCTTCCTCCTCGACCCCCTCCAGCGCCTCGACGGCCGCGGACGGGTCGGTGCTCGCGAGCACCTGGCCCGCCTGGGCGCGGATCACCATGGCCGAAACGTGGTGGGCCACCGTGTCGTGCAGTTCCCGGGCGAGCTGCTCACGCTCGCGGGAGCGCACCTGCTCCAACTGCCGCTCGCGAGCGCTCACCCGGAACCGCACGGCAGCCCCGATCAAGCCGGGCAGCAACAGGAAGACAAAGCCCCCGACCTGTTCGGCGGCCGAGGTTTCGTATGTGACGGTACACAGCGCGAAGGCCGTGGGGATCACCGCGCTGCCCAGCACGATCTCCCGTCCCGATCCCCACCGGGGCAGCGCGTACACCAGCACGAGCACGACCGCGCCGGTGTCCAGGCCGACGGGCTCGCGCGGTGCGGCGACCAGCGAGGCCAGCTGGAGCACGATCACCGAGCCGAACGCCAGCGTGACCATCGCCAGTGGTCGGGTCCGGCGCCACAGGGGCAGCAGGCACAGCCATACGGCGAACATCACCGCCACCGGCCGCCACACGACGTTCTCGCGCAGGGTTGCCTCCAGCACCACACCGCCCAGGCCCGCGGCGAGCAGCGCCCAGTCCCGCCACACGCGGGCGGGCGCGTCGGGCGGCCGGGGTTCGGTCCACAGGGTTCGCAGGTCGTCTCGCAGCACGGTTCTCAGCCTAGGGACCGCGCCGTGCCGCGCATCGGCCGAAAGGACGGGGCGTCGCTCCGCCCGGGGGCCGAGGGATCCGCGGCCCGCGAGCCGATGCCGCAAAGCGCCGTGGCGACGAACCTCGGCATCGGCGGCCGTACAAGGACGGCCGCCGATGTGGTTGGAGGAACCGATGCTCTCGAAAGTCCTGTTGCGCCTGGGCACAAGCGCCGCCCGCCATCCCTGGCGGGTGATCGCGGCATGGCTGATTGCCGCCTCGCTTGCCGTCCTCGCCGCGATCGCCATCGGCGGGAGGACCGCGGACTCGATGACCGCTCCGGGGCTGGACTCCCAACGGGCCGCGCAACTGATCGAGCGGGCCGGCACCGGCCAGGAGGGGATGACCGCCCAAGTGGTCGTCACCCCCCTCGACGGCGGTGCGACGTTCTTCGACCACGGCAGCGCGCGCACCGCTCTCACGCGGCTGCAGACCGAGGTGCGGCGGCTGCCGCACGTGCTCGGCACGAGCGACCCGGCAGGGGCACTCGACGCAGGAGAGGACACCACCGTGCGCGGCGGCCTTGTCTCGGCCGACGGGCGGATCGCGGTCGTCCGGGTGCAGTACCCCGACCAGAGCCGGCTGTCGGCCAAAGACCTCGACGCCCTCGTCGATCTCGGCGACCGGCTGCGCGCCGAACTGCCCCTGCGCATCGAGATGGGCGGGAACCTCTTCTACGCCTTCTCCGACCCCGACGGCGGCGCAAGCGAGCTGATCGGCATCCTCGCCGCGGCCGCGATCCTGTTCCTGGCGTTCGGTTCGCTCGTCGCCGCCGCGCTGCCGATCGGCATGGCGGTCTTCGGGCTGACCGTCGGGATTGCCACGATGACGGTACTGGCGGGGGTGACGGACGTCCCGACCTTCGCCCCGGTCCTGGGCAGCATGGTCGGGCTCGGAGTGGGCATCGACTACGCGCTGTTCGTGCTCGCCAGGCACCGGGAGTACCTCGCGCGCGGGCTCGATCCCCGCGAGGCGGCGGGGCGAGCGGTGGCCACGGCGGGGAGGCCCGTGGTCTTCGCCGGCGGCACCGTCGTCGTATCGATCCTCGGCATGGCGGTCGCGAACGTACCGTTCATGACGGTGGGCGGGCTCGCCGTCTCGATCGTCGTCCTGACCATGGTGCTCGCGTCGGTGACGCTGTTGCCGGCCTTCCTCGGCGTCGCCGGCCCACGCCTGGCCCGGGCAGGCCGGATCGGCCGGGCTCTGCAGACCGGGAAGCTCGGCCGACTCGCACGGCGGCGGGACCCGGCGGCAGGCGCCGCCCACGCCGCCGGGTGGCGCCGCTGGATCGGGCACGTCAGCCGGCACCCGGTGCCGTACGCGGTCGGCGCGGCGGGGCTGCTGCTGACCGCGACGCTGCCCGTGCTCGGCCTGCGCGTCGGCCTGCCCGACGACGGCTCACTGCCCCACAGCCGTACCGAGCGCCGGGCCTACGACCTCGTCGCCGAGGGGTTCGGCCCGGGCACCAACGGTCCCCTCGTCATCGCCGCGGACCTCAGCGGTGATCCGGGAGTGCTGGACCGACTCGTCGCAACGGTCGCGGCGGATCCGGGCATCGCATCCGTCGCGCCGACGCACATCGATCGGGCCACCGGCGTCGCGACCCTCGTGGTGTTCCCGACCACCAGCCCTCAGGACAAGGCCACGGCCGACACCATCGCCCGGCTGCGCACCGACGTACTGCCCACGGCGATCGGGCACGGCCCGGCCAGGGCCCACGTCGGCGGTGCCGCCGCGAGCCTGTCCGATGTGGGCCAACGCACCAGCCAGCGCCTGCCGGTGTTCGTCGCCGCCGTGCTGGCGATGTCGTTCCTGCTGCTGATGCTGGTCTTCCGCTCGATACTCGTACCGCTCAAGGCGGTACTGCTGAATCTGCTGAGCATCGGTGCGGCCTACGGCATCATGGTCGCGGTCTTCCAGTGGGGCTGGGGAGGCGCACTCATCGGGCTGGAGGCGACGGTTCCGATCGTGTCGTTCATCCCGATGTTCCTCTTCGCCATCCTGTTCGGCCTGTCGATGGACTACGAGGTGTTCCTCCTCTCCCGCGTACGCGAGGAGTACCTGCGCACCGGCGACAACGGCACGGCGATCGTCGAGGGCGTCTCGGGCACCGCCCGGATCATCACCTCGGCCGCCCTCATCATGGTGGCGGTCTTCCTGTCCTTCGCCGTTGCCGAGGATCCCTCCATCAAGATGTTCGGGTTCGGCCTGGCCACCGCGATCTTCATCGACGCCACGGTCGTGCGCATGGTGCTGGTACCGGCGACCATGACACTCCTCGGCCGGGCCAACTGGTGGCTGCCGAAGTGGCTGGACCGGATGCTTCCCCGCGGCCCGGTCGGCACCGACGACACCGACGCGGAATCCACTGGTGAGGCCCCGCGTCCACGGCTGGTTGACCGTTGACTCAAACTCCTGCCCGCCCTTGGCGTCCTGCACCTCAGCGCGTCATCCGGGGCGTGCCTTCAATCGCCGGCGTGCTGAGGGATGATGTCGGGTGTGATTCGACGTCACGAGTTGGCCGATGCGGAGGGGAACGCGTTGCGGCCGCATCCTCCGTCGGGTGCGATGGGCCGCCGGCAGTTGGAGGGTGCGGTCGCGAGCGCTGCGAGCGTGGCCACGGATTTCGAACCGATCCGAGCCGAGCTGCGAGCGGTCCGGGCCGAACGCGACGGGCTCAAGGCCGCTGTTCAACGCAGCTCGGGCCGGCGGGTCGACCAGGCCGGCTCTGCCGAACTCGTGGCCCGTATCCGGGAGTTGATCAAACAGATGGAGGTACGGGACGAGACCATCAAGGCTCTGACCAGCGAGCGGAACGAGCTCGAGCACGTGCTGGAAGAGGCTCAGGACGACCTGATTTCGTCCCGGACAGCTCTCCGGGACATGATCCGGGCCCAGAATGCCCCACAGGACGAGGTTCACTGGGATCAGGTCAGTGCGCCGACCCGCTGGTCGAGTTCCCGGGCGGCGGGCACCGTCGTGCGGCGGCAGGCGCGCATCTCGGTGTGACCTTGCGCGTCGACCGTTCTGTCAGTGGCCTCATCCAGGGTCGCCCGATGACCGAGCTCTCCCATCCGGCCGCTGTCCGGGAGTCGTTCGACACCGTCGCAGCGGCCTACGTCACACGGGTCTTGGCCCCGGCCCTGCTGGATCCGTTGTCACGCGCGATGTTCGTCGCGTTCGCCGAACTCGTGCAGAAGGCCGGCCTCGGACCGGTCGCGGATCTGGGGTGCGGACCCGGCAGGGTCACCGCGTATCTGGCCGAGCCGGGGTTGTCCGCGTTCGGCATGGACCTGTTCACCGAAGATGATCGGGCCGGCCCGACATCCCGGCGGCCGCACAGGCTCTGCGACCGTCGCGATCACGGGCGGACCCCGGTCGATCACGGTCGGCGCGATGCCTGGTCGCCGGCCGTTCGCTTCGCGAGGCCACCCGGTCTCCACCGTTTCGACGGGCCGGGGTGGACTGCTTCAGCCGGTCTTCTTGCGTGGTCGGGTCGGCGCACCACTCTTCTTCGTGCCGCTCTTGGTGGTTTTCGCTGTCGTTCGTTTCGGGGTGTCGGGGCGGTCCTTGGTGGCGGCTTTCACGCCGGCGGTGAGTGCGGACATGAGGTCGACGACGTTGTCCGCGGTCGTGGTGCGGTCGGCGGCTTCGTCGGGGTGCGCGCCGGCGGCCTTGGCCTCGACCAGGGCGTCGAGGGCGCGCTGATAGTCGTCGTGGACGTCGGCCAGGTCGAAGTCCTCGCTGAGGGTGTCCATCAGCGAGGCCGCCATCTTCAGTTCCTGGGGGCGGATGGTGACGTTCTCCGTGGGGGCGATGCCCTCGGGGGTCCGGAGTTCGTCCGGCCACGACATGGTCTGGAGGGTGAGGATGTCTCCCTGCGCGCGGACCAGCGCCAGGCCTCGCGGGTGGACAGGGTGAGCTTGGTGACCGCCGCCCGGCCCTGTCCGGCGAGGGCCTCGCGGAGTATGGGATCGGAGCCGGCGGCGGCCAGGAAACGCTGCGTCACCGACTCGGGCACGCGGGCCGCACGCCCGGAGGTGTTCCGGGCGGAGCAGGAAGCTCTCTCCTGCTTCTTGTGGCCGTCACACGCAGCGTTCGACGCCCCGTCGTGACCCCGCACCCCCGGCCGGGCGGCCGGCCCGAACCGGCCGGCCCGGGCCGCGGCCCGTCCGGCACGGCCCGGCTCGGTGTGCCCACTGCCGCGGCGCTCGTGCCGCGGCGCTCGTGCCGCGCCGTTTCGGTCCGTTCGGCGGCCGCGGGTCAGGGGGGTGGTGTGGGGTTGCGGGCGAGCCAGTCCTGGAGTTCGCGGTGGCGGAACTGGTAGGCGATCCCGGCGGTGCGCAGGAGCCCTGCGTCGGTGGCCCAGTGCAGGAACCGTCCCAGGCGCCACGGCAATGCGCGAGGGCCGATGCGAACACAGAGCAGGAACGCCACATACCGTATTCCGACGAAAGCACCCAACAGCCCGGCCTCGAGACCGAGTCCGAGCGCCATCACGATCCCGAATGCGAGTCCGCCGCCGTTCCCGAACACGAGCCCGGCCCCGAGTCCGAACGCGAGCCCGAACGCGAGTCCGGCCGCGAGGTCGGCGCGGACGAGGTCGCGTGGATCCCCGACCTCGGCCGTCTCTTCGTCGAGCCCGAGCCCGAGCCAGACCGCGAGCCCGAACGCGAACCCGACCGCGAACCCGACCGCGAGGCCGGCCGTGAGCCAGGCCGCGAGCCCCATCACGAGGCCGACCATGAGCCCTCTCAAAGCTGCGGGTCGGCCGTGTGCCGTGCGCAGTCCTCTCGGGTGCAGCCGATTGGGCGGGGGCCATACCAGGGACCGTTGGCAGACGAGCAGGAGGATGATCGCGTGCGATACCAGTCCCCACCCGAACGACCGTGATACGACGTCGTCGGTGGCGACGCCTATCGTGGCGAGAATCGGGAGGAGGGCTCCGGGGCTCAGCAAGGTGTGGACGGCGCGGGCGCGGTGGTCGCCGGCCAGTGGCCACAGTTCGTGGAGGACGAGGTCGGTTCCCGACAGGGTCCTGCCGCCCACGGCCCGCCCGGTGGTGGTGTTCGTGTCAAGGTAGCCAGCGAGGACACCCAGCCGGGTGTGGACCTCCTCGGGCGTGTAGCCCCGACCGTCTTCGGGTGCGGGGTGGGCGGCGGCGGCGCGGACGTAGAGCCGGTTGAGGTGGTCACGCACGGCCGCGTCCCCGTTCAACGCCGGCGACAACAGCGACCTGGGTTCGTGGACGTACGCGCCCGCGGCATCGCGTTGTTCGTGCACGGTCACCGCCATCGTCAGCCGCCACGGCGTCGACAACCCGCGCGCCAAGGGCCCGGACGGCGCGATGTCCAACGCGTCCAGGACGCCCTGCCACCGCGAGGAGTCGTCGACGCGCGCGAGGACGAACTCCCGGCCCTGGGCGGGGGTGACGCTGGTGATCTCGACGCGGGCCGCGCTCTTGACCCACACGTTGGACGCCTCGTAGGCGCCGCTGCGACAGGTCACCACGAGATGCGACCGGGCACGACCGAGCGCGTAGGCGTTCAACGTCGCCAACGCCCGCCGTGCCCGCGGCCCACCACCGGGACCCGGGCTGCCCGGCGGGGCACCGCCCGTGGTGCCGGTGGCGTCCATCTCGTCCAACCCGTCCAGGACCGGCAGGACCATCCCGGCCTCGACCAACGCCCGCGCGGCCGCGCGGGAGAGCCCGTGCACACGCTCCAGGTGCTCGCGCACCCACGTCTCGACCGCCACCTCCGCGTCCACGCCCGCGAGGGGCGCGGCCTCGGGCAGGGTGGTCCACGAGGCCAGGGACATCCGCACCGGCACCGGGTCCCGGGAGTCCCGGTTCTCCAGGAGCGCGAGGAGGAGTTCCAGAGCCAGGACGGTCTTTCCCGAGCCGGGGGCGCCGGTGATCACCAGGCGGCGAGGCCGCAAGCGGCGGTAGTAGTCGACGACGGTGCCCAGACGCCCGTCGGGGTCCGCGCCCTCGGCATTGTGCCCGGGTGCGGGAGACAGGACGAAACGCAGGTCGATGGGTATGTGGTCACCGCCCAACAACCGCGCCCGCTCCGGAGCCTCGGCGCGGGCGACCTTGACGGCCAGCCGGGCCGCCGCCGCGGCGACGTCCGCGTTCTGTGATCTCAGCGCGACCCACGTCATGTACGCCGACCACACCGCGACACCCAGCCCCGCCAAGGCGATCACCGCGCTGACCGGGTCCGCGTCACCCAGTTCGACTCCCGGTGACAGGCCCCACACCGCCACAGCGACCACACACCCCGCGCACAGCACGGCCCAACCCCACCCGGCACGTCCCCCACGTTCCCCCATGACAGGATCATTGCCGCCCGGGCCACACGATGCGAAGGACTTCTCGGAAAGCGACGGGCCCCCACCGATCGACCGCCTGCGATGTCAGCCCGCCGACGCCCACCACCGGCACACCACCGCCCACGCGATACCGAACACCTCCCCGGGATTCACCCCCGCCCGCGCCGCCCGCCGCGCCGCACCCGCCGCGTGGCCACCGCCTCCGGAACCTCGCGCAGATCCGGGT
Organism: Embleya sp. NPDC001921; assembly: GCF_053594475.1. Taxonomy (NCBI): domain Bacteria; kingdom Bacillati; phylum Actinomycetota; class Actinomycetes; order Kitasatosporales; family Streptomycetaceae; genus Embleya; species Embleya sp. NPDC001921. The sequence continues at coordinate 11,368 of NZ_JBSFEO010000076.1, forward strand.
GCTCCAACGCCCGGTCGGCGTCCGCGTCAAGCCCCCACCGGCCGTGCATGTCCGTTGCGGCGCCCCGGAGGGGCCCGACCCCCGCGCGGGCCCGTGTCCGGGACGCCGGTCGGCCCGCCGGCCAGGGGGTGCGCACGTGTGGCCGGAGGGCCGATCGTGGCCGTCGGACCCGGATGGGGGAGGCAAGGTCTGCGGCGGCCACGCGCGAACGTACACGCCCCCACCGGCACGGGTGACACGGCCGGCGGGCCGACCGGTTCGTCCCCGGGCGTCACGTCAGATCGGCGTCCGGTGTGGCGAGGCGGTGCGCGGTGACCCGCCGCCACCCGCGCAAGGCCCTCGCGACGTCGTGGTTGAGGTCGGTGATCGCGCGGGCGGTGGCGTCGGCACAGATGGGGTGCAGGCCGGGGACGACCGTGCGGGCCTCGGTGTCGGTCACGGCTCCAGGCGGATGCGGCGGTAGTTGCACGAGTGCAGGTTCGGGGCCGATTTTCGGTCCGCCAGGTCTCGCGTGCGTACAGGTCGGCGAGTTGGGCCGGGGAGGGCGGGTCCATGCGGGGCTCGGCCATGTAGCGGTGGTCCGTCGGGTCGTGCGGGCACAAGCGACGCGTCCACGTCCGGCCCGGAACGCGTGGGCGTTCCACGTCGACAACGCGAACACGGCGAGGGCGCCGGACCGCGGCCGCGCCGAGGGCGACGCGTCATCGGCCCCGCCATGGTCCAGGTCGACCACTGCCGACCTGGACCGGGCCCTCGCCGCTCTGCGGTCATCAGGGCGTATGCGCGGGCGAGTTCCACCAGCGCCGCGGACGCCTGTCCTGCCGACTTCTCGGTGACGGCCCGCGCTTCGGCACCGATGGCCGTGAGCAGTGCGTTGCGGGCATCGGCGACGGCCGCCGGCTCCACTACTCGAATCCGTGCCGGGATCTGCCGGATTCCATCGCCGGTCGCAACTTCGGTGGGCTCCGGCTCGTGGTCGGTCATGAACACTCCCTGGGGTCGATGCCGGGGTCCGGCGCGAACGTGGTGGGTATTCCACGGCTCGCCGGCAAGCTCATCCAGGACGGTGGAACGAGCCATGCCGCTCGCGGTGAGGATGGCCGATACAGGTCGATACCTGGCGCGGAACACTCACCTGGAGACTGAGCAACCGATGACGACAACTTCGCCGACGCGCTGACACTTTCTCCGCTTTCGACAAGCAGTTTCGCCATGAGGTTTGTCAGCGGGGGGTGCCGTGGCCGGTGGCTGCGATCGGTGGGCGGTTGTCCGCGTCCTCGGGTTCGCCGCGGTGGGTGAGGTAGCCGGCGGTGATCGGGATTGCCTACTCCGGCCAACCAGCCGCCCGAATCAGCCAATCGCCGCCACAACGCCGTACTCCTCTCCCGTCACAGTGAATGATCTCGAAAGCGCATCGGGTGACATCCGATGCGCTCGAACCGACCCCGCCCGCCCAGCCAAGGAGTATCCGTGACCACCAGCAAGTCCGAGCCCCTCGAGGTGACCCTCAGCGAGGAAGCCCGGCAGGCCCTCGCGGAAGGCGCCGCGCCCGAGGCACCCACCGCTGTCACCGAAGCCCGCGACCAACTCCTGCGCGCCATCGGCCGCGAAGCCGAACACGTCGTCGCCACGCACGCCGGCGAGGCGTCCAAGGCGCTCGTGGAACTCGCCCACGCCTTCACGCTCGCGACCTCCGGCGCACCCGTCGCAACCGCGCGCCTCATCAGTGGGACGGGCGTCATCGACCTGGCGGTCGACTTCAGCGGCACGTTGTTGACGCTGACGCCCCAGCTCGTGGTCGGCGAGGCCGAATCGGATGTGAATTTCAGGGCACCACTCAGGATCAGCGTGACGGGGACGAACTCCGGCCCGGCGACTACACCGGCGTCGTGACGACGACGTTCGACGCCGTAACTCCGGTGTAACCGGTCTGCGGACAAAGGCACGCCCCGGCAGGTGCGGTCGCCGGCGCCCGACCGCACCTGTTCGTCCTGGGGCAACGCGCCCCGTTCGATGCTGGTCATCGCGAGCATCAGGCCCACGTATGGAGGTCCGGATCGCCACCGGAGTCCCCGGTGGCGAGGGCATCGAGAACTTCGCGCAGTGTCCGGGTGTAGTCGATCTCCCGACCGGTGACCGGGGCACGGGCTGCGACATCCGCCAGGTCGGCCAAGATCTGCTGCGGAACGACCTGCCGGCCATCCCGTAGCGGCCAAGGGGTCGTCGACGCTGCTTCAACCAGCCGCCGAGCGTGCTCGGCGAAATCAGAGTGTTCCGAGTGCTCCATCGTGTCCTCCCGGTCTCGCGATGAATCTCTCTGTGAGATCGGCGGTGTCAAGCCGTGTGCTTGTGCATCACGTCGAGGTAGTGCCGGTCACGGTGCGGCACGTGGTTGTCCCGCCCGGGCAGGCTGAAGACCGCGCAGACGTCAGCGGGCTGGGCAAGGATGCTCGACTGCTCGCCGAAGGTGAGAGCGCTGTTGACCGAATGCCGGCAGCCGGCGCCGTCGAGGGCGGCGATCAGCTCCTCGCGGAGGATGGTGGCCCCGAACGACTCGGAATCAGGCAGGACGAGCGGCGGAAGTTCGGCGCTGGAACCGGGCCGGAGGTTGATCCGGATTCCACTGACGGACCGCTGAGTGACCACCAGCTGAAGCCCGTCCCAGGAGTAGGGGTAGCCGTCGATATCGGGCCCCTTCATGCGGTGGGCCGGGTGCGGGCGCCCCGGGCCGAGAAGGCCTTCGGCCTCAGCCAGCGACATTCCGCAGCTCAGGGGGCCGATCCGACCGGTGCGGGAGAAGTCGACGAGTACGTCCATCAGGGTCACGACAGTGACTGTGGCACTCTCCCGAGCCGGTTCGCATCTCGATATCGACGCGGTGCCGCGCTTGCGGCGCCTTGCCGGACGGCGACGAGTGGCAGGAGGCGCGCGGTGGCCGGCACGTCGAGTTCGCGTGGTGTCGGGCCTGCGGGCCTGCGGGCGTCGGAGTGTCGGCGAGGCGGTCGAGTAGGCGGTCCAGTGCTTCCTGGCCGTCGTCGACGGGCCGCGCGTTCGTCGTCGGTGAGGGGGATCGTGGCGGCCATTCTGCAAGTTGTCTTTGGCTTCGATGAGTTGGTCACCCCGGACAGATTCCACGTAACTGTGATGTTCACTGTGCCTTCGACAGCCCCGGAGTTGTGCGGCAATGTGAGTCCGGCGGTCACGGCTGCGTGGTCGCGACGGAGGCCGTTGGCCAACGCGCGCAGGTGGGGAAGGTTCACGGCTTCGGTCTTGTCGAGCCAGTCGTCGAGTTCGTGTCCTCGACGGGTGCTCGTCATCGTGGCGAATCCTCGCACTCGCTCGGTCAGGTACTCGAGTTCGGGACACACATCAGGCCCGGTCCGGGATCTCGCCGTCAGGCGAATCTCACCGCTCACTCGTTCCACGCGTTCGGCCGGCATTGCGTGCAAATGAGGCAACAGCGCATCAAGGCCTTGAAGTTCACACACTGGGCAGGGCGACAGCTCTCATGACGTTCGGTGACCGAATCACAAGATCAGTGCCCGTCAAGTGTCAGCGCGTTCGCCACGGGAAATGTCAGCGTTTCCGATGGGGCATCAAGTAGCCGACTCCGGGTTGATCGTCTGCAACCACGGGCTCACACAAGGTCGTCTCCGGTGGTATGACGTCACCTCCGGCGCCATCGCCCACACACCTGCCGTGGCCGCACTGCGCCCGGAACACGAGCACGGCCGCCCCGGTCGGTTGTATAGGCATCCGGGTCGCCGGACACGCCCGCTGCCTCGCCCACCTCGACCCCGCCGACCGCGCGGCCTATCTCGCGGGACTGAGCCCCGGCGCCGACGTCAACCACTGCGGCACCACTTTCGACGGCCCCCTCCTGGCCGAACTCCTCGACGCTCTCCGGGATCCGAGCACCACCCGTGCCCGCTTCGGTACCGCCTGGTTCGACGGCGCGACGTTCTCCGCCGACGCCCGCTTCGACGGCGTGATGTTCGGCGCCGACGCCCGCTTCGACGGTGCGACGTTCTCCGCCGACGCCCGCTTCGACGGCGTGATGTTCGGCTCCGACGCCCGCTTCGGCGGCACGAAGTTCCACGGGCAGGTGTCGTTCGACGACACCCGATTCGTCGGGCTCGCCATGTTCGGCCACACCCGGTTTCACGCCCACGCGAGGATGGTCAGGGCGGTTTTCGACAGCGAAGCGTTCTTCGGGGGGACGGTGTTCGAAAGGCACGCCAACTTCGCGAGTGCGATCTTCCGCGGCACCACGCTCATCGGCCCCTTGGAGTGCCGGGGAGGATTGGTGCTGGTCGGCACCGTGTTCGAGGTACCGGCCACGATCCAGGCGTCCGCCGCCTTCGTCGAGTGTGTGCGCACGCGGTGGGACTCGGCCGCCACCCTGCGCCTGCGCTACGCGCGTGTGGACCTGACCGACGCCGTACTCACCCACCCGGTCACCGTTGCCGCACACACCGCCCCCTTCCTCGACACCTACGGAGACCCCGTCGACGAGAGCGCGATGACCGGAAGCCCGGACATCCGCGTCACCTCGCTGTCCGGCGTGGACGCCGCCCACCTGGTCCTGACCAACACCGACCTGACCGAATGCCGCTTCTTCGGCGCCGTCCACCTCGACCAACTCCGCCTCGGCGGCGAGACCACCTTCGCGCGCACTCCGATCGGCTTCGACGCACGCCGAATGATCCCGCTGCGCTGGACCAACCGCTCGGCTCTGGCCGAGGAACACCACTGGCGTGCCCATGCCCCCGGCCGAGCCCGCCTCCGCCCGGGATGGACCCCCGCCCCGCCCCAACCGGGCCCGGCCACCTGCCCACCCGGACCACCCGCGCTCGCCGCGCTCTACCGCCAACTCCGCAAAGCCTTCGAGGACGGCAAGGACGAACCCGGCGCCGCCGACTTCTACATGGGCGAGATGGAGATGCGCCGACTCGACCGCCGCCCAGGCCGCAACCGCGCCGAACGCGGACTCCTCACCGCCTACTGGGCCCTGTCCGGCTACGGCCTCCGCGCCTCCCGCGCCCTGACCTGGCTGCTCCTCGCCATGACCACCACAGTGCTCGCGATGATGCTCTGGGGACTCCCCACGAGCGACCCCGAACCACACACCACGGGTATCCAGGCCCAGCCGGGTCAACGCGTCGACCTGATCACCGACAACCCCGAACCAACCCTCGGCGGACCGCTGCACGACCGGCTCACCGCCCGGCGCGCCGAGAAGGCAACGCGCGTCGTCCTCAACTCCGTCGTCTTCCGATCCAGCGGCCAAAACCTCACTACCGCAGGCTCCTACATCGAGATGACCTCCCGCTTCCTCGAACCCGTCCTCCTCGGCCTCGCCGCCCTCGCCATCCGAGGCCGCGTCAAACGCTGAAATCACTGACATTTGGTCGTGGCCGGATCCACTGACAAATTCAGGCTCTGGCACGGGAAGCGTGAACGCCCATCGTCGGCAGCCGGGTTAACGCCGGCGGGTCGCGATCGGTGCCGGTCAGCCGAGGGTGCACCGGGTGAACTCCAGGCGTCTGAAGATCGTTCACGCTTCCCGTGCCAGAGCCCCCAAAGGTGTGGGTGCGGAGCGGACGTATAGGTGTCAGTGTGCGGGGAGGTATGTCGTCTGCAGGACGTGGACGCGTTCGCTGCGTACCACGGTCAGGTACACGAACATGCCATCGTCGATGTAGGCGGTTGCCGCACGCGGATTGGGGCCCTCGTACGGCGTCTCGTCGAGATACAGGGCCTCGGCCGCGCGGACTATCTCCGCGACCTCGGTCTCGATCAGGGCGACGAACGCCTCCGGGCCCCGCCCACCACGCTCGGCTGGTCGGGTTCGTACTCCCAGCCCCAGCTCACACGTCCACCGCGGCGTAGGCGGCCCGCAACAACTCGCCGGTGACCCGCACACCGCGGGCACGCACCCGCGGGTCGTCGCTGACGGTGTCGACCTGCTCGGCGTGGTGGTAGCGGAACGCCAGATCCGGGTGACGCTCGATCTCCGCGATCGCCGCCCAATGCCGCAACCAGCCCCGCAACGGGTCGAGCCAGGTCACCGACGAACAACGCGCCGTACTGCGCCCGCCCGCGCGGTCCGCGCCCGCCGCCTGCGCCCCGATCCGGGCCGACGCCGATCCGGACGTCATCGCCTACGCGGACCGGCACGCGGCCTACGGCAACTTCCGCGACCAGGCGGCGGTCCACGTCGGCGGACAGGGCGCGTGATCGCCTCCGGACTGGCGCGCGGGCGGCGCGTTCGGTGTCAGAGAGCGGTGGCAGCATGATCGAAATGAAGTTCACTCGCACCACTCCTTCGCGTCCGGTCGACGTCACCGCGGTCTTCCCCGAACTGGCTCCACTGGCGCGGGCTGCGGTACGACTGCACCCCCGCCCCGGATCCCCGAGCGTGCACGAGAGTTCCGTCGGGGGGCCGCTGCGGTGGCCCGCCGACGAGCCGTGGCCGCACTGCGACCGACCGCATCCGGACAGCGGCACGGCCGAAACACTGACGGAGATACGGCTACGGCACGTGGAATCACGATTGCGTCGCGACCCCGACGACCCCCGACACGGGCCTGAGGAAAAGGCGATCAGGGAGCGGTTGGAGCGGCTGCGTGAGGGAGTCGGCACCGGGGGCGGTCCGGTCGCGATGCTGCCCGTGGCCCAGCTGTACGTTCGGGATGTACCCCTGCTCCGACCGCCCGGGAACGCCGATCTGCTGCAAGTCCTGTGGTGTCCCTTCGACCACTACCTCGAGTCGGGCGACTACATGCCCTCGACCGCCCTGTTCTGGCGATCGGCCCGCGAGATCGTCGACGTCCTGACCGCACCCCCGGAGCCGTTCGAGGCGCAGTCCCACTACGTGCCCCAGCCGTGTCTCCTCGCACCCGAGCCGATCGTCGAATACCCCAACCCCCTGGAGTTGGGCCAGGAAGCGAGACAACGGTTGCAGGACCCGGACGGATGGCGCACGGTCGGCGAGGAACTCGACAGGTGGCAGACGGACGACGTCGACCCCTATCCCGAATACCCGGAGGACTTCTACCGGGACCACCTGTCCACCGCTCCCGGCTGGAAAGTCGGCGGCCGGCCCCACTGGGGCCTCACCGATCCCGGCATCCGGCATTGCACCGCGTGCGAAACCGAGATGGTTCCCCTGCTGAACATCGACTCCAGGGAATGGAACAGCATCCAACACAGCTGGATCCCCCACGAAGACCAAGCTCCCGAGCCCTGCGCCGACGACGCGGACGACCCGACCAAAGTCCAGATCTTCGACCTCAACCATCTGCAGTTCTACATCTGCCCCCACTCCTCCGAACACCCACACACGGCCATGGTCCAGTAGACCCGCCCCCGAATGGACCGCCGCGCCCCAAGACCGGCGGCATCGACTCTCACTCCGGCTCCCCAAGCCTCACGCCGCCCCCGTGACGGCCGGAACACGGCGCAAGCCACCGGCCGCGATGACGGCGGTAACAGCGACCACGGCGGTGCGGCTGGAGACCACCAGAAGGGACCGGACACCGCCGTCCCATTCCACGCCCGACGCCGAGAAGGCTCCTCGCCCTCGGCCAAAATGCGCGGGAATCCATGGGCTGGGCCGGACCGGCCGTCGTCCCGCCCGAACACCGCCTCCCTCCCGCCCCCCGGCGAGGTCCAGGACGTCATCCCGCACCACCACCCCATATGGCCGATACCGACCCCGGCAGCATCGCCTACGGGGGCGGCGGTTGAGCCGCCGCCGGTGAGCCGCCGGGGCATCGGCGCCGGTCCGTAGCACCCGGCGACCCGGCCCATAAACGGCCACTTCGTCGTGCCCTGCCCGGAGCGACCCGAAGCACCCCCCGCCACCAATCCCCTCGAATCTCACTGCGAACCTCACACCCACCGAACACGAACACCCCCACTCGACACCGCGGTTCACCACCGCGTGCCGAGTTCGGTGAGCAGCCCCACCCGTTCCTCGCTCAACGAACTCCGCCGGTTGCGTCGGTTGTTGACCCACATGCCGAGCCGCAGGTCGACGACCCCGCCGCCGCCCTTACGCCCACCTGCCGATGTCTTCGCCGCCTGCTCCGTCCCGGCTGTTTGAGTGGGGATTCAGGTATAAAGTGCGGCAGTAAGTCGCTGTGCTGTCAGTGGCCTTCGATGTGATTTGCTCCTCACGTGTCTCTCCTCGGCTGGGAGGCTCCAGCTTCGAGTTCCTGTTTGCTCCGCTTCTCGGGCCTGGATTCCGTCTGGTTTGTTGATGTCACAGAAACGCCCTGGCAGCCAAGTACCGTTCTAGCTACCGTCGTTCGTGTAGCAGCTCTGCCGTGAGCCAGCGGAATCCGTACCCCAGCGACCTGTCCGACGCCCGACGGGCCCTGATCGAGCCGACATTGACGGCCTGGAGAAAAGCCCGACTGGACCGTAGGGTGATCGTGTGGATGGACGCGTGAAGGTTCTCCTGACGCCGATGGGCAACAAGATCAAGTATCAGGTCGTCGGCACCATTCACTGCGTTCGACCAGGTCAGGGTGAATTGCCCAGCACGCGAACGTACGGCAGGGACGATCTTGTTTGGTTGAGCGTTTTCGGCTCCACGAAAGCCGTCGCCGACTTTCTGCGCCTCGGCAAGAGAACAGCCATGGTCACGAGTCTTTACGATCTTGGATACTCCTGGTGTGACCGCCTCATGCTCCGCAAGGGGTAGCGATCGACGGCCGGCGAGTCCGAGATCTTCGCCCTCCCCTTACGCGCGCACCTGCCCAAGGCCGGCTTCGCCTTCACCGGCTTGACCGGCACGGAGGCGACCCGACGCATCACGGCGTTCGGGCGCCTGGACGTGACGTTCACGGTCGCCGGCGTACTCGGCGGCACCAGGGAGGTCCAGGTGAGCGTGGATCCGGACCAGATCGCACCGACCGTGCGACCATCGCCCCGGACCCGCCCGGCGCGGTCCGAATCGCAGCCTTCCGGGCCGGCCGGTGGCACTTGCCGAAGGACAACGGATCGCAGGCGCCCGCACGCGGTGCGCGCGGCTTCCGACGCGAGCTGGTCGGAAGGAGGACGATGTCCGGGGCGGGATCGCCCTTCTCGTGTCCGGGTCGAAGCGATCGTGCGGGCGGTTGTGGGGCGTTCGGCCTTCCTGGGGGCTCGTGTCTTCGCAGGGTGGCCGGCCCGTTCTCGCAACGGGGTTTCACCGCCCGCTCGATCACCGGCGGACTCGCCTACGGAACCCGCGGCGAGGAGGCGGCGGCACTTCGTCCGCAGTGCGGCATCGAGGAGCTGCCCGCGCGCGCCGCGACCCCCTGGGCGATCGTCGACGGGCGGGCGATCGTGCTCACCGACCGACGCGGGGCCACCACCGTGCACGCGCTCTCCCCGATCCGATGACCTCGGCCGGAGCCGGAGCCTCCGCACAGGCCGAGTACCGCCGACGTAGGCGCCTGCGGCGGCCGCCGTTCCGCGCCGCCTACGTCGCCATGCCACCTGCGGCGGCATCGGGACCTCCCCGCCGGCCCCGATCCCACTGCGGCGAACCCGAGGACGCTGCCGTCGTGCGAGCGGGTGGGACCGAGCGGTGCGGCTCGGGCCCGTGTACTCGGGGAGTTTGATCTGGGGGTGATTGAGCATCGGCGTCGTCGTGACCCTCTTTGACCGCCACGGCGCCGATTGCGGGGTGGCGGTCAGGTAGGTCCAGGCGTCCCTTGCCGATTTCCCGACACCACGTCAGGCCGGCACGCGTCACCGGATCCAAACCACCGGGTCGTTGGGCCGGTCGAAAATGGGGAGGACTGCGCGGCGGCTGACGCTGGCCGGGGCGGCGCCGGGTGTGCCGGCGGTGATCACCAGAGCGTAGGCGCGGGCGAGTGGCGTCAGTGCGGCGGTTGCCCGGCCCGGTTGCGGGGCTGCGGCGTTTTCGGCCTCGTCGCCGATGGCGCGCAGGAGTGGGTCGCGGGTCCGCCGACGTCCCGTACGGCCTCTGCCTGTTCGAACCCGACGACCTGCCATCCACCCGACGGGGCAATCCATGGCACCCGACGGGGCCGCGAAGTTGCAACTCAGCGGCCGGTGGCCCCGTCGATCAGCGGAACATCGCCATGCGTGCCGGGTGTGTCCACACCGTTGTAGAGGCCCCGAGAACGAAGGGTCGATCGAGCCGACCGTGTTCGAAGCCCACAAACACCTCGTCCCCGATCTCGGGGGGAGGAGGCCCCGGCACCGCCCCATTGCGCGATGCGGAGCGTGACGCCTTGCCCGTCGGCGGACACGACCTTGGGGCGGCCGTCGTGCTTTCGTCGTCGCCAGGGCACAGGCGCGGGCGAGTTCCAGTAGCGCCTCGGACGCCTCGCCGGCGTGCCTGTCCGCGACGTGTTCGGCTTCGCGACCGATGGCCCGCAGCAGTCGAGGGCGACGCGACAACGTCGGTTGCGACATCCACAACGACGACTCCGACTCATTCGTCTACGTGGACTCCGTCCACGGCGACCGCAAGACCAACGACCTCGACGGACGCCTGAACGACCGCGCCGGAGAACTCACCGGCCAGGCGACGGACATCTCCACACCCGGAAGATACGGCTTCGAGTGGAACCGCTACCTCCAGGTCCACTTCGGCACCGACTACTCCCCGCACGCGCGCGGGCGCATGGTGGACGTCTACGACGTGAACGACTGATCGCCCCAGCGTCCTCGGCCTCCGCGACCGATTCCCACGCCCGACCGCTGAGTTCGACGAGAGTGCGACCGGGTGCGGGCCCTTGTGACAGCAGCGACACACCCGTCCGGTCTGCATGCCTGGGCGCGCAGGTTGTCGTTGTCGTCCATGTGGGTGGCGATACGGGCCTCGGGCGGCCCGACGTCCTCCAAGAACCTGCGCCTGCGCGGCCGGGACGATGGACTGCCGGCCTCCTGGCACTTCACCGACGGCGAGACCGTCGACCGCTCGGGCAATCGCCACGACGGCGTGCTGAACGGGCCGCTGATCAGGTGGCCGTCCGGCCTGCGCGGCTACGCCGTGTCGGGCTGGGTCGGCAAGCAGATCGCGGTCGGCACCGACGGATTCCCGGCCGGCCACTGGGGGCACCTGGCGACGGCGTCACCAAGGCACGCAACTCCGGGGCGAGATCTTCGGACTGGACCGGTCCGTCGACGGCCGCTTCACCAGGCCGGGCCTCGGCCCGCCCTGCTATACCCGGAAGATCTGCGGGGGAGGGGGAGCGGCAGCGCTCACACCGACCGGTGGCGGAACTGCCTCGGGGTCATCCCCCGGAGGCGTTTGAAGGCCGTGGTGAAAGCGAACGGGTCGGTGTAGCCGACTGCCTCCGCCACCTCCGCCACGCTGCGGTGCGGGTCCGACAGCAACTCCTCGGCGGTGTGCATGCGCCACTCGGTGAGGTAGCTCAGCGGCGGCCGGCCCATGACCTCGGTGAAGCGCTTGGCGAAGTGCGCCCGCGACACGTTCGCCTCGGCCGCCAGCGAGCCCACCGACCACGCCGCGCGGGGGCACCGGTGGATGGCCTCGAGCGCGGGGCCCACGACCGGGTCCATCGCCCCCAGGTACCAGCCCGGGGCTTCGGCGCCCTCCTGCTCGAACCAGCAACCCAGCGTGCAGACCAGCCCCGCGTCCAGGACGCGGTCGATCAGGGCCTGGCCTCCCGGCTGATGCCTGCGCGCGAGCGCGTCCCTGGCCGAGTCGAGCCACAGGACGCCGTCGGCGTCCTCGTGCAACACCAGCGCGGGCGGCAGGGTGCGCAACAGCCGCTCGTGACGGCTGCGGGTGGCGCGGTAACCGCCCACGATCAGGGTGGTGGAACCCTCGGGGGCCGCACCGGTGCGTGGGCCGGCGACCCGAGTGCGCTCGGGATCGAAGCAGGCGATCTCGTACGTCCGGTGCGGGCGGTCGAGCGCGGCGGCGCTGTCGGCGAGGTGGAAGGGTGCCGGGCCGCGCACCAGCGCGGTGTCGCCCGCGCCGACCTTGAATTCGGTGCCGTCGGCCAGGATCACCATGCCGCCGCCGCTGATCACCGTGAGCATGGTCAGCGGCGCACCGTCGGTGAAGCGGATCGCCCACGGCGGCTCCAGCACGGCCTGGCTGACGGAGGCACCCTCGGCGCGGATGCCGCCGAGCATGTCACTCAAAGGGTCCATGCGCGCGAGTGTAGACGCGCACCAAGGTATCTCCGGGTTTCGCCCATGGGCTGTCCACCGACTCCGGGCTGTACTGGATCCATGAACCACGAGAGCACCACCGAGAACCACCGCCCGCAACACACACGCACCGCCCTGGTCGTAGTCGCCCACCACGTTCCGACTCGCTGACCGCGGCCGTCGCCGACCGGCGCGCGGCCCGGCTGGAGGCGGGTTCGGGCGACGAACGTTCGAGGGCGCACGCGGCAGCACCACCGGTGGCTGGAGATCCGGCGACAGGTACGCGGGGGTGCGGTTCGGTCTGTGTCCGCGGGCAGGGCGGTGAACGTGCGGTGGTGGCCTCGAGGATGCCGAAGCGGTCGCCCGGCAGGGCGGCGTGGTCGGGGACGACGGATCGGACGGAGATCACCAGGAGGCCGCCGCGATCGGGCCTCGCGGCGGCCGTGGGCCTGCATGCTCGCCGAGGATCGCTGTGTCGATGCTCCACTCGGATACGAAGAGTTCCCGATTCGACACGGAAACATATCGGCAAAAAATTGCCGACCGTAGCCAGTACGCAATAAGCGTTGCTCGATCAGTGCGCCGCTCCCGGGGTTGTTTCGTCCGGTCCGGGCGGCGCGCATCGCGCCCCGACAAGGAGGCTCGCATGACAGGCGCAACAATCGGTTCGTCCGAGCAGGCCGGCCTGGACCGGCATTACCGACCGCTGATCGGGGGCCGCTTCGCCTCACCGACGGTGCGGACGTTCCCGGCACTCAACGCCGCCACCGGTGAACATCTGGCCGATGTCACGCGTGGCTCGGCGGGGGACGTCGCGGCGGCCGTCGCGGCTGCCAAGGCCGCGTTCCCGGCGTGGTCGAGGACCTCGCTCGAGGAACGTTCCGGGCTGCTGCTCGAATTGGCGCGCGCGGTGGAGGCCGACATCGATCGGTTGGCCTTGATCGACGCGCTCGACATCGGGCGCCGGATCGGCGAGACGGTGATCGACCATCGACTCGCAATCGGGCAGTATCGATTCTTCGCCGCCGCGGTACTTACCCATGCCGGGTGGAACCGTCCCATCGCCGGAGGAATGGCGATAGCGAAACGTGAACCGATCGGGGTCGTGGGACAGATCATCCCGTGGAACGTGCCGGCCATCATGACCGCGTTCAAGATCGCCCCGGCTCTGGCCGCGGGTAACACGATCGTCCTCAAGCCGGACGAGCACGCCTCGCTGTCCACCCTGGAACTCGGCAAGCTGATCACGGACATCTTCCCGCCCGGAGTGGTCAACATCGTTCCGGGATTCGGAGAGGAAGCCGGGGCCGCGTTGACGGCGCATCCGGACGTGCGGAAGCTGGCGTTCACGGGAAGCTCCGAAGTGGGACGACTGGTCGCCGCGGCGGGCGCCGACCGCCTGGTCCCGGTATCCCTGGAACTGGGCGGCAAGAGCCCCAACATCGTCTTCCCCGATGTCGTCGACCAGATCGACGCCATCGTCGACAACGCCGCTTTCGCGGTGACGTACTGCAACGGCCAGTCCTGCCTGGCCGGGACCCGACTGTTTGTGCACGACGACATCTACGACACGTTCATGACCAAACTGGTCGCCGGCTTCGAGCGGATCACGCTCGGATCGCCGATCGACCCCGCCACACTCGTCAGCGGCCTGGTGTCGCAGAAGCAGGGCAAGCGCGTCCTGGACTACATCGAGATCGGCAAGAACGAGGGCGCGGAACTGTTGACCGGCGGACGCCGCGCGGACATCCCCGGCAACGAACACGGCTACTTCGTCGAACCGACGATCTTCGCCACCGACAACCGCTCGCGCATCGCCCAAGAGGAGATCTTCGGTCCCGTCCTGTCGGTCATCCGGTGGAACGACTACGACACGATGATCCGCGAGGCCAACGACGTGCGCTACGGCTTGGCCGCCGGTCTTTACACCAACAACCTCGGCGACGCGCTGCGCACCGCCGACGCGCTCGAAGCCGGATCCGTCTGGGTCAACAAGTACTTCAACCTCGTGGACGGCTCCCCGTTCGGTGGGTTCAAGGACAGCGGCATCGGCAGCGAGTTCTGCGCCGAGACGCTGAACATGTACACCCACCTCAAGTCGGTGACGCTGCTGACCGAACCCGCCCCGGCCTTCTTCCTGCCGCCGTCCTGACCCGACCGAGACGTTCGACTCGTGCTCCCCGCTCTCCACAAACGCTGTCGTCATGGAGGTCCAAAGATCATGTCATTGTCCCGTCGCGCCGTAATCGGCGCCGGAGTTGCCACCGGTGGGGCGACACTCGTTCCCCTGATCAAAGGCCGCGACGACCACTCGCCGTACGTGGCGCAGCGCAACGGGCGCGCCGCCGGTACGAAGGATCTGACGCCGCTTGCCTTTGCCGGCTTCGCCCACTTCACCGCCATGCAGGTGCGTGGGGACCGCATTCGCGGCCTCGACCTCCACATGGAGCGCCTGCGCGTCGCCTCGCTGAAGCTGTTCGGCCAGACCGTTCCGGAAGAGCGGGTGCGGTCCTACCTTCGCACGGCGCTGAAGACAGGCCCCTCCGACCTTTCGATGACGGCCACGGTGTACTCACCGGCGGGTGAGTTCACCGTGGCCGGACCCGAGGTGCAGCCCGAGGTGCTGGTGCGTACCGCAGCGGCGTCGAACGGCCCCACGGGCCCGCTGTCCCTGGCGACGGTCGAGTACGAACGCGTACTGCCCGCGGTGAAACACGTGGGGGAGGTAGCCAAGACGCATTACCTTCGAGAAGCGGTCGCGCAGGGTTTCGACGACGCCGCGTTCCTGGACCGCAGGGGCCGGCTCAGCGAAGGCACGATCTGGAATCTCGCCTTCTGGGACGGCTCGGCAGTGGTATGGCCGAGGGCCGACATGCTCGGCGGCACCACCATGGCCATCCTGCGTCGGCAACTGCGACGACTCGGAGTCCCCCAGTACGACCGGGAGATCACGGTCGATGATCTGCCGTCGTTGTCCGGAGCGGTGGTCATGAACTCCTGGACGCCGGGCGTGGCGGTCCATCGCATCGGCCCGGTTGCGATACCCGCGGCCCCCGCCTTCCTCGACGTGTTGCATCGCGCCTTCAGCGCCGAGCCGTTCACCGCTCCCTGAGCCCTCCTTTCCTGCGGCTGCAGTCCGGCGGCACCCGGGGCTGCTCTCGATCGCGTGAGGGCCTTTCGGGTTCGATGCAACTCGCGCCGAACCGGCCGCCGCCGCAGCCCGACCGGCCTCCGGGTGGGCAGCCACATGACTGACCCGGGCGGTCGGCCGACTGTCCGGGCCCGGCAACACCACGTGGCCGAGATCACGGTCGGCACGTGTCGTCCGGAGGCAGTTGCTCGGGGCCGTGTTGCATGCCCGCGACGGGCGTCGGCGTCCAGCCCGAAGTCGCCCGACATCAGCCGATCGCACCAACTGTCCTCATGGTGGAATGAGCTGCGTCGTTCACCTGGCGGGGTCCATAACGAACACCCCGTCTGTGGTGTCGGCCGACTGCCGTAGCTCGGGGTGGGGCGCGTCGAGACGGGCCCAGATGCACTTGCCATCTTCGGCGTATCGCGCGCCCCAACAGTCCGCCGTTATCGCGACCAACTGGAGGCCACCCCCGAATTCGTCATCGAAGCTGGGTGGCGTACACGTGGGGGGCTTCCGAGCCGTCGTAGACCTCACATGTCAGCGCTCCGTCCAGATGTAGAACCCGCAAACGGATCAAGCCGTCGCTGTCGTCAGCCGATGAGTTCGCTGACGATCAGTGTCGCCGCGTCCGTGAGGACTTTAAAAGAGCTTTACGCCTGGAGAGGTGTCTGGTTCCGGTCCTGGGGTTGGATGTCGCGCCAGTTCGGGGTGGATTCGTGGGTGAGGCGTCTGCTCATGAGGTCGATCATGGCGAGGTGGATCATGGCTTCGGAGCGGTGTGGGTGGGTTTCGCAGTCGCGGACGAGGCGGCGGTGGTGCATGAACCATCCGAAGGTTCGCTCGACGATCCAACGTTTGGGGTGGATCCCGAATTCCTTGACGGTGGGGTCGCGTTGCACGACGTGTTATGTCGATGTCGAGGGTCGCGAACGGGCGTCGGACGGATCACTGGGATGGCGCCGATGTCCGGTCATCTTTCGTTGGTGGCGCCGGGCGTCCCGTTCATCCAAGGCGTGAATGGGGGCGGACGGGCGCGTCCCGGGAACAGACAGGAGTGAACGCGGCGAAACGGGCAGGCGCGAATCACCTCAAGCCGCACCCGTCACAGAAGACGTGCACCGACCCAATTACCTGGACCACTCGAGCACTTCGAAAGCCGCAACACACTTCTCTTGGGGCAAAGCCCTCTTTGATTCCCAGGGTGGCGCGACGTGCCGCAGCCGCGGAGCCGCCGTCGCACAACGCCGTACCGTTCACCAGACGGGGCGCCATGGTGGGATCGAGTCTCCGGCCAACGTGCGGATGACTGCTGCGAGTTCCGCTCGCGGAACCTGTTGCCCGGCGTCGTGGAGTCGCTTGGTCAACTGCGCCTCCAGTTCATGCAGGATCCGTCCGGCCACAGTGAGGTGCTCCCGCGCCTTCTCGGTCAGGACGACGAGTTTGCGACGGCCGCCGGCAGGGTGTGGTTGCCGCTTGACATAGCCGCGTTTCTCCAGGTCGTCGATGATCTGGCCGGCGGCCTGCTTGGTGACGCCGAGGTGCTCGGCCAGTTCGCTGCTCGTCGCGCCGGAGCCGCGTAGTGCCTGGAAGACCAGGCCGTGCACGGGGCGGAGATCGGCATAGCCGACGGCGTCGAGGCGGCTCACGAACTCGGAGAGGACCAGTTGGAAGGCCATGCCGAGCAGGAAGGTCAGCTCGGCGCGTCTCCGTCTGGCGACTTGCCCTGACCACGGGTGGGTTGAGCGACGGCGTCATGCCGACACCGCCGCCCCGTTCCGCGAAGCCCGCGCGGGCCTCGGGCCTGGACCCGCCCACACCGGGGGCACGTCGGCGCGTCAGGAACCGTTCGGCCGGAGGTTGTCGATGATCAGGCCGAGAGCGAAGTCGAAGCGGTCGTGTCCCGCGCCCGAGGTCAGTTCGGCCGCGTGGAAACCGTCCGTCCGGCAACGCTTCGAACCTGGCGACCAGTTCCTCGCGGCTGAGCACCCACTCAGGGTCCTGGCGCTTCTGCCGCTGTGCGAGCAGGGAGCCTCCTTGTGGATGCCCAGGTCCCGGGCGACGTGCGCAACCGGACGTCCGGAGGTGCGTACCTCCCGGATCGCCCGCTCCCGCAGCTCATCGGGGCATTTGCGTGGCGCCGGCATAGCTTGTGGGGCTCCTTTACGCCGGGCACCACAATTCGGCTTCAAGGACTCCACCAAACTCGGAGCAACTCAGTCGCGGCAGCGGGAGGCAGGCAAGCGGGTCGCGAAGACTTGTCGGGTGCCGGTCCGCAGGACCGCCACGAGCAGACCGCGGGACGTCTCGATCGACACGGGTATCGGCACGGCTTCGGTGTCGCCGTGGTCGGCGAGCAGGTCCAGCAGCTTGCGGTAGCCGGTCACATCGGCGGGTCGCCGTCCCCCGGCGGCGGCCCGTCCGGTTGTGCTCGCGCGGGTCGGTGCGTTCGTCTGCCGGTGCGTTCCTGTGCCCGACGCGGAGAACATCGGTGAGAACTACGTCCACGGCCCCGGACGCCCGGGCGGTGGGCCGCCTGATCGCGCGCCCCCACCCCGACGGCGGTGTCGGTGTCGAGGCCGGCGACCTCGACGAACTCCTCACCGTCCTGGGCATCGTGGCCCGATACGGCGGCACCGTGCGCTTGACGACGACCGACCCGGGCCTGCCTCGGATGGCGCCGATCGCGGAGTCGGTGTACGTCGTGCACTTCGACCTGCGCGCCGAACTCGTGGAGCACGATCGCGCCCGCGAGATCACCGCACTCGACCGCCTCGTCGACACTGATCCCACCGGCCGTCCGAACCGCCAACAAGGCCGCTGCAACACACCGCAGGTCGGAGGGCCGCAGCTCGCCGGACGTGCGAAGCGGCTGAGGATATGCCACGACTCTGAGACTGAATCGGCGTGCCATCGCCGGGGGAGAGCGAAGAAGCCGCCGGCCAGAGACCGGCCTGTGCCACGGGCGCTGAGACTCCACAGCACGGACGCGAAGCTCCCACCGGTGCCGGGCCGGCAGGCCGGGCGTCGGTGCTCGGGACGCTTGTGAGGGTCGGCCGTTGTCATCGTGCGCACTTCCCTCCCTTTCCGCGTACTCGAGGGCGCCGCCCCCGGGCGCCGATCCGCGATGCCTTGTGTCCGACGAACGTGAACGGCCGGGCACGGTCACACGAGGTGTACCTGTGCCCGGCCTGCTCCCGCGACGACCCCGGCGGGCAGCCGGTGCTTCCGGTTTTTCGGCTGCTGTGTGCGGGGCGGATGACCGAGGCCCACACGGACCTGATGGAAAACCACCTCCGGCCTGGAAACGGCCTTCGGTCGTCGACTCGGACGGGACTGCGACTCCGGACGGTGGGGCGGTTTCGAACCCGCACCACACCCGCGCCCGGCGTGGACCGCCCCGTGCCGGGGTCGCGGCGCCTCGGTCTTACGTGCGGTCGTGGATCGTCTTGTGGATCCAGTTCTTGTACGCGGTGTCGTTGGTGTACAGGCCCGGGCCCGTCGCGCAGCCGGGTTTGCCGTCGCCGTCGCCCGAGGTGGTGCCGATCAGCTCCCACCTGCCGGCGCGGTTCTTTTGGATCTGCGGGCCGCCGGAGTCGCCGAAGCAGGCCATGGCGTTGAGCTTGCGGCTGACCGTGCACAGGCGGGTGGCGTCGGTGCGGCCGTTGCACTCGGCGCTGGTGCCCAGGCGGGTGTCCAGCTCCTGGAGCCGGTTGGGGAAGACCGCGTCCTCGAGCCTGTCCGGGTCGACGATGGTGCCGAAGCCCAGGAGCCGAGTCGGCGTGCCCACCGGCCCGGCCTGCTTGGCGAGGTTGATCGGCTTCTCCTTGACCGGCCGGTCCAGGCGGATCAACGCGAGGTCGTTCACGTTGTAGCCACCGTCGTCGGCCGGCTGCGAGTAGCCGGGGTGCATCACGATCTTGTCGATGCCGCGCACGGTGCCGCCCTGTGTGCGGTTCTCGCTGCCGATCCGTACCGTCCCGGCCAGTTCGATGGGCAGATCACGGTCGACACAGTGCGCCGCGGTGAGGACCCATTGCCGATCGATCAGGGTGGCCCCGCACCCGGCGTCCACGCCCCCGGCCGTCATCGGGACGTAGGCCATGAACGGGTAACTCTCGGTCGAGTCCTGCCCGTTGACGATCGCGCCGGCGCTGCCGGCGAACGCCGTGGAGCCGAGCACGAGTGCCGCTCCGGTGGCCGCGATCGCCTTGGCGACCAGTCCGCGCCGGCGGCGCGGGACGGGGCCGGTGTCGGCGGTGGGACGCGAGGCGGATGCGCGCATGTAGAGACCTTTCGTGGAGGCAGGATCGGCCGCGCGAGGGTGCGGCGGCCGTACCCGGGCCGAACGTCTTCCGCGTCCGGGCCCGTGCGGTTCATCCTCGGCGCGGCGCTCCCCTGGAAACAGTCGCTTCGATGTCATCCTCGGATAGATTCCGGACAGGCCGCTGACCGCGGTACTCAAGGCCATCGACCGGTTCGATTCCGCGTTCGGCACCGGGTCCCCACCCTTGCCATCCCGACGATCTCCGGCGAGATCAATCGAGGCGGAGCTCGCCGCGAGCGGGGCGCGAGCGCTGCGCTCGGCCGACGTCCCGCGTTCTCCTGTGCGTGGGAACCAGGGCCGCAGCGCGCCCGTGTCGCGCGTCTCGGCCGGGGGTGCCACGCTGTGACCGCGCCGATGGTTGGTGAGGCCCGTTCGTGTGCCGGGGGTTCGGCGGGCCGACCGTATCGCCCCTTACCGGTGGTTTGTTGACAGCGGGTCAGGGTCGCGGTACGCCGATAGGGGGGAACGTCGCCTGCGCCTCGGGGGGTTGCGATGACCAAGCGTGTGCCCTGTCCGCCCGCACCGGGGCGGTTGGAGGCCTATTCCGCGCGGTTCGACGACCTCTTCTCGACGTTGGCACAGCGCCGCGGGTTCCGCGAGTACCCGGCCGGGCTGTTGCTTCCGAGGACCGCAACAAGACGCCGACCTGTCTGGCCGGCACGGAACCCGTGGTCGGTGCACAGCATCCGGCGGTACAGCGGCTGCAGTTCTTCCTGTCCGAGTCGACCTGGGACCACGAGCGGATCAACGCCCGCCGCGTGGAGCTTTTGCTCGCGGATCCGGCGACCGCACCGCACGCGGGCGGGGTGTTGGTGATCAACGACTCCGGCGACCGCAAGGACGGCACGGCGACCGCGCACGTCGGCAAGCAGTCTGGGATCGGTCGGGAAGATCGACCGCGGCGTCGTCACCGTGACCGCGTGTTGGGCGGACGAGCGCCTCTACCACCCCCTGCACGCCGTTCCCCACACCCCGGCCCACCACTTCCCACAAGGCAGGAACGACCCCGACTTCCGCACGAAACTGCGGATCGGGGCCGCCCTGGCCCGGGAAGCGAAACAGGCGGGGGTGTCCTTCCGGGCGGTGGCCGCAGACTGCGCCTACGGCGACCAGGACGGCATCCGCAGCAAACTCGTAGACGCCGGAATGCCGTTCGTGTTGGCGTTGAAGCCGCGCCACGGGACCTGGGCCCGGGGCGACCAGGCCCATACTCCCGTCGACGCCGCCCGCGTCCTGACCTGGGGCGGGCCGGGGGATCCCGGCGACCGGAACGCGGTGATCCGCCGCTTCCGTGACGGCCACACCGAGACCTGGTGGGCCGCCGACGCGAGGCTCGGGTGGTGGGGCCCGGACGGGACGACGCGCCTGGTGGTGGCCACCGCTGACCCGGCGACACTGCCGGCCAAGGCCACCTGGTACCTCGCCACCAGTCCGCCCCGCCCTGGCGGTCCCCGCGAGGACGAAAGCCCGCACCCCGCGGCCGACCTCGCCGAGATCGTGCGCGTCCACGGGATCCGTCATGGGATCGAGCAGAGCCACAAGCAGGTCAAGGACGAACTCGGCTGGGCCGACTTCCAAGTCCGCTCCGACACCGCCATCCGCCGCCACCAGACCCTGGTCAACTGCGCTTTCTCGTTCCGCTGGGACGCCTGGTTCGCACCGCCCCCGCCCCCGTCCGTGGACGCCGAGGAGTTGGAACCGCACCACCCAGAGAGGGGGAACTCCCACGTCCCACCAGCCCCGAACGGCCTCCTGGCCCCAAGCGGTCCGGGCCGTCCGTGGCTTCCGCAGCCGTAGCCGGTCGCGGACTCCGCCTGGGCGGCTGTCGCCGAAGAGTCGGTGGCCTACTCGTGGTCCGTGCAGAGGTGGGTGGTCAGGGCCACACATGCCCACTCCTCCCAGGCGTCGGGGGACCAGCCCCGGTCGCGGACGAAGATCAGGTACAGCTCCGGACTGAGCAGCCCGTACAGCAGGTCGGCGGCGCGGGCGGTATCGACGTCGGGGCGGGCGTCGGGCTTGGATGTCAGTGCCTTCGCTGCGGCGTGCTGGACGGTGTAGCGCGGGTCGGGGCCGGCGGGCCACTGGGCGGCGATCTCCGGGTCGGTGGCGGCCGCGGCCGCGATCAGCGGCACGATCGGGGCGACTCGGCCGAGGACGTCGCGCACGCCCCGTACGTGGGCGCGCAGTTGCCCGGCGGCGGTGGGCTCGGCGCACGCGGCGCGGAACCAGTCGCGGTCCATCGTGGCGACCGGTTCGGCGTCGCCGGCGATGGAGGTGTCGACGACGTCCTTGAACAGCGCGCGCTTGTTTCGGAACACGAAATACACGGTCTGGACGGCCACACCCGCGCGATCGGCGACCTCCTGAAGGCTTGTCGCACCGTACCCCTGCGCGACGAACAACTCCCGCGCCGCCGCAACGATCTTCTCGCGGGTGCGCCGCGAGCGCTCGGCCCTCTTGTCGGGGCGCTTGACGTTCTGTCCGTCGGATTCCTTGACCGCATCCATGCCGAGAGTATATCTCTAGAGTCAGTCACTAGAGATGAACTCTAATTTCTTGGAGGGGTAGCGATGAGCGAGACTCGGACGGCTGCGGAGCTCGAGCAAGAGGGTTTTGTGCGCCGCGTGTTGGAGGACTTCTACCGGGACGGCAAGCCGCCGTGGGACAGCGGCGTCACGCCGCCCGAGCTGGTGGCCCTGGTGGAAGGGCCCGGTGCGCTGATGCCGGGCCGGGTCCTCGAACTCGGCTGCGGCACCGGGACCAACGCGGTGTACCTGGCCCGGCACGGCTGGCGAGTGGAGGCCGTCGACCTGGTCGAGCGCGCGGTCCGGCAGGCGAGGGAGAAGGCCGACGCGGCGCGGGCGGACGTCACGGTGCTGTGCGGGGACGCCACCCGGCTCGACGAGGTGGGCGTGCGCGGCCCGTACGACCTGTTCTTCGACCTGAGCTGCTACTGCGGGATTCCACCGCACCGCCGCGACGC